>DASPKT010000194.1:0-25108 GCA_035627915.1 Azospirillaceae bacterium
CGGCCCGCGCGTCCGGTACCAGGTCGCCGTCGGCGAAGCGCAGCCGCTCCACCGTGGTGATCGTGTCGGTGCCGTCGGCGCCGCCGTTGCGGTGCTGCACCGTCGTCACCCCGGCCGCCGTGCTGACGATGTAGTCGGCGCGGTTGCCGGCGTAGCGCACATGGTCCAGCCCGGTGCCGCCGTCGATGGTGTCGTTTCCGGTCCCGCCGTCCAGGCGGTCGTGGTTGTCGCCGCCGAAGACGCTGTCGTCGCCGGCATCGCCATGGATCATGTCGTCGCCTTCGACCGAGCCGACGGTGTCGTTGCCGCCGCCGCCGAACAGCGTGTCGTCGTCCGCGCCCAGCCGCATGTACTGCTGGGCATCGTCGCCGATGGCGACGTTCGAGCCGGTGCCGCCGGTGACGAAGAGCGAGCCGGTGATGACGGCGTAGTCGACGTCGCGGAGCTCGATGACGGTGCCGCTGGGCAGCGACCGGGCGTCGACGACCACCGCCTCCACCGTGTTGGCGGTGCCGGGTGTGGAGGTGGGCACCGAGATCACGATCGGCTGCGAGGGCGCCGTGGTCTGGCCGGCCGCCAGCGTCGGCGTGATGGTGCGCAGGGTCACCGGCGTGTCCGACGGCAGCACGGTGGAGAGGCCGGTGGTGGCGACCGTGCCCTCCACATTGGCCTGGCCCTTGCTGACCATCGCGGTTTCCGCCTGGGCGGCCCCGGCCAGCTGGCCCAGGGTCAGCGTCGTGGGCGTTCCCACCACCTGCATGCCGACGCCGGTCGGCAGGGTGGCGACGATGGTGGGCGCCTGGCTGTCGCCGCCGATGCGGATGTCGGCGTTGGCCGTGGGCGTGCCGGTCTGCTCCTGGCGGGTGGTCGAGACCGGCGCGATCACGACCTGCTCCACCGTCTGGCCGCCGCGGTTGGGATCGGCGCCGGTGCCGCGCTGGACCTGCGCCCCGTCCTCGGTGACCGCGGCGGGCAGCGTCACCGTGACCGGCGGCGGCGCCTCGATGACCTTGGCCGGATCGGGAACCGGCGGCAGCATCGGCGGCGTCGTCTGCGGCGGGATGACGATGACCGGGCCCGGCGGGGGCGGCGGCGGAGGCGGCGGCTGAGGCGGCGGGGCGGGATCGCTGACCGTCAGCTGGAAGGTGGTCGCGGTTCCGGTCAGGGACCCGTCGCTGGCGGTCACGCTGACCGTGCTCGTCCCGCCCGACGTCGGGGTGCCCGAGATGGTGCGCGTCCCGGCATTGAAGGCGAGCCCCGCCGGCAGGCCGGTGACGGCGTAGGTGAGCGTCTGGCCCTCCGGGTCGGTGAAGGTCCCGGCGGGGACGACGTAGCTGAACGCGCTGCCCGCTTCCCCGCTCTGGTTGCCGATGGCGGTCGCGAGGACCGGCGCGTCGTTGACGGCGGTGATGGCGATGGACTTCGTGGCGGTGGCGGACTGCGCCGTCCCCGCTATGCCGGTCGCATTGTTGTCGTTGAAGGTGATGTCGAGGGTGACCGTGGACGGCGGGTTGTCGCTGCTGTTGGCATAGGTGACCGCCCGCAGCGCCTCCTGCGCCAGCGCCATCGTCGCGGCGCTGTTGAAGGTCAGCAGCAGCACGCCGCCGCTGTTCGTCGTGACCGTGCCGATGGCGGTGCCGCCGACGCTGAAGCTCTGGCCCTCGGTCAGCGCCGACAGGGTCCCGGAATGGCCGAAGCCGTCCTGGGCGTTGGCGCCGCCCTGGCGCTCGAAGCGGGCGGTGGCGCCGGTCAGCGTGCCGGCGGCGCTGCTCTCGGCATCGGTGACGGTGAGGTCGCCGTCGATGGCCACGCCCGCCGCCTGCTCGGTATAGGCGGTGCTGCCGGAGAGGTTGCCGAGGGCAGGTGCGGCATTGTTGGCGGTCACCGAGACCGTCAGCTTGGTCGAGCCGGTCACGTTGCCCGCCGTGTCCGTCGCCTTCACGTAGATGTCGTGGGTGGGATCGGTGCCCTTGTCGAAGGTGGCGCCGGCCCGGACCGTCACCTGGCCGGTGGCGGCGTTGAGGTCGAACCGGTCGTCGGCGTCGCCGCCGCCCGCGGTGCCGGTGTCGAAGGCGAAGGTGACGCCGGGCGAGAGGGTGTCGGTGGCGGTGATCGTGCCGACGACGGTCCCGGTCGTGGCGGCCAGCTGCGACACGGTGAGGGTGCTGGTGCCGGTGTTGATCGCGGGCGCCGTCTCGTCCACGACGGTGGCGGCGAGCTTGGCGGCCGTGCTGACGTTGTGGGCCGCGTCCTTCTGGCGGACCTGCACCTGGTCGGCGGCGTAGGAGCCCTGGGCCAGATCGAACGTGCTGCCGCTGCCGCCTGTCCAGCTGGTGCCGCCGTTGGTGCTGTACTCCCAGCTGGCGCCGGTCTCGAGGCTGCTGACGACCAGCGTGCCCAGGGTGGTGATGCCGTCGGTGCCGCTGCTGCCGGTGTCGTTGGCCAGCGCCAGGCCGGGCGCCAGGGCGCTGGTGTCGATCACGACGGTGCTGGCAATCTTGCCGGCGTCGCTGAGGTTGCCGACGACGTCCGTCTGGCGCACCTGGATGTGGTTGGCGGCGTAGGTGCCCGCGGAGACGGTGAAGCTGGTGCCGGTGCCGGCGCTCCAGCTGCCGCCGTTGTCGGTGCTGTACTCCCAGGTCGCGTCGGTCTCCAGGCCGGTCACGTTGACCTGGGTGTCGCTGGTGATGAAGTCGCTGCTGCTGGCGCCCGTGTCGGACGCCAGCGACGGCGTCGGCACCGAAGCGCTTCTGTTGTAGACGAGGTTGCGCGAGGCCTGGGGGGCGCCGTTGCCGGCCTGGTCCGTGACGTTCGCCTTGACCGGCAGCGCGCCCTCGGGCTGCGCCTTCACGTCGGCCGAGGTGAAGGTCGTCGTCCAGGTGCCGCCGGTGACGGTCGACGTGCTGGTGACGGCGGTCGGGCCGACGCCGAGCACGACGGTGACGGTCTGCCCGTCCTCCGCGTTGGTGGTGCCGGAGACGGTCAGGCTGCTCTCGTCCTCGGTGCCGTTGACGCGGTTGTCGCCCGAGATCGTGTCGAGGGCCAGCGTCGGCGCGGTCGTGTCGATGGTGACGGTCGGGCCGGCGACGGTGCCGTTGTCGGCGCCGGTGCCGCCGATGCTGACGCCGCCGATCTTGACCGTGTCGTCGTCGACGAACTTGATCCCGACCGTGCCCTCGCCGGTGATGCCGGTGACCGAGACGGTGTAGGTCTTGCCGTCGATCTTGTTCAGCGAGACGGTCGGGTCGGTGCCGACGGTGCCGGTCTTCTCGATGGTGAAGTCGGCCGCCGTCAGGCCGGTGCCGCTGCCGTCCAGGTCGGCCGGGCCGAAGGTCGCGTTGAAGGTCGCCGTCCCGCCGTTCGACTTGGCGCCCTGGCCGGCGCCCAGCGCCAGGGTGAGGCTGGGGATGTCGTCGTCGGTGATGGTGACGGTCTGCTGCTGGTCCCCGCTCTCGGTGGCTCCGCCGCCGCCCGAGACGGCGGTGACGGCCAGGACGACCGTCTCCGCGCCCTCGCCCGCCGTGTCCCGCACGGCCGTCAGCGTCGCGGTGCCGGTGGTGTTGCCGGCGGCGATGGTGATGGTGGTCGAGGACAGGGTGTAGTCGGTACCGCCGCCCGTCGCCGTGCCGGACGCCGCGACGGTCACCGTGGTGTCGGTCGAGGCGGCCCTGCTCAGCGTGGCGGTGATGGTGGTCGAACCCCCGTCCTCGGCCAGGCTGGTGCTGCCGGCCGACAGCGTCACCGTGCCGGCCGCCGTCGTCAGGTTGTAGGTCGTGTAGTCGCCGACGGCGTCGATGCCGTTGCCGGCGGCGTCCCGCAGGGCGTTCACGTCCAGGGTGACGGCGTACTCGGTCCCGGAGCGCAGGTCGGCGCCGGGGTTCAGCGTCAGCTTGTCGCCGCTGAGGGTCGCGGTGCCGCCGCCGCTGGCCGTGGCGGTGCCGCCCGACACGGAGAAGGTCTCCACCACGGCGTCCGTGGTCACGTTGCGCAGGTAGATGGTGCCGGAGGAGCCGAACACCACGTCCTCGGAGAAGTCGATGACCAGGTCGACGCCGGCCGCCACGCCCGTGGCGCCGTCCGCCGGGTCGGACCCGGCCCCGTTCAGGGTGGGGAGGGCGGTGTCGAGCACGTAGGCCTGGGAGTAGACCGTGCCGTCGTTGCCGGCGGTGTCGCTGACCTTGACCTTCAGCGTGTTGCTGCCGGCCAGGGTGACGCCGCCGAGGCTCCAGGCGGTCTGGCCGACAGTGGCGGTGGCCGTGTTCCAGGTGGCGCCGTTGTCGAGCGACACCCGGACGCTCTCGCCGGCGGCCAGGTTGGCGGCGAGGGTGCCGCTGACCGTCTGGCTCGCCGAGTTGGTGAGGAAGTCGGTGCTGGAGGAGCCGGTGTCGGCGGAGAAGGCCGCCGTCGCGACGGTGTTGGTCGGGGCGGTCTGGTCGATGGTGACGGCAGCGCTGGTGGCGTCGCCGTTGCCCGTGCCGGCGCCGCCGACCGCGGTGCCGCCGACCACGACGCTGTCGTCGTCCTTGAACTTCAGCGCCAGGGTGCCGTTGCCGGTGACGCCGGCGACGGAGACCTTGAAGGTCTTGGCGTCAACGTCGCCGTTGTCGGTGATGCTGATGGTGCCCGTGGTCACGCCGGTGCCGGCCACCGCCTCGAAGTCGGCCGCGGTGACCTGCGACGCGTCGTCCGGCGCGCCCGAGAAGGTCGCCAGGAAATCCACCGTCCCGGCGTTCGTCGGCGTGGCGGTCTGGGCCGTAACCGAGACGGTGGCGAACGCCGCGGCCTTGAGGTAGACGGCCGTCATGTGGGTCGGACTGCTGGCGCTGGAGCCGGCATTGATGTCGCGCACCAGGGAAGTGCCGGACTCGGTGCCGTCCGTCACCCAGAGCTCCGCTCCCGTGCTGCCGCTGTTGGCCTGGAAATATGCCTTGCTGCCCAGGACGACGATGCCGTTGGGATTGCCGCTCCCGGTCCCGCTGTTGATGTCGAGGAGCAGGGAGGTGCCGGACGAGGTGCCGTCCGAAATCCACAGCTCGGTGCCCGTGATGCCGTCATTGGCAGTGAAGATGACCTTGTTGCCCAGGACGGCGAATTGGTTGGGGGAGGAGCTGAAGCTGCCGCTCATGATGTCGCGGAGCATGGAGGTGCCCGACGAGGTGCCGTCCGTGACCCAAAGCTCGGTGCCGTTGCTGCTGTTGCCGTTGGTGGCGGAGAACAGCACCTTGTTGCCCAAAGGTGTAAAGAACGTCGGTGAGCCGGGGGAGGACCCGACCCAGAGGTCGCGCAGCAGGGACGTCCCGGACGCGGTGCCGTCGCTCACCCAGAGCTCGCTGCCCAGGCTGCCGTCGCTGGCGGCGAACAGCACCTTGTCGCCCAGCAAAGTGAGACTGGCGGGTGTCGAGCCGGTGCTGCCGTTCCTGATGTCCACCAGCAGGGAGGTGCCGGTCGTGGTGCCGTCCGTCACCCACAGTTCCATGCCCTTGCTGCCGTCATCGGCCCGGAACAGCATCTTGCTGCCCAGCTCGACGAAATCCTGAGGCGTGGAATGGGCGGAACCGCTCTTGATGTCGCGCAGCAGGAAGGTGCCCGACGAGGTGCCGTCCGTGATCCAAAGCTCGGTGCCCGTGCTCCCGTCGGTGGCCGAGAAAACCACCTTGTCGCCCAAGGCGGTGAAGAACTGGGGACTGCTGGACCCGGTTCCGGGGTTGATGTCGCGCACCACCGACGTGCCGGACGCGGTGCCGTCCGTCACCCAGAGCTCCGTTCCCGAGCTGCCGAAAGCCGCGAACAGGAGCTTGTCGTCGAAGGGCGTGAAGTAGACGGGGCTACCCTGACCGGCGCCGCTGGCGAGGTCGACCAGGAGCGAGGTGCCGGACGCGGTGCCGTCGGTTACCCAAAGCTCGGTGCCCGTGCTGCCGTCGTTGCCCTGGAACAGCACCTTGCTGCCCAGCGGCGCGAACTGGGTGGGGAAGGAGCCGGCCGTCCCCGTCCTGATATCGCTCAGGAGGGAGGTGCCGGACGTGGTGCCGTCCGTCACCCAAAGCTCGGTGCCCGAGCTGCCGTCGTTGGCCGAGAACACCACGCGGTTCAGCAGGGTGTTGACCGTCAGGGTCGAACCGGTGGCGTTCCCGTTGCCGACGCCGCCCTTGCCGACCAGGACGCCGTCGACGGAGATGCTGTCGTTGTCGACGAAATTCAGCCCCAGCGTGCCCTGTCCGACGACGTTCGAAACGGTGACCTTGAAGGTGGCGGGGTCGTCGTCGCCATTGTCGGAGACCGTGATGCCCGCATCGGTCGTCACGCCGGTGCCGGCCACGATCTGGAAGTCCGCGGCGTCGACGGAGTTCGGGTCGTCCACGGCGCCGCTGAAGGTCGCCATGAAATCCACGCTGCCGCCCGCGGTCGGCGAGACCGAGGAGAACGGGGAAACCGTGACGGTCGGCGTCGGGACGGTGACGGCGGTGAAGCTCTTCGGCGAGGAGCTGGCCGAACCGCTGCTTATGTCGACCAGGAGGGAGGTGCCGGCCGAGGTGCCGTCCGTGATCCAGAGTTCTGTACCCTTGGACCCGTCATTGGCCTGGAACAGCGCCTGGCTGCCGAGGACCATCAGCTCGGACGGGGACGAGCCGCCGGAACCGCTCAGGATGTCGCGGACGAGGACGGTGCCGGTCGAGGTGCCGTCCGTGATCCAGAGCTCGGTGCCGTTGCTGCCGTTATCCGCCTGGAAGAGCGCCCTGGAGCCGAACAGGGTCAGTTTGGACGGAAAGGAACCCAGCGACGTTCCGGCCCGGATTTCCTCGATGACGGACGTCCCGCTGGACGTGCCGTTGGTCACCCACAGCTCGGTGTTGCCGCTCCCGTTGCCGGTCGCGCTGAAGACGGCCGTGGAACCGGCGAGGAGCGTGATGTTGCTCGGGGAGGATCCCAGGGAGCTTCCCGTATTGAGGTTGCGCAGCAGTGACGTGCCGGCCGAGGTGCCGTCGGAAATCCAGAGCTCCTCTCCGGCCGACGCGCTTCCGGTCGCGGCGAACAGCACCTTGCTGCCGTAGGCGGCGAAGTCGGAGGGCACGGAGTGCCCGGTGCCGCTGTTGATGTCGAGAACGAGGCTGGTGCCGGCCGAGGTGCCGTCGGTGACCCACAGCTCCAGACCGGCGGCGGCCGTCCTGGCCGAGAAATAGACCTTCGAGCCCACGACGGTCAGGCCCGAGATGGAGGAATCGGCCGTCGTGGCATTGATGTCCATGATCATGGACGTGCCGGCCGCGGTGCCGTCGGTGATCCAGAGCTCCCGGCCGGCGGCGGCGTTGCCGGCGACGAACAGCACCTTGCTGCCGACGGTGACCAGCTCCTGCGGGTTGCCGTTGAAATCTCCGGCATAGATGTCCATGAGCATGGAGGTGCCGGCCGAGGTGCCGTCGCTCACCCACAGCTCGTTGCCGGCCGAGCCGTCGTTCGCCCGGAACAGCAGCTTGCCGTTCACGCTTGCGAACTCGGTGGGGACAGACGAGTCGGTACCCGGATTGATGTCCTTGAGCATGGAGGTTCCGGCCGACGTGCCGTCGGTCACCCACAGCTCGGTGCCCGAGGACCCGTCGGTGGCCAGGAAGAACACCCGGTTGTTGAAGGCGAAGAAATCGTTCGCGCCGGATGAGCCGGTGCCCGGGTTGATGTCCCTGACCATGCTGGTGCCGGCCGCGGTGCCGTCGGTGATCCACAGCTCCTGACCGCTGGCGTTGGTGGCCTGGAACACGTACTGCGTCGGCAGCAGCCCGGGATAGGCGGGCAGGTCCAGGGCGTGCGTACCGGTGCCGCCGGCGCGCACGCCGAGCCGCCAGGCGCCGCCCCGCCCGGCGTCGCCCACCGGCATGTCAGAGGCGGCGACGGCAAGGCCGGTCACCTCCGCCAGTGCCGCCACGAAGGCGCGGCCGCGCTCACCGGCGCCGACCCGGCAGCCATAGACCAGCAGCGCGCCGTCCGGTCCGAGCGCGCGTCCCAGCGCCGCCAGGTCGTCGCGGTGGGCGTCCAGGGTCTCCAGCGTCAGCACCCCGCCGTCGAGATGCAGTTCCCCCGGCGCGCCATGGGCGAACAGGTGCAGGACACCCACCTCGCCCCGCCACAACGCCGCCAACCGGACGAGGGTCGCCGGCGTGGCGCCCCGCGGCATGGCCTCCACCCTCACGCCGGCAGGAAGGCAGGCGGCCAAGGCTTCCGGCATCTCGACCCCGGCGTCGATGGCCACCATCTCCGCGGACGACGGCCGCTCGGCGGCATCCGTGGAGGCGAGAGGCCGGGACATGGCCGCGATGCGATGCATGAAGGACTCCGTTCCTACCCACTGCGTCTTCCGGGCGTTATCGACGCCGGGCGCATAAGATAGAATGCCTAGCCATTTTGGCTAACGCGTTTTGTCGTATGCCGCCGAGGCCTATACGGAAGGTGGAAAGAGGTGGCATAGGCGAGACGGTTCAAGCGCCGCAGAAGGGCGCTGCGATCCAAGGCGTCAAGCCGAAAAGCGGAGGCGGCGTGATGCCGAACCGGGTAGCGGCTGTGCCCGACTGCTGGCCCCGGTCTGCATGCCCGGCGCCGACCATGCGCGTCTGCTCTTGGAAGTCCGGCTTTCGCCTTCCGGGGTGGCGGCCGGCATTCGAGGGAATGCTTCCAATCCGGCGACGGGATAGGCAATTTAGCCTAATCCATCCCTGTACTGCCATTGCTGCCTCAGACGGACCGGACGCATCCCATGCCTGTTGCAGCCGCAGACATTCTGGCCCGGGCCGCGTCGGAACTGCTGCGGCGAGACCGGACGGACCTTGCCTGTGCCTGCGCCGGGCTCGCGCTGGAGGAGGCGCCGGGGGACGGAAGGGCGTCGGAGCTCCTTGCCGCCGCCCTGGAGAGGCAGGGCCGCTGGGAAGAGGCGCTCGCCCACTGGCGCGCCGCTGCGCGAGACCCGCCGGGCCGGCCGCAGGCGGCCGTCAACCTGGCGCTCGCCCTGCTGCTGCACGGGCGGCCCGGCGAAGCTTGGCCGTTGTTCCACGGCCGCATCGACCTGCCGGGCTGGATTTCGGCGGCGACCCGCGCCAGTCTCTCGGCCCGGCGCGACGCCCGGTTGCGCCCGGGCGAACCGCTGGAGGGACGGCGGGTGCTCGTCCTTACCGAGCAGGGACTGGGTGACAACCTGTTCGCCGCCCGGTGGCTGGCCGCGCTCTCCGCCCGGCGCGCGCGGATCGTCCTCGCCAGCACGCCGGCGCTGGCTCCGCTGCTGGGACGCCTGCCGGTCCTGGAGGGTTGCCTCGCGCCGCCGGACGGACGCGCCACGACCGGCCTCAACATGACCGGGCTGGAATTCGACCGCTGGGTCCCGATGCTGGACCTGCCCGGCATCCTCGGCGTCGAGGTTCCGGACGCGCCGGAAGCCCCGTACCTCGCGCCCGACCCAATCCGCACCGCCGCCTGGAGGGAGCGCTTCGCCGCCCGGGGCCGTCCCGGCCGGCGCCGCGTCGGCCTGGTCTGGTCCGCCAACCCCGCCAGCCTGTCCGCCGGGCGCCGCTCGCTCGACCCGGAGGCGCTGGCGTCGCTCGCCGGCATCCATGGGGTCGACTGGATATCCTTCCAGCACGACGCCCCGCCCGGAACGCTGGCGGGCATCCTGCCGGGCGTGGTCGACGAGGTACGCGGGCAGCCGCTGGACGAATATGCCGCGGCCCTGTCGGCGACCGACCTCCTGCTCACCGTCGACACGATGGCCGCCCACCTCGCCGGCGCCCTTGGCCATCCGGCCTGGGCGATGGTGACGACCGGCGCCGGCTGGTACTGGGGCCTGGAGGGAGGGCGCTGCCCCTGGTACGGCACGCTCCGCCTGTTCCGCCGCCCCCCTTCGGCGCCCGGCTGGACCGAGGTGACGAGGGACGTCGCGCGGCAGCTGTCGTCCTGGGCTTGGCCGTGACGGACATGGAGCGCATCGCCGCCGCCGGCGCCGTCGGCTACGCCGCCAAGGCGCTGCTGGACCGCGGCCGCCTGGGGGAAGCGCTGGAATGCGCCCTGATCGCCCGCGACATCGCGCCCGACCATGCCCGCTGCACCGCCACCCATGCCGCCGTGCTGGATGCGTTGGGCCGCCCGGACGAGGCCGACGCGGCATGGGAACGGGCGGCGTCGCTCAAGCCGGACGATTGCTGGCACCGTTTCAACCGCGCCGCCTCGCGGCTGCGGCGGGGGCTCTGGCGCGAGGGCTGGACCGACTACGAGTCCCGGCTGGACGAGGACACGTGCCACCTGCTCGTCGAGCCGTCCTCCTTCGCGGCACTGCGCCATCGCCGGCTGGTCGCCGGAATGGGGTTGCAGGGCCGGCATGTCCTGGTGTTCGGCGAGCAGGGCTATGGCGACCAGGTGATGTTCGCCCGTTTCATCCCGACCCTCGCCCGCCGGGGTGCCGAGGTCACGGCTGCCGTCCACGGCGCGGTGGCGCCGCTGATCCGCCGCGTGCCCGGTGTGCGCGCCGTGCTCTCCCCGCCGCCGGAACAGCCCCGGGCGCGCCTCGACCTGCGGGCGGCGGCCCCCGACCTGATCGAGCCGATCGGCAGCCTGCCGCTGAAGCTGGAACTGTTCGCGACGGCGGACCTGTCCGCCGGCTGCCCCCATCTCCGCGCCGACTCGGCCGCCGTCGCGCACTGGCGCGACTGGCTGGTGGCCCGGGGCAGGGCCGCGGCGCCCAGGGTGGGACTGGTCCACCAGGCCGAGCGGCGCCACGCTGGCGGAGACCTCCGCTCCATCCCCCTCGACGCGCTCGATGTCCTGAAGCCCCTCGCCGGCATCGACTGGGTCAACCTGCAGCATGGGGCCCCCGGCCGCAGCCTGCAGCAGGCCTGGCCGGACCTCATCGACGCGACGGCGGAGGACCGGCCGATGGATGCCTACGCCGATCTCATGGCCGCCTGCGACGCGGTGGTGTCGGTGGACACGCTGGCGGCCCACATCGCGGGCGGCCTGGGCTTGCCTCTGTTCGTCCTCCTGCCCCTGGAAGCGGATTGGAAGTGGCGCCCGGCCGGAGACGGCTCGGACTGGTATCCCACGGCACGGCTGCTCCGCCAGCCTCGCCGCGGCGACTGGAAGGCGCCCCTCGAGGCGCTGGCGGCACGGCTCGGCGGACGCCAAATCCATCGATGGGAGGCGGAATGCTGACGGTAGAACGGTCGCGGGAGGACCTGCTGAGGGAAGCCGCCGACCATCAGTCCAGGGGCGACCTCGCCGGCGCCGGACAACGCTGGCAGTCCGTGCTGGCTCGCTTTCCCGACGATCCCACGGCCAACCGCGCCCTCGGCCGCCTCGCCATCCGGGCCGGCCAGGTCGAGGCGGCCCGCCGGCACCTGGAAACGGCCGCCATGGGGCTGCCGGGAGATGCCGCCGCCCTGGTCGACTGGGCCCAGGCCACCTTCCTGTCCGGCGACGCCGGGGAGGCCGAAGCCCTCCTGCGGGTGGCGCTGCGGCTCGCACCGGACCTGGTGCCGGCGCAGCGCGGGCTGCTGTCGCTCCTGCAGACGTCCGGACGCCTGGTGGAGGCTGCGGAGGCTGCCCAGCGCCTGGGCGAGCTGGTGCCGGAGGACGAGGAGCTGAGGGCCGTCCTGATCCGGCTGCAGCTCGAGCGCGGAGACGATCCCCCCGCGGGGTGCCCGCAGCCGCCGGCCGGCGTGATGCACCGCATGGGCAGGCATCTGGAGCGGCTGGGGCGCCTCACCGAGGCGGTGGACTGCTGCGTGTCCGCGCTGCGCCGCGAACCGGACCGCGCGGACACGCTGGTCGCCCTGGCCCTGCTTCACCAGCGCCGGGGCGATCCCGCGGCGGCGGTCGCCTGCCATCGCCGGCTGCTCGCGGCGGACCCCGCGCACGCGCCGAGCTGGTCCAACCTCGGCAACGCGCTGGAGGAGCTTGGCCGCTTCGACGAGGCGCTGGACGCCTACGGCGAGGCGGTGCGGCTGGAACCGGCCAAGGCGCTGGTACGCATGAACCGCGCCATGCTTCTGCTGAAGCTCGGACGCTGGCGCGAGGGCTGGGAGGAGTACGAGTGGCGCTGGCGCGTGGACGGTGCCAAGCCGCCGCCGGGCCTGGCGCCGTCCTGGGACGGATCGCCCGTGGGACGGCGCCGCCTGCTGCTGGTGGCCGAGCAGGGCATGGGCGACACCATCCAGATGCTGCGCTACCTGCCGCCGGTCGCCGCGACCGCCGACCGGTCGGCGGGCGGCGAGGTCTGCCTCATGGTTCCGCCGTCGCTGCAGCGCCTGCTGGCGCGCTTTCCCGGGGTCACCACGCTGGACCCGGCGCAGCCGCTGCCGCCGTTCGACGCCGAGGCGCCGCTCCTCAGCCTGCCGCGCCTGCTGGGAACGGAACCGGGCAGTGTCCCCGCGATGCCGGCTCCGGAGGCGTTCGCCGCGGCGCCGGGCAGCGGCGCGGCGGCGTGGGTGCGCAACGGCGCCGGCCTGCGGGTCGGGCTCGCCTGGGCCGGCAATCCGGGCCATGTGAACGACCGGCGCCGCTCCGCCCCCCTGTCGCTGCTGGAGCCGATCCTGTCGGTGCCCGGATGCGGCTTATACAGCCTGCAGAAGGGCGGTCGCGCCGCCGACGCAGACCGGTTCGCGGACCGGCTGACCCGTCTCGACCACCATCTGGGCGACATGGCCGACACGGCCGCCGTCATCCGCGCCCTGGACATGGTGATCTCCGTCGACACCGGTGTTGCCCACCTGGCGGCGGCGCTGGGAAAGCCGACATGGCTGCTGCTGCCCTTCGCCGGCGAATGGCGCTGGCTGGCGGAGGGCGAGGCCACTCCCTGGTACCCGTCCATGCGCCTGTTCCGCCAGGCGCGCCGGAACGACTGGCCGGAGCTGGCGGCCCGCGTCGCCGGGGCGCTGGCCCGGCATGCCGGTGCGGGGACGTCATGAGCGGGCGCTACCTCCCCACCACGCCGGAGGAGCGCCATGCGATGGCGGAGACGCTGGGTGTCGCGGCGACGGAACTGTTCCACCGGGGACGGTTCGCGGCGGCCCACGACTGCGTCCTGGCGGCCCTCGACCACGAACCGGACCACGCCGCCTGCCTGGTCACGCTCGCCTGCGTGCTGGAGGCGATGGGCCGTTTCGGCGAGGCGGAGGCGCCCCGCCTCCGGGTCGCTTACCTGCAGCCGGGCAGCGCCAAGGCGGTCTTCGACCGGGCCCTGCTGCGCATGCGCCGCGGCGACTACGCCGACGGGTTGCAGGACTACGAGGCGCGGCTGGCGCTGCTGGCGAACACGCTGGTGGCCGACCGCGACTCCGCCGTGGCCGAGCGGCACCGGCGGCTGAAGCCCGGCGAGGACGTCGACGGGCTGTCGGTGGTGCTGGTGGCGGAACAGGGCCTCGGCGACCATGTGATGTTCGCCCGCCTCATCCGGCCGCTGGCCGAGCGGGGAGCGCGCATCACGGTGGTGGCCCGCCGCGCCATGGCGGGGTTCTTCCGGCGGATGCCGGAGGTGCGGGACGTGCTCTGCGCCCCGGAGACGGCCCCCGCGGCCCGCATCGACCTGCGCCGCCTGGCCTTCGACCGCTTCGAGTTCATGGGCAGCCTGCCCAGGTACTTCCAGGTAGCCCGGCCGGAGGACCTCCCCGGCGCGGTGCCCTACGCCCCCACCGATCCGGCGGAGGTCGCGCGCCGGCGCGGCTGGCTGGCGGAGCGCGGCCGCCCGCATCGGCCCAAGGTCGGGCTGGTCTACCAGGCGGAGCTCCTGCATGACAGCGGACCGAAGCGTTCCATCCCGGTGGAGCTGCTGGCCGCGCTCGCCGGGGTGGAGGCGGTCGACTGGGTCAACCTGCAGCACGGCGAGGCCGGCCGCGCCGTGCCGGGCGTGCTGCCGGCCGTCATCGACGCCACGGCGGAGCCCCTGCCTTTCGAGCGCTACGCCGACCTGATGGCAGCCACCGACGCCGTGGTGTCGGTGGACACGCTGGCCTGCAACCTCGCGGGCGCGCTGGGCGTGCGCGCCTGGGTGCCGTTGCCGGCCGACGTGGATTGGCGCTGGGGACTGGGGAGGGCCGACAGCCCCTGGTACCCGTCCCTGCGCCTCGTCCGCCAGACGGAACCGGGACGCTGGGACGACGTCGTCGACCGTATCGCCGCCGACGTGGCCCTGTGGGCGACGCGAGGCGCTTCCGCATGAGCGCCACGCCGCCCGACCGGTGCCCCTGGCGCCGGCGGCAACGCCCGCCTAGCGGGTGCCTTCGAGGTCCCGGACGATCCCGGCAAGGTCCCGGTTCCCCGGCTCCCGCGCCGACAGCTGACGCAGCAGGGCGGGCGCGCGGTCCGGCAGGCCCCCGAGCAGAAGCGTCGCCGCCTTCAATCGGCCGTAGCTCGCCAAGTAGGGCGTGTGGGCGGTGAGATTGCGGGCCGACAGGGTGGTGTCATACGCCGGGTCGGGCGTGCGCCAGTCGCCGTAGAGCGCGGCCAGGTGCGCGTCCACCCCGTCCGGCACCGGCAGGCGCAGACCGGGGCCGGGGAAGTCCGCCGGCGTCGCGCGGTAGAAGGGAAACACCGTCTGGCGCAGCAGGGCGCCGTCCGGCCCCTCCCACCGGTTGAGGCGCACCCCGTCGCCCGGCGCGTGGGCGATCAGGTCCAGGACGACGCCGGTCGGCCGGTGGCGCAGGACGCGGTAGCTGCCGAAGGGAAAGGGCGTCGGCTCCGGCTGGAACAGGCCCGAGGCGAGCAGAGCCGCCGCGACCGGCGCCGTCCCCGCCGGGCCCAGCACGGCAAGGTCCAGATCCTTGTCGCCGGGCAGGAAGGCGCCGTCGCGCACCAGCCCCAGCAGCGTCCCGGCGGTGAAGGCGACCTCCAGCCCCTGCGCCGCCGCCAGGGCGGCGATGTCGGCCGCGACGCGCCGCAGCCGGCCGGCGGTGCGGGCGGGCGGCGGCGGCGCGGACCGGGCCGGTGCGATCCCGCCGGACGCGCACGCGCGCAGCAGCCGGTCCAGCCGCGCGGCGCTCTCGGCGAAGCGCATCCGGTTGTGGGCGACGGCGCAGCGGTGCAGCTCCAGCAGGGCATGCTCCCGGCGCCGGTCGGCGGGGATCGCCGCCGCCATCGCCTCGACCTCGCGGGCGACCGGGTCCAGCCGCCCGATCTCCTCCAGCAACGACCATTTGCGCAGGAAATGGGCGAGCGGGCGGCCTCCCCCGGCCTCCGCCGCCTCCAGCCAGGCGACCGCCCCGGCCCGGTCGCCCTGCCGCAGCGCCAGCGCCACCCGCATGTCGGTCAGCAGGTCGGCCGGCGCGCCCGCCGCCGCCAGCGCCTCCAGGTGGGGGGCGGCGGCCTCCGGCGCCGGCGTCTCCAGCAGCAGCTTCGCCATGAGCTGGTGGAACAGGGAAGGGGGCAGCCGCCCCTCCATCGCCGCGACGATGCCCAGCGCCTCT
The DNA here is from genome assembly GCA_035627915.1 of Azospirillaceae bacterium. Classification (GTDB taxonomy): domain Bacteria; phylum Pseudomonadota; class Alphaproteobacteria; order Azospirillales; family Azospirillaceae; genus DASPKT01. The sequence goes on from DASPKT010000194.1 coordinate 15,426, forward strand.
TCCGCCCGCTCCTCCCGCACCGCCGCGGCGACCAGGGCCGCCGCCGGTTCCGGCGCGGGGCCGTCAGGCAGGGCCGCCGACATTTCGGTAAAGGAGCGATCCTCAGCCATGCGGCGGGCAGGCGAAGACGGCGCGGCCGATCCGGATCGCCGTGGCGCCGCAGCGGATCGCGGCGGCGTGGTCGTCGCTCATGCCCATCATGCAGTGCTCCAGCCCGTGGGCGTCCGCGAAGGCGCGCAGCCAGCGGAAATGGGGCACCGGGTCCTGGTTCCGGGGCGGGATGGCCATGACGCCGACGACGGGCAGGGGCAGCGTTTCCCGGCAGCGGGCCAGCAGGCCGGCCGCGGCCTCCGGCGCCACCCCGCCCTTCTGCGGCTCCAGGCCGGTATTGACCTGCAGGTAGGCTCCCCGCGCGCGGCTGCCGGCGCCGAGGTACCGCGCCAGCGCCGCGGCGAGGGGCTGGCGGTCCAGGCTCTCGACGAGGTCCGCCAGGCGCAGCGCCGCCGCCGCCTTGTTGGTCTGCAGACGGCCGTAGAGGTGCAGGGTGACGCCGTCACGCGGCAGGACCTGCCACTTGGCGGCCATCTCCTGCACGAACTTCTCGGCGAAGTGGCGGTGGCCCATCCCGGCCAGGAGGGATATCCGCTCCGGCGGCTGCCGCTCGGTCGCCAGATGGACCCGACCCCCGCCGTCGGTGAAGCGGCGGACCACCGGCTGCTCCATGAAACGGAGGTAGCGCTCCGCCAAGGCCTGCTCCTCGGCCGGGGCACGGGGTGCCGTCATTGGCCCGCCGCCCTCCGCAGCACCCGGTCGATGAGGTCGCTGGTGGAGATGCCGGGCATGTAGGGCAGGCGCACCCGCCGCGCCGGCGGCAGGTCGGCGCAGTCCGCCAGCTTCACGGCCGCCTCCGCCTCGTCCACCGCGCCATAGGCGTAGAGGTCCAGGCCGTTCGCGTCGAGGAAGGCGCGGGTGATCTCCCGGGGACCGTCGGTGACGACCCTGTCGACGTGACGGCAGGCGGCGACGACGGCCACCCGCTCGTCCGTCGTCATGATGGGCCGGCGCTTCACCAGCGCCACCCGCTCGTCCGGTACGACGCAGACGGTCAGGTGTGTCCCGAGCGCCCGGGCGGCGGCGAGGAAGGCGACGTGGCCGGGATGGAAGAGGTCGCCGACGATCTTCGTATAGATGCGCATGTCCCTGCCCGACGTCCGGAGCCTCCGGACTGGAGCAAGCCGCGCTCCATCATGTCAAGCGCCGGGGGGCGTGTCCGGCAGAGGGAGGGGAAGAGTCGGCTCCCATGAAACATGTCGCCCGCCTCGCCTTCGCGGAGCGGCGGACGGTCTTCCGGCTTCGCTGCCGCGCCTGCCGTGGGCGTTCCTTCGTCGCACACCGTCCCGTGCCCCGGCAGCGGCGGTGCGGGGCCGGTGCGCCGCCCGCGCCTTGATCCGCCGCCCGCCCCGGTGCTTAGATGGCAACATGGTAAATGCCGGACGACGGGGAGGAAGCCGGATGCAACGGACTGCCGTGGTGCGGGCCCTGGCGGGCGCCGCCCTGTTCCTGGCGCTTCCGGCAACAGGACAGCCGGCGGGCGGCGACGCCTACGACGCGGCCGTGCGTCTGGTGACGCCCGACATGATGGCGGCGTGCGAGCAGCGGGCGATGCAGGCCATCGCCGAACAGGTGCGCGTCGGCGCCGCCATCGACTGGCGGGAGAAGATGGCCCCCGGCGACATGGGCCGCCGCATCTCCGGCAGCTGGGCGGAGCGCGTCGGCGCCACCCAGCCGGGCCCGGGCGACGCGCCGCCGCCGGACGGCTATCTGGCGGCCGTGACCGGGGTCGCGCACGTCAAGCCCCAGGCCGGGCCGGAGACCACCCTGGTGCCGGTCTGCTGGTTCGACCACCAGCCGGCGCAGGGCACCGTGACGCTCTACCAGGTGACGCTGAGGATGCTGCCGAACGGCCCGGGATGACGCGGCCCGCCGATGCGCGGCGCGGGCGACTGGACAGTAGAGCCGGCCGGATGCATGGTTAATCCGAATTAATACGAACGGATCGGCGCAGTCCTTGCCGCCGCGGCGTCAGCCATGCCGGGACGACGGATGGAATTGTTTCATGACAATAGGATTTCTCTATTGCGGAACGCGGCGTCTTTGTTGAACGGCGCTCCCGGTTCGTGCGACTCCTTGTACCTTAGCGGCTCCTGCCCGACCGCTCCCCCGCCGGAGGGCGGGCCCGGCGCCGCCCCCGCATAGGCACGCATCATGGCCCCTGAACGCATGTCGGCATCGGTACGGACGGACGGGGGCCCCCGCGGCACCCGCGGGATCGGCGGCCCCACGGCCGGCACCCTGGACCGCGGCCGGCCGGGCCCCGACCCGTCCCTGCTGATCGAGCGGCTGCACGCGGTGCAGGACGCGCAGGGGTACCTGACCCGCGACGACCTGCGCCTGCTGGCCGAGGAGATGAACCTGCCCGACGCGGCCGTGTTCGAGGTGGCGACCTTCTACCACGGCTTCCGCGTGGTGGCGGACGGCGCGCCGGCGCCGCTGCCCCTGGTGGAGGTGTGCGACAGCCTCACCTGCGCGATGCACGGGGCCGACGCGCTGCAGGCCGACCTCGCGCGAAGGCTCGACGGCCGGGCGGAGGTGAAGGCCGTGGCCTGCCTCGGCCGCTGCGACGCCGCCCCCTGCGCCCGTCTGCGCGGCGGCGCCGTCACCCGCGCCACGCCCGATGCCGTCGCGGCGCGGCTGGAGGCGGGGCCGGCGGCCGAGCCGGCGGCACCCGCCGGCGGGCTGGACGACTATCTCGCCGGCGGCGGCTACGCCCTGCTGCGCGCCTGCCACGGCGGCGCGCTGGCGCTGGAGGCGCTGCTGTCCCCGCTGGAGGACGCCGGCCTGCGCGGGCTGGGCGGCGCCGGCTTCCCCACCGGGCGCAAGTGGCGCGCGGTCGCGGCGCAGCCGGCACCCCGGCTGATGGCGGTGAACGCGGACGAGAGCGAGCCCGGCACCTTCAAGGACCGCCACCACCTGCTGACCGACCCGCACCGGGTGCTGGAGGGCATGCTGCTGGGCGCCTGGGCGGTGCAGGCGGAGGCGGTCTACCTCTACCTGCGCGACGAGTACGATGACGCCCGCGCCGTGCTGGCGCGGGAGATCGCGCGGCTGCCGGAGTTGGGCCTGCCGCTGCCCCCGGTGCACCTGCGCCGCGGCGCCGGCAACTACATCTGCGGCGAGGAATCGGCGATGCTGGAGAGCATCGAGGGCCGCCGCGGCCTGCCCCGGCACAAGCCCCCCTATCCCTCCGTCCGCGGCCTGTTCGGCCGTCCCACCCTGATCAACAACGTGGAGACGCTGTACTGGGTGCGCGACCTGGTGGAGCGGGGGCCGGCCTGGTTCCTGTCGCACGGCCGCAACGGCGGCAAGGGCCTGCGCTCCTACTCCGTCTCCGGCCGGGTGCGGGAGCCGGGGGTCAAGGTGGCGCCGTCCGGCATCTCCGCGCTGGAGCTGATCGAGGAGCATTGCGGCGGCATGGCGGACGGCCACCGCTTCCACGCCTTCCTGCCGGGCGGTGCGTCGGGCGGCATCCTGCCGGCCGCGATGGGCGGCCTGCCGCTGGATTTCGGCACGCTGGAGGCGCACGGCGCCATGGTCGGCTCGGCCGCCCTGGTGGTCCTCTCCGACCGGGACAGCGTGCGCGACGCGGCGCTGAACCTCATGCGCTTCTTCCGGCACGAGAGCTGCGGCCAGTGCACCCCCTGCCGGGTGGGCACGGAGAAGGCGGCGGCGCTGATGGCGCGGCCGCGCTGGGACGCGGCGCTGCTGGAGGAGCTCGGCGCCTGCATGGCCGACGCCAGCATCTGCGGCCTGGGCCAGGCGGCGCCCAGCGCCTTCCGATCCATCCTGCGCTATTTCCCCGGGGAGGTGGCATGAGCACCCCCTTCCACCTCGACGGCCGAGAGGTCACCGCGGCCCCGGGCGAGACCATCTGGGAGGTCGCCAAGCGGGAGGGGGTGGACATCCCCCATCTCTGCCACCGGCCCGCCCCCGGCTACCGCCCCGACGGCAACTGCCGCGCCTGCATGGTGGAGGTGAAGGGCGAGCGCACGCTGGTCGCCTCCTGCATCCGCGTGCCGACGCCCGGCATGGAGGTTTCCACCGCGTCCGACCGCGCGGCGCGGGCGCGCAAGGGCGTGTTCGAGCTGCTGGCCGCCGACCTGCCGGCGCGCGAGGCCTCGCCCGACCCCGACAGCGCCTTCTGGCGCTGGGCGGAGAGGCTGGGCGTGGCCGGCAGCCGCTTCCCCGGTGCGGCGGCACGGCCGGCGCCCGACTTCAGTCACCCCGCCATGGCGGTGCAGCTGGAGGCCTGCATCCAGTGCGGCCTGTGCGCCCGCGCCTGCCGCGAGGTGCAGAGCAACGACGTGATCGGGCTGGCCTATGTCGGCAACGGCACCAAGGTGGTGTTCGACGCCGACGTGCCCATGGGCGACAGCTCCTGCGTCGCCTGCGGGGAGTGCGTGCAGGCCTGCCCCACCGGCGCCCTGCTGCCGGCCTCGGTGGTGGACGCGGCCGGCCGCGTGGCCGCGCGCCCCGACCGCTCGGTGGACAGCCTGTGCCCCTACTGCGGGGTCGGCTGCCAGCTGAGCTTCAACATCAGGGGCGACGCGCTGCTGTCGGTGGACGGCAGGCCGGGGCCGGCCAACCAGAACCGGCTCTGCGTCAAGGGGCGCTTCGGCTTCGACTATGTCGGCCATCCCGAGCGGCTGACTGTGCCCTTGGTGCGCCGCGAGGACGTGCCCAAGCACCCGGCGGACGCCGACCGCGTCGATCCCGCCAATCCCTGGACGCATTTCCGCCAAGCCACCTGGGAGGAGGCGCTGGAGCGCGCCGCCCGCGGGCTGGCCGCGATCCGCGACGCGCACGGCGGCGGCGCGCTGGCCGGCTTCGGCTCGGCCAAGGGCTCCAACGAGGAGGCCTACCTGTTCCAGAAGCTGGTGCGGACCGGCTTCGGCACCAACAACGTGGACCACTGCACCCGGCTCTGCCACGCCTCCTCCGTGGCGGCGCTGATCGAGGGGATCGGCTCGGGTGCGGTGACGGCGCCGGTGCACGCGGCGCTGGACGCCGAGGTGATCCTCATCATCGGCGCCAACCCGGCCGTCAACCACCCGGTCGCCGCCACCTACATCAAGCAGGCGGTGCGGCGGAACGGGGCGACGCTGATCATCGCCGACCCGCGCGGCCAGAAGCTGGATGCCTTCGCCGCCTACAGCCTGCGCCAGAAGGGCGGCACCGACGTGGCGCTGCTGTCGGCCATGCTCTGCACCATCGTGGAGGAGGGGCTGGTCGACCGCGCCTACGTGGACGCCCACGTGGAGGGGCTGGACGCCTTCGTGGAGAACATCCGCGCCTTCACGCCGGAGGCGATGGAGCCGGTCTGCGGCGTCCCCGCCGCCACCATCCGCGAGGTGGCGCGGCTCTTCGCCGCCTCGCGCGCCTCCATCGTGTTCTGGGGCATGGGCATCAGCCAGCACGTGCACGGCACCGACAACGCCCGCTGCCTGATCGCGCTCGCCCTGCTGACCGGGCAGGTGGGGCGCCCCGGCACCGGGCTCCATCCGTTGCGCGGCCAGAACAACGTGCAGGGCGCCTCGGACGCGGGCCTGATCCCGATGGTGTTCCCGGACTACCTGCCGGTCGGCAATACCGACGTGCGCCGCCTGTTCGAGACGGCCTGGGAGGTGCCCGCGCTGGACCCGAAGCCGGGGCTGACGGTGGTGGAGATCATGCACGCCATCAAGGCGGGCACCATCCGCGGCATGTACGTGATGGGGGAGAACCCCGCCATGTCCGACCCCGACCTGAACCACGCGCGCGAGGCGTTCGCGGCGCTGGAGCACCTGGTCGTGCAGGACATCTTCCTGACCGAGACGGCGGCCTACGCCGACGTGATCCTGCCGGCCTCCGCCTTCCCGGAGAAGACGGGCACCTTCACCAACACCGACCGCCGGGTGCAGCTGGGCCGGCAGGCGCTGGACCCGCCGGGCGAGGCGCGCCAGGACCTCTGGCTGATCGAGGAGCTGGCCATCCGCCTGGGCCTGCCCTGGCGCCACCGCGCCGCCGGCGAGGTGTTCACGGAGATGGCGTCGCTGATGCCGTCGCTGGCCGGCATCACCTGGGACCGGCTGGAGCGCGAGGGGTCGGTGACCTACCCGCTGGACCCGGAGACGGGGGAGAGCCGCGCGGTCATCTTCGGCGACGGCTTCCCCACCGCCACGGGCCGGGCCAAGCTGGTACCGGTCGGCCTGGTGCCGCCGGACGAGCCGCCGGACGGGGAGTTCCCCTGGCTGTTGACCACGGGCCGGGTGCTGGAGCACTGGCACACCGGGTCGATGACGCGGCGCGCCGCGGCGCTCGACGCGCTGGAGCCGGAGCCCTTCGTGGCGCTCTCGCCCAAGGACATGCGGCGCCTGGGCGTCGGCCCGTCGGGGCTGGTGGAGGTGGAGACGCGGCGCGGCGTGATCCGGCTGACGGCGCGGCCCGACCGCGACGTGACGCCTGGCAGCGCCTTCATCCCCTTCTGCTTCCGCGAGGCGGCGGCCAACATCCTGACCAACCCGGCGCTCGACCCCTACGGCAAGATCCCGGAGTTCAAGCTCTGCGCCGCCCGGGTGCGGGCCGCCGGCTGAGCCGCCGTGGGGAGTGCGTCGGCCCGGCCGCTCAGCGGCGGTTCAGCGGCCGCTCCGCCACCTCGCGCTTGGCCGGGACGCAGACGACCTTGACCCGCTCGTCCTCGGCCAGCAGGCGGCCCATCTCCGTCTGCGCCAGGTAGGCGGTGCCCTGCTTCAGGCACTGGCCGGGGATGGCGACCTCCTCCGGCAGGCGCATGACGCTGACCGCGTTGGCATCGACGCAGTCCTTCAGGTCGGGGGTGACGGTAAGCGAACAGACCAGGATGAGAGCCTTGAGCATGGGAGCCTCGGGGTTGGGGTGCGCCGCCGGCGCGTCTCCTCTCCGGTCTTTCGCCGTGCGCCGGTCATATCCTGCCTGACGCTATCATACGTCCGGGGTACCCCGGTTGAGACATGTTCCGTCCCCTGCCGGCTCATCCGGCCGCGCCGGTCCGACGCCCCGCCTGCCGCTTCGGCAGCCCGGACGCAACCTGATGGGGGGATACCCGTTGATGGGGGTAAGCAATGGGAACGCGCAGGGTGGACCGCCGGGACGCCGGGACCTGATATCCCGGCCGGCGGCATCCGCCTCCCGTCCCCAGTCGCTTCGTAGATCACGGGAGGATAACCGATGAAGACGTTGCACCTGCGCCTGCCCCTGCTCACCGGCGCCCTGGCGGCGCTGGCCCTGACGGCCGCCTGCCAGTCCGGCGGGGAAACCGGCTCCTCGCCCTCGGCCGGGGCGAGCGCCGCCACCCAGGACACCGCCACCGCGACGGCCACCGCCCCGGCCACGGGCGGCACCGGCACGGCCACGGCCGCCGACACGACGGGCGCCACGGCCGGGAGCACCACCGGCACCGGCGCCGCCACCGGCACCACGACCACCTACAGCACCGGCGGGGCCGACGTGACGACCGCCGGCGGGACGGGCGGCACGGCGGGCGGCACCTCGACCGCGACGACCGGCGGCACCGCCAGCACGACCACGGGCGCGCTGCCCGGCGGCTCGCTCGCGGCGGAGCGGCAGGGTGCCGCCAGCGGCCAGGGCGTCAGCCAGTCCGACACGCAGAACCAGGGCGCCGCCACCACGACCACGGGGGCGCTGCCCGACCAGTCGCTGGCGGAGAAGCGCCAGGGGGCGGCGACCGGCGCCCAGGTGGAACAGGGCGACACCGGCGGCACCGCTGCCAGCCAGTCCTCCGGCCAGAAGGCGGGCCAGACCTCCGGCCAGACCGGTTCGGGCGGTTCCGGCGGGCCCAGCCGCTGAGGGCGTCCACGGCGCCGGAGGTCCCCGCGGCCTCCGGCAGCCGATCCGGGACGGGTTCCCCTCAAACCCGGCGCCGGTTTCGGGCCTGATCCGCTCGCCGACGCGGGCGGTCGGGGACAAGCGTCCCTGACGGCACGCGACATTCCGCTTCCCCCTATGTCCCATTGCGCCGCGCGCCGCTCCCTCGCTTCTATGGAGAGCGGAAAGAAGGGCCCGCCGCCGCCGGCGGACGGGCCGCCACGGGGGAGCGGGCGCCATGACACGACGCAAGGGAACCGCGCGCCTCGCCGCGGGCACGCTGATCGCCGCCGGCATGCTGGGCACGCCCGGCGTGGACGCGCGGGCCGACGCGGCGGCGGAAGGGGAGATCGTCGTCATCGGCGTGGCGCCGGCGGGCGCCGGCATCCCTCTGGCACGGGTCCCGGCCAACGTCCAGGTGCTGTCGTCGGAAGAGGTCGGCCGCCCCGGCGCCGAGAACCTGTCGGAGGGCCTGTCGCGCCGGCTGGGCGCGGTGTCGGCCGTTGACTCTCTCGGCAACCCCTTGCAGCAGGGGGTGACCCTGCGTGGCTTCACCGCCGCCCCGGCCCTGGGCGAGCCGCAGGGCGTCGCCGTCTACCAGGGGCACATGCGCGCCAACGAGGCGTTCGGCGACGTGGTGCAGTGGGACCTGCTGCCGGTGTTCGCCGTCGACGGCGTGCAGGTGGTGCCGGGCTCCAGCCCCACCTACGGGCTGAACGCCATCGGCGGATCGGTGGAACTCACCATGAAGGACGGGTTCCGGGCGCCCGGCGCCCGCGCCGAGGGCGCGCTCGGCTCATTCGGCCGCCGCTCCGCCGTGGCGGAGGCGGGCGGCTCGGACGGGGCCTTCGGCTGGTACGCCGGCGCCGACTGGGTGCGCGACCGCGGCTGGCGCGACCGCAGCCCCAGCCGCATCCGGCGCGCCCACGCCGATGTCGCCTGGCGTGGCGGCGCCTCGGAGCTGGGCCTCGGCCTGACCGGGGCGGCGTCGGAGCTGTCCGGCAACGGCCCCGCCCCGGCCGACCTGCTGGCCGAGGACCGCGACGCCGTCTTCACCTATCCCGACCGCACCGACAGCCGGCTGTTCGCCGCGGCGCTGCGCGGCAGCACGGAAGTGGCGGAGGGAATGGTCCTCCAGGGCGGCGCCTTCCACCGGCGCCTCAGGCGCGGCACCGTCAACGGCGACCAGGCCGAGTTCGAGGAGTGCGGGGAGTTCGTCGGCCTGGTCCCCGGCTTCACCGCGCCCGACGGCGCCCTCTGCTTCGGCGCCGAGGTCGAGGAGGAGGAGGACGGCGTCGAGGTCGAGGGCGAGCCGGAGGTTCTGCTGGACCCCTCCGGCGCCCCCGTCCTCGACCTGGAGGAGGAGCCCGACGCCGTCTTCAACACCACCCGCACCCGCACCCGCACCTGGGGCGCCAGCGGCCAGCTGGTGTGGACCGGCAGCCTGGCCGGGCGGGAGAACGTGCTGGTCCTGGGCGGCACCGCCGACCACGCGCGGACCGGCTATGCCAGCGGTTCCAGCCTGGGCACGCTGGGGGAGGACCGGGGTGTGGACAGCCTGGACGTCGGGATCGGCAACGATGCCTTCAATGTCGGGCTGAAGACCCGCAGCCTGCTGCTGGGCGCCTATGCCAGCGACACCTGGTCGGTGACGCCGGAGCTGCACCTGTCCGGCGCCCTGCGCTGGAACGGGGCCGACCTGAAGCTGCGCGACCGGATCGGCA
>DASPKT010000195.1:0-7004 GCA_035627915.1 Azospirillaceae bacterium
CCAGCAGCCCGACCGCGAGCGCCAGTCCGACCAGCCCAGCCAGCATCAGGGGCGACCGCAGCGCGCCGCCCAGCAGCGGCCGGCCCAGCGCCGCCTCGTACCAGGGGCGCACGAGTTCCGCCAAGGCCAGCGCCAGGACCAGCGCCGCCAGGGACGCCAGCGCCGCCTCCAGCAGGAACTGCGCCAGCAGCCGGCCACGGGTGGCGCCCAGGACCTTGCGCACCGCCGCCTCGCCCCGGCGGCGGGCGGCCTGCGCGGCGGTCAGGTTGGCGAAGTTCAAACCGGCCAGCGCCAGCACCAGCAGCGCCACGCCGGCGAAGGCCTGTACCGTCCCCAGGCTGCCCGGCGGCTTGACCGCCAGCCCGGCCGGCCCGGTGTCGGAAAGATGGATGGCGCGCACGGGGTCGGGGCGGGCGACGGCGAAGTCGGCCACCGGCGGCGCGCCGTCGGGCCGCTGGCCGGCGGGGATGCGCCGCTCCAGCAGGTCGGCCAGGGAAGCCGACAGGCCGGCGGCGCTCTCCCCCTGCCGCAGCAGGGCGTAGCTCTGCGTGCCGATGTGGAACCAGGCGTCGCGCTCGGCCGGGCGCCTGGCGGGATTGGCGGCGCTCTCCCAGCCGGCGAGGATGCCGAGGTCGAGGTGGCTGGCCGCCGGCCAGTCGGCGACGACGGCCTCGACCCGCGCCGGCGTGGCCCCGTCCAGCAGCAGGCCGCGCCCCAGCGGGTCGGCGTCGCCGAACAGCCGCCGCGCCGCCCCCTCGGTCAGCACCAGCCCGTCCGGCCGGGCCAGCGCCGCTTCCGGGTCGCCCGCCAGGACCCGCGGCGGGAACAGGCGCAGCAGCTCCGGCTCGGCGAAGGCGACCGGCTCCATCAGGGAGAGCTCGCCCTGGCGCAGCGTGACGCGGGCGGGCCTGAAGCGCGCCGCCAGCTCCACCGCCGGCAGCTCCTCGCGCATGGCCGGCACCAGCAGCGCCGAGCTGGTCTGCGAGCGCCTGGCCTCGCGCCCCGGGGTGGGGAAGTCGAAGCCGACCCGGACGATGCGGTCGGCCTCCGGCCACTGGCTGTCGTAGCCCACCTCCGAGCGGACGAAGGCCAGGATCAGCGTCGCCGCCAGCAGGCCGAGCGCCAGCCCGGCGATGTTGAGGCCGGCGACCACCCGGTCGCGCGCCAGCGCCCTGAAGGCGACGATCAGCCAGTTGGCGAGCATTATCGTGGCTCCTCCATGGACCGGGGGCGCATTTGCCGCGGCCCATCCCCGGTGCCGCCGCGCGCGCTGACGGAGGGTCGCAGAAACGGCGTGCCCGCGCCACACCCTCCGGGCACCTTGGGCTTGGCCGCCCGGACCCTCTTCCTTGTCCGGGACCGCAGGTGATCCTATGTTGCAACCGGATCAAGCTGGATGCGCACATGAGGCCGGTCGCCCGTTCCGGATGCCCCATCAACCTGACGCTGGAAGTGCTCGGCGACCGCTGGAGCCTGCTGGTCCTCAGGGACATCATCTTCGGCGACCGCCGCCATTTCCGGGAACTGCTGGCGGGGTCGGAGGAGGGCATCGCCTCCAACATCCTGGCCGACCGGCTGAAGCGGCTGATGGCGCACGGCATCCTGACCCGGCGCGACGATCCCAGCCACAAGCAGAAGGCGTTCTACTGCCTGACCGAGCGCGGCATCCAGCTGCTCCCCATCCTGGCGCAGATGGCCGCCTGGGGCCGCCGGCACCTGGAGGTGACGGAGGAGCTGTCGATCCGCGCCCGGCTGCTGGACGAGGGCGGGCCGCCCCTGTGGGAGCGGTTCATGGAGGAGCTGCGCCGCCAGCACCTGGAGGGGCGGGAGGGCGAGGGAACGGTGCGCCGCGACCTCCAGGCAGCCTACGAGTCCGTGGTCCGGCGCAGCGCCGTGGTGGCGTGACCGGCGCCGCCTCTATCATTGCGATACCGGAATAATCCCGTCACGGCTCCCGTGCGGCGCTCCAGGTCGTCTTCGGGCGCGTCCACACGGCCGCCAGGAAGGACAGGACGACGGTGACGCAGGCCGCCAGCGTCGCCCAGATCACCGCGTCGTAGGAACCGTCCGCGGCCCAGAGCAGGGCGACCAGCGTCGGCGCCGCCGCCCGCACGGCCAGCGTCGGCGCCGCCAGCAGCCCGTTGACGGCGCCGTATGCCTCCGCCGTCAGCAGCTCCGGCACCACGGCGCCGCGGACGATGGTCATGATGCCGTTGGCGCCGCCATAGAGCAGCGCGAACAGGGCCAGCAGCGGCAGGCCGCCGCCCGGCACCAGCAGCAGCGCCAGCGCCACGGGCAGGACCAGCGTGGTGGCGATGCCGATGCCGCGGATGCTCGCCCGCCGCGCCGTCGCCGCCACCACCAGCCGTCCGCCCACCTGCGCCGGGCCGATCAGCGCGATGGCCGCCACCACCTCGGCCGCCCCCATGCCCCGCTCCGCCAGCAGGGGATAGAGGTGCAGGGTGAGGCCGGAGAAGGCGGCGTAGTAGACGGTGAAGCAGACCGCCAGGGCCCAGAAGGCCGGCTGGCGCAGCGCCCAGGCCACCGCGCCCGTGCCGGCTGCCGGCTGCGGGGGCGGCCCGCCCGCCGGCGGCCGGGGCGGGCGCCGGTCGATGACCGCGAGGTGCAGCGGCAGGCAGAGGAACAGGTGCATCGCCGCCAGCACCTCCAGCGCGCCCCGCCAGCCCAAACCGTCCATCAGCAGCTGGGTCACCGGCACGAAGACGGTGGAGGCGAAGCCGCCCCACAGGGTCAGCGTGGTGATCCCGCGCCGCGCGTCGGTCCCGTAGCGGCGGGCGACGACGGCGAAGGCGGGCTCGTACAGGGTCATGGCCTGCGCCAGGCCGATGCCGGCGAAGGCCGCCGCCAGCGGCCAGCCCGCCGGCACCGCCGACCAGGCCCACAGGGCCAGCGCCGCAAGGGCGGAGCCGCCGGCCATGATGGCGCGGCCGTGCCCGCGGTCGATGGCGGCCCCCAGCGGGTAGGCGGCCAGGCCGCCGACCGCCAGCGCCAGGGAGGCCAGCAGGTAGACCTCCGTCCGGCTCCACCCGATCTCCCCGGCCATCGGCCCTGCCAGGACGGGGAAGGCGTAGATCAGCGTGCCCCAGGACACGACCTGGGCGGCCCCCAGCCCGGAGAGGAAGACGGCCGGGGTCCGGAATCCCATCCCCTCCGCCCCGCCGTCGGCAATCCCCGTCACGATCCACCTGCCCGGTCCGCGGCGCCCATGGCCTTCACCCCTCCCGGCAGCGGCCCCGCCCCGGATAAATTTCGAATATGATCAAAATATCGCCAGCCGGTACCCCGGTCAACAGGAGACTGCGGGGCGTCGTGACGGCCAAAGCTCATCCGGAACCTGAGCACTACCGGCTATTCCGCTGACATCAAATGAAGACTATGCGCTCCGTAGCCCCATCCGGCGCCCGGCCAGGACGATGGCGGCGGCGAGCAGGCTGCCGAACAGCATCCCCTCGGTGCCGGCCAGCACCGTCTGGGCGACGGGACCGAAGCGATCCTCCCCCACCAGCCGCCCGAAGGCGGCGAGGTCCAGGCGGGAGTCGGCGAAGGCGCGGGCCAGCAGGTCCAGGCTGCCGCCCATCAGCCGGCCGCCCAGCGCCGTGACCAGCACGCCCGCAAGGGCGCCCGCGGTGCCGGCGGCGGCCACCGGGCGCCAGGCGGGGCCGGGGCCGAGACCGCCGCCGAGCCAGGCGCCCAGCGCCACCATGCCGCCCAGCACCGCCCCCTCGGCGCCGCCGGTGAAGCCCTCCGGCGCCCGGCCGAACAGCAGGTTGAAGACGTCCAGCCCCAGCAGGCGGGCGGCACCGCCCACTGCCAGCCCGCCCAGTGCCCCGCCGGGCACCGCCAGCAGGCCGGTGCCCCGCAGCGCGCCCAGCGCGATGCCGAGCCCGACCCCCGCCCCCCCGGCCAGCCCCGCCGCGACGTTCAGGACCAGCATGACCAGCAGGACCGAGGCGGCGCCCATGCCCCCGGCATCCGCCCCCAGCCCGTAGAGCAGGCCGCCCGCCACCCCGGCGGCGGCCCCGCCCAGCGCCCCGGCGCCGCCCAGCGCCAGCACCGCGGTCCAGCCGGCGGGGGCGCCGCCGCCCGGCCTGTCCGCGGGGCCCCCGGCGGGGATCTCGGCGGGAACCTCCTCCGCTTCGGCGACGAAGCGGTAGCCGTGCTTCGGCACCGTCTGGATGTAGCGCGGCCGCTCCGCGCTGTCGCCCAGCGCCCGGCGCAGCGTGCGGATGCACTGGGTCAGCGCCTCGTCGGTCACCGGCGTGCCGTGCCAGACCTCCGCCATGAAGCGGTCCTTCGACACCAGCGTGCCGCGCTCGCGCACCAGCAGGGCCAGCGCGTCGAAGTAGCGGCCGCTGAGCTCCACCCGCTCCCCGCCGCGCCAGAGCTGGCGGTCGCCGGGGTTCAGCACGAAGCCGTCGAAGCGCAGCGTGGGAGGGGGCGGCGGCTTGCTCACGGATTCCTCAGGCGTTCCTCATGCGCCTCATCCCGGCGCCTGCTAGGCCGGATGCGCACGGCCCGACAATGCGGCCGGACGCCCCTCTCGTTCAACACAGGGATTGACCGACATGCCTACATGGAAGCGCCGCGACGCCGGCCTCCTCCCCAGGCTGCTGCGGGCGGCAACCGCCGCGCTGCTCCTGGGCACCCTGCTCCTGGCCGCCGTCCACCCGGCAGCCCCCGCGGCCGCCCAGCAGGCGCCGCCCGCCCCGGCGGCCGCCCCCGCCCCGACCTTCGACGACGCCGAGGTCGCCGCCTTCATCGAGGGTTACGTCGCCTCCGCCATGGAGGTCGGCGGCATGCCCGGCGGTACCCTGGTCGTGATGCGCCGCGGCGCCACCCTGCTGGCCAGGGGCTACGGCTACGCCGACACCGACCGGCGCCGCCCGGTGAGCGTGGAGGAGACGCTGTTCCGCCAGGGCTCCGTCTCCAAGCTGTTCGTCTGGGTCCTCGCCATGCAGCTGGCGGAGGAGGGACTGCTCGACCTCGACCGCGACGTCGGCGACTATCTGGGCTTCCGCATCGGGGAAGCGTTCGGCGCGCCGGTGACGATGCGCCACCTGATGACCCACACCGCCGGCTTCGCCGACCGCGCCCGCGGCGTCCACGACACCGACGGCGGCAAGCCCCTGGGGGAGGTGCTGGCCGCGAACGTGCCTGACCGCGTCTACCCGCCCGGCACCGTCATCGCCTATTCCAACTACGGCGCGGCCCTGGCCGGGCACGTGGTGGAGCGGCTGCGCGGCAAGCCCTTCGCCGAGGTCGCGCGCGAGCGCATCCTGGAGCCGCTGGGCATGCGGCATTCCACCTTCGCCCAGCCGCTGCCCGACGACCTCGCGGCCCGGCTGGCGGCGGGCGTCAACGGCGCCGCCTCCTACCGCACCATCGCCGGCGCCCCCGCCGGCGCGCTGGCCGCGCCGGCGGGCGACATGGCGCGCTTCGCGGCGGCGCTGCTGGAAGGCGGCGGGCCGCTGCTGAAACCCGGCACGCTGGACCGGATGATGCGGGTGGAGAAGGCGCTGGTGCCCGGCAGCGGCTTCGGCCTGGGCTTTTCCGTGCAGGAGCACCGCGGCGTGCGCTGGGCCGGGCACGGCGGGTCCATTTCCGGCTATATCAGCGACCTCGTGGTGCTGCCGGAAGCGGGCCTCGCCTGGCACCTGTCCTTCAGCGGCCGGGGCCGCGCCGCCGCCGCCGCCCGCATCCGCGACGGGCTGGTGCGCGCCGTCATAGACCGCTTCCTGGCGCCCGTGGCACCTGAATCGGCTCCCGCCCTGGCGGGCGCGTCGACCGCCGCGGATCTCGAGGGCTATTACGCCAGCGCGCGGCGGCCCCGGTCCGGCCACCGGACCCTCATGACTGCCTTCTCAATCCTCCAGGTCGTGGCTGACGGGGACGGGACCCTGCGCACCACCCGGCCCCGGCGGCCGGACGGCGGGCTGGCGCGCTGGCACCCCGCCGGCCCCGACCGCTTCGTCGAGGAGGAGACGGGCGCCCTGCTGGTGGCGGAGCGTGACGCGGGGGGCCGGGTGGTGCGCATCGCGAGCCCGCTGCTGAACTCGGGTGCCGCGCTGGACCGGGCGGAGGCGACGGCGGCCTTCACCATGCCGGTCCTGGGGGCGACGGTGGCGGTGCTGGCGGTATCGGCCGGGCTGGTGGGGCTGACCCTGCTGCTGCGCTACCTGCCGAGGCCGGCGGCGCGGGCGCCTCAGGGGCTGGCGCGGTGGAGCCTGCCGCTGGCGCGGGCCGGGTCCTGGCTGATCCTGCTGACGCTGTTCGGCTGGGTGATGGCGAAGCGCACCGGGCTCTTGCAGGGTGCGGGCGGCCCGGTCCAGGCGCTGCTGGTGGGGCTGTCGATCCTCTGCGCTGCGGCCGCCCTCGCCATGGCGGTGGACGCGGTCGCCGCCTGGCGCGATCCCACGCGCGGCACGGCCCGGCGGGTGGGGGCGGCGGTGGCGGCCTTGGCTGCCCTGGTCGCGGTCAGGCACATGGCCTACTACGACTTCCTCAACTTCTCCTCCGATTTCTGAGGCGCCTGCACGCAACCCTGGCCCCGGCGGCGGCGCCGGGCTATCTAGGCGCGGCCCGCCGGCGACAACGACCGGCGGGCCAGCGCCTATAAGGAACGCCAGGGAGCCCGAACGCATGGTCGCCGACATCGAACGCCGCGCCGCACAGCCCGCCGGCCTGTGGGGGCATCCCCCCGGGCTCGCCTACCTGGCGTTCACCGAGGCGTGGGAGCGCTTCTCCTACTACGGCATGTCGACGCTGCTGGTGCTCTACATGGCGAACCAGCTGCTGCTGCCCGGCAACGTCGAGGCGGTGGTGGGCTTCCAGTCCTTCCGCGCGATGGTCGAGGGGTTCACCGGGCCGCTGTCGCCGACGGCGCTCGCCTCGCAGGTCTACGGGCTCTACGCCGGGCTGGTCTACTTCACGCCGATCCTGGGCGGCATGATCGCCGACCGCTGGATCGGCCAGCGCGCCGCCGT
>DASPKT010000196.1:0-44929 GCA_035627915.1 Azospirillaceae bacterium
CACAGCTCCAGGGTGGCGCCGAGATGGCCGTCGCGCTCGACCGGCAGGACCGCGGGCGGGCAGGGCCCGGCGGCGACGGTCAGCGCCACGCCCGCCTGCGGGCCCAGCCCCTGCTCCTTGAAGCGGGCGACCGTCGGCACCGTGACGGAGAGGGTGAGGTAGCGCTGGGCGTCGCGGCGCAGCACCACGGTGGAGCGCCCGGGCGACCAGCGCAGGCCGGGCTCCAGGTCGTGGAAGCCGCTGATGGCGGGATAGTCGCCCCGGCCGAAGTCCAGCCCGGCGGCCAGGCTCTCCTCCGGCCAGCGGGCCGGGTCGGCCGCCGGCTTGCGCGCCGCGTAGACCGACGCGCCGTCGCTGGTGAACAGCGGCCGCACCTCCAGCCCCTCCAGCCGGCGCCGGATGGCGTCGGCGGCCAGGCCCTGGGCGTAGTGGTCGGTGACCACGGCCATGGCGGGCAGCGCCGCCAGCTCCTCGTCGTGCCACTGCTCCAAATCGTCGATGCGGCGGCCGGAGAACAGCGCCACCACGGGGGCGCGCCACCAGCCGAAGCCGAAGATGCGCGTCTCCTGCGGCAGGGAGGCCACGACCCGGGCCGCCTCCAGCACCTCCGCCTCGTGCGCGGGGGCGGCCACCGGCCGGCCGATGACGGCGGCGTTCCAGGCCATCCAGCCCATCGGCACCGCCAGCAGCGCCGCGGCGAGGCCGCCCGCGGCGCGTGCCGCCGCGGCCCGCCGGCGCACCTCCCCGGCGATCCAGCCGAGGGCGAGGAGGCCGGCCAGCTGCTGCAGCACCAGCCCGTTCATGATGCGCCGCAGCCACGCCTGCTGGGTGGGCGAGATACCGAGCCACCAGACGCTGTAGAGGAAGGCGACGCCGGCCACCGTGACCAGCACCAGCAGCGCCGCGGCGTCGCGCCGGCGGAAGGCGGCCCAGGCGGGCGCCAGCAGCACCAGCTGCGGCAGGACCAGGAAGGCCGCCACGGCCGGCACCGGCATCCCGGTGAAGCCGGAGAGCAGCCCCAGGTGCGTCGCCAGCTTGGGCAGCAGGCCGGGCGTGTCCTGCAGCTCGTCGCTGACGCCGGACTGCGCGAAGATCTCGTAGAGCTGCTCCTCCCACCAGGCGTGGTAGGGGGCGGGGCCGCCCAGCTGGACCAGGCGGAACAGCTCCCAGCCCAGCACCGGCAGGGCGAGGCCGGCCAGGAACCACGCCAGCATGCGCAGCGGCGCGCGGCGCCACAGCAGCAGCAGGACCACCAGGACCGTGACCGGCGCCACCCAGATCAGCGCCACCGTCTTGGTCAGGAAGGACAGCGCCAGCGCGGCCCCCCCCGCCAGCGCCCGGCCGGTGCGGGCCTGCCCCGGCTCGGCCAGGGCCGGCTCCAGCGCCAGCAGCGCCGCCAGCAGCCAGAACAGCGAGGGGAACTCGCCGTAGCCCAGCATGCCGTACTCCGGCGCGCCCGGGACCTGCAAAGCCAGCAGGATGGCGGCCGCCCCGGCCAGGGCGCCGTGCCGCCGCCCTACCAGCAAACAGCAGGCGACCGCCAGCGCCGCCACATAGGCCAGGTTGACCGCCTGGCTGGTGAAGATGCCGACGCCGAACAGCGCGTACAGCAGCGCCGCCGGCAGCACGTAGGGCGCGTTGGTCTGCGTCTCCACGGGGAAGAAGTGGAGGTCGTTGTAGTAGGAGGCGTAGCGCCCCGTCTCCGCCAGCTCGCGCGCGACGTTCAGGTTCAGCGCGCCGTCGAAGGCCGGCAGCAGCGTGGCGGCGATCCCCGCATAGTGGGACATCGCCAGCAGGAACACGAGCGCCAGGCCGAGCCCGGCCCAGGAGCCGTGGCCAGCCTGCGCGGAGGGGGAGCCGGGGGCGCTCATGCGGCGGCGCGCCTCAGGCCCCGTGGCATTTCTTGTACTTCTTGCCGCTGCCGCAGGGGCAGGGGTCGTTGCGGCCGATCTTGGGCGCGGTGCGCGGGCGCTGGCCCAGGATGCCGTCGACGTAGTACCAGCGGCCGTCCTGCCGCGCGAAGCGGCTGGTCTCGTGGTGCTGGTAGTCCTGGCCGTTCATGCGGAAGCGCGCGACGAACTCGACCCAGCCCTCCTCGTCGCCCTCGGCTCCGCCCTCGGTCTTGCGGACCTCCAGGCCGGTCCACTCGCTCTCCGACGCCCACTTGGACGTCTCCTCGCGGTTGAAGTCGTCCCGCGTCTCCGGCAGCAGCGTCTCCTGGAGATAGTCGATGTTGCCCGCGGCGAAGGCGGAATAGCGCGAGCGCATCAGCGCCTCGGGCGTGGGCGCCTGGGCGGCGCCGGACAGGTACGGGCCGCAGCAGGCGTCGAGGTCGCGGCCGGAGGTGCAGGGGCAGAGCGCCATGATCGGGAAGTCTCCTTCGTTTCGGCGAAGGGATTAGGCCGAAGGCACCCGCCTCGGCAAGCCTTCCGTTCGCCGGGGTGCCTTGCGGGACGGGACCGGACGGCCTTACCCTGGGCCGGGCGCATCCGGGGGGAGGCGCCGACGCCCGGGGGGACGCGCGGTGAAGGTCCTGATCGTCGAGGACGAGGCGCTGATCGCGCTCTCCTTCGCGCAGATGGCGCGGGAGGCGGGCCACCGGGTGGTCGGCATCTGCAAGACCCTGCCCGACGCCCAGGCCCTCGCCGCCACCGACCCGCCGGACCTGGCCCTAGTCGACCTGCGGTTGGGCGACCGGCGCTGCGGCGCCAAGATCGACCTCTGGCTGAACGAGACGTACGGCACCCTGTCGGTGTACGTCACCGCCAACCGCGGCTTCGCGTACACCTACCGCACCCGCGCCCCGGCCTTCCTGGAGAAGCCGGTCTCCGCCGCGACCGTGAAGCAGACGCTGCGCTGGATGGAGGCGCGTAGGCGGGGGGAGGAAGTGCCGCCGCCCTCCCGCCTGGTGCTGTTCGAGACGGCGGAAACGGCGTGAACCGGCGGTTAACCTATCCATCGGGTTACAGGGAAAGCGTTTCACATTCCAACCGGCGGGCAGTACTTAGGAATCCGGCCGGCCCCGCGAGGGGCGCCTGCCGACTTCTCTGCTGCCCGGTTTCCGATGACTGACGACGCGAAGGTCCAGGACCCCTCGGCCGCCCTGCTGACGGCCCTGAAGGACGAGCGGGACCGGTTCGTCGGGTTCGCCTTCGCCGCCGCCGACGTGCTGATCGAGACCGACACCGCCGGGATCATCGGCTACGCCGCCGGTGCCGTGGAGGCGCTGACCGGGCGCACCGGCGCCGCGCTCAAGGGCACCGACGTGGCCGAGCTGGCGGCGGAGCGCGACCGGCCCATCGTGCGCGCCATGGTCCGCTCGCTGGCCCGCGCGCCGCGCCTCAACCCCCTGCCGGTGGAGCTGTGCCACCAGGGCGGCGGGCAGGTCATCCTGGGCGGCTGCCGGCTGCCCAGCCGCGCCGGCAAGCTGCAGATCTGCCTGTTCCGCCTGCCGCCCTCCGTGGCCGCCGCCGTCGGCGGCGCCGAGGCGGTGGACCCCGATACCCTGTCCGGCCTGCCCGGCCCCGACGCCTTCGCCGGGCTGGTGGAGAACGCGCTGAAGCGGGGCGAGGGGCCGGAGCTGGACCTGACCCTGCTGGAGCTGCCCGGCCTGAAGGAGCTGGACCTGGCGCCGGAGCTGGGCCGCGGCCTCGCCGCCTCGATCGGGCGCTACCTGCGCGGCGCCTCGGTCGGCGGGGTGGCGGGCGAGGTCGGGCTCGGCAAGTTCGGCCTGGTGCAGGAGCGCGGCGCCAACACCGCGCACGTCGAGAAGCAGATCGCCGAGCTGACCGCCGGCGTCACCCCGGACGGCAGGCCGCTCCAGGTCTCCCGCACCACGGTCGCGCTGAAGCCGTCGCTCAGCCCGCAGGACACGGCGCGGGCGGTCGTCTACGCGGTGCAGAGCTTCGCCCGCGCCCAGCCCGGGGACTTCACCCTCAACACGCTGGACGAGGTGGTGCACAGGCTGGCGGCGGAGACGTCGGAGCGCATCCTGGCCCTGCGCGCGACCCTGAAGGAGCGCGCCTTCGTCCTGCACTTCCAACCCATCGTCAGCCTGGCCGACCGCTCCGTGCACCATTACGAGGCGCTGGTGCGCTTCGACGGCGGCTCGCCCGGCGAGACGGTAGCCTTCGCCGAGCAGGTCGGCATCGTGGAGGATTTGGACCTCGCCGTGGTGGAGGAGGCGCTGGCGGCGCTGGACCGGGTGCCCGACGGGCCCGGGGTCGCCATCAACGTCTCCGGCCGCTCGCTGGCGGGCGACCTGTTCCGGATGGAGCTGATGCGCACCGCCCGCGCCCAGCAGCGCCGCGCCGGCCGCATCCTGTTCGAGATCACGGAATCGGCCGAGATCACCGACCTCGGCGGCATCAACCGCTTCGTGCAGGACATCCGCGCGCTGGGCTTCAAGGTCTGCATCGACGATTTCGGCGCCGGCGCCGCCTCCTACCAGTATCTGCGGGCGCTGCAGGTGGACCACCTGAAGATCGACGGCGCCTATGTGAAGGAGCTGCTGGACTCGCAGAAGGCGCGGGCCTTCGTGCGCTCCATGGTGACGCTGGCCTGCGAGCTGGAGATGAGCGCCATCGCCGAGATGGTGGAGACCGAGCAGCAGGCGGCGAAGCTGGCCGAGTACGGGGTGCGCTACGGGCAGGGTTGGCTGTTCGGCAAGCCGGCGCCGGAGATGGCGGCGGCCGAGGGCGGCCGGATCGCCGCCGTCATGCCCCCCCGCATGAACCTGCGCCGCAAGGGCGCCTCGGAAAGCTGGGGCTGACCCGCTTGCGGCCCGCCCGTCCGCCCGCCTAGAGTCCGGCCGCGGTGCTGGGGGTTCGGGATCGGGACGGGGTGATGGGTTCGACGTCGGCGGCCGCGGGCCGCCTCCTGGTCGCCGGGACCGCCGCGGCGTCGCTGCTGCTGCTGCTGCACGGGCTCCTCTTCGACCTGCCGCACCGGCGGATGCTGTCGCCCTGGCAGGGGGAGCGGGTGGCGCTGGACCACCTGCTGGCCTTCGCCGCCGGGGCCGTCGCCCTGCTGGCCGCCGCCGCGGCCAGGCGCCCGGTCCCTGCCGGCGCCCTGCTGTCGGCCCTGCTGGCCGCCGCCCTGTTCGGGGTCGGGGCGGTCACCGCCGTCGCCCTCTGCCTGTTGGTCGCCCTGCTGCTGGGCACCCTGCTGCTGGGGACCCCCGGACCGGGCCAAGCCGCGCCTGGCCGTATGGCGGAGGACGCCGCGCTGGCGCTGGCCGCCGGGCTGGCGGCGCTGGCCGGGACGGTGCAGCTGCTGGTCCTGGCCCGCATCAACTTCCCCGCCGTGCACGTCGCCCTGGCCGCGGCGGCGCTGTGGGCTGGGCGCCGGCGCCTCGCGCCCTGGCTGGCGGCGGCCCTGGCCGAGCGGAAAGCGGCGGCGGGGGAGAGGCTGGCGCCGGCCCTGTTCGCCGGCGTGCTGGCGGTCACCGCCGCCTATGCCGCGCGGCCGGAGCTGCTGTCCGACGCGCTGGTGACCCACCTGGCGATCCCGCTGCACGTCGCCGACTTCGGGCGCTGGCACTTCGACCCGGCCCGCGACCTCTACGCGCTGATGCCAAAGGCGGCGGTGTGGCTGGTGACGCCGGCCGCGGTCCTGGCGGGGGAGCCGGCGGCCAAGCTGATGAACCTGGCCGCCTTCGCCGCCCTATGCGGGCTTCTGGCGGCGCACCTCGCCCCCCGCACGGGCGCCCGGGTCGCCTGGGCGGCGGCGGCGGCCTTCGCGGCGGCGCCGATGACGGTGCTGGTCGCCTCCGGCCTGATGGAGGAGGCGGCGACCGCGCTTTTCGCCCTGGGTGCGGCGGTGCTGCTGATGCGCGACTGGCAGCGGCCGGGCCGGCGCACGGCGGTCGGCGTCGGGCTGATGCTGGGCGCCTGCGTGGCGGCGAAGTACCACGGGCTCTATTTCGGCACGCTGGGGCTGCTGCTGGTGGCGCGGCTGGCCCTGGTCTGGCCGCCGCGCGCGGCGCTGGGGCATGCGGCGGCCGCGGCCGCCGCCTTCGCCGCGGTCGGGCCGGTGCCTTACGCGCTGGCCTGGTGGCGCACCGGCAACCCGGTCTTCCCCTACCTGAACGACGTCTTCCGCTCCCCCCTGGCGGAGGCCGCCTCGGCCATGGACCCGCGCTGGAGCGGGAACCTGGCCTGGGACCTGCCCTACCGACTGGTCTTCGACACCGGGCGCTACCTGGAGTCCGGGCCGGGCGCCTTCGGCTTCCAGTACCTGGTCCTGGTGCCGGTCCTGCTGGCGGCGCTGCCCTTCGCCCGGCGCCCGGTTCCCTGGGTGCCAGCCCTGGCCGCCGCCTGCTTCACCGCGGTGCTGCTGGCCCAGATCCAGTACGCCCGCTACCTGTTCTACATCCTGCCGCTGGTCCTGCTGGTGCTGCCCGCGGCGGTCGAGGCGGGCGGGCGGTGGGCGCGGCCGGCCCTGGCGGGCTTCCTGGCGCTGGCGACGGGGCTGAACCTGGCGGCGCTGGGCTCGCTGCCCTATCCCCCCTTCTCCCTGGACCGCGCCCTGCGGCCGCTGCCCACGGTGGCCGACGTGCCCTACCAGCGGCCGCTGGTGGAGGCGGTCAACGCCCTGCACGGGCCCGCCGCCCGCGTCTGGTTCACCGGCGAGCCGCTGGCGGCCGGGCTGCAGGGGGAGGCGCTGAACGACGACCGCGCGGTCGCCGCCCGCATCGCCGCCGCCGCGACGCCGGAGGAGGTCGGCCGGGCGCTGCGGGCCTCGCGGGTGACCCATGTCGTCGCCCCGGCCCTGGAGAACGCGGACACGCCCATGGAGCGGTTCCTGGCCGGCGCCGCCCAGCCCATCGCGGGGGCGGCCGGCGGCCGGCTGTTCGTGCTGCCGCCCGTCTACGTGCCGGGGGAGCGGCTGAGCCTGCGCGACGGCGCCGCGTCCCGGCGCTTCCTGCTGCGCGGCTGGTCGGCGCCGGAGTCCTGGGGCGTCTGGTCGATGGGGCCTGAATCCGTGCTGCGGCTGCCCCTGGCGGAACCGGTGCAGGGACCATTGCGCCTGGAGCTGTCCGCCCTGGGGCTGCTGAGCCCGCAGCGGCCCGCCCAGACGGTGGCGGTGCTGGCCGGCGGCGTCCCGGTGGGCGAATGGACCTTCACCGAGGAGGGACGGATCGAGCACAAGGAGATGCTGATCCCGGCGGAACTCGCCGCCGGCCGCGAGGTGATCGAGCTGGCGCTGCGCCCGGCGGAGGTCAGGCTGCCCCGGGAGATCGGGTTGGGCGGCGACCCGCGCCCGCTGGGGCTCGCCGTGCACGACCTGCGCCTCTCGCCCGCCGGCGACGCCGCGTCCAAATAGAGGCGCAGACGTACTTCTTGCGCGCAGGCTGTGGGCTACCCCGGATGGGTCTAGCTCGAAAGCGGTAGCGCCTTCCGGGTGGAGAGACGGGCTTCTGCTGATATGATGGGCAGGTCGGGCCCGGGCGAATACTGGTGGTCTCGAAGTCCTCATCCCTCAGCTGATGGCGCGCATCGCATGGACGAACTCGTGTCCAACCCGGAGCCCCCGGCCGAGCCCCGATCCTCCGACTTCTACCTGACGGGCGTCGCCTCCTCGGCCGGCGGGCTGGAGGCGTTGGAGCCGCTGGTCGGCGCCCTGTCGGCGGCCGCCCCCATGGCCTACGTCGTCGTCCAGCACCTGGCGCCCAAGCACCGCAGCATGCTGGCCGACCTGCTGTCGCGCGACACCAACCTCCGGGTGGAGGAGGTGACCGACGGCGTCGTGCCGGCCCCGGGCGTCATCTACATCACGCCCCCCAACCACGACGTGGAGTATGACGGGGAGGCGCTGCGCCTGCTCCAGCCCTCCCACGCCATCGGGCCGAAGCCCTCGGCCGACCGCTTCTTCCGCTCGCTGGCCGAGGCGCTGGGGCCGCGGGCGGTGGGGGTGATCCTGTCCGGCACCGGATCCGACGGCGCGGCCGGCGCCAAGGCGATCAGCGAGGCGGGCGGCATCGTCCTGGCGCAGGACCCGCGCACGGCGCGCTACGACGGCATGCCGCGGGCCGCCATCGACACTGGCGTCGTCTCCACCGTACTGGCGCCGGCGGAGATCGGGCACAAGCTGAACACCTACGCCCACTCCCCCAGCCGGGAGGAGGTGTTCCCCGCGCCGGAGGGCACCAACGACCCGCTGCCCCTGGTCCTGGCGCGGGTGGAGGAGCTGACCGGCGTCGACTTCTCCGGCTACAAGCCCAGCACGCTGCGCCGGCGGCTGGCGCGCCGCGTCATGGCGGCGGGCGTGCCGGACACCCAGGGCTACCTGGAGCTGCTGCACCAGGAACCGGCGGAGGCGCAGCGCTTCGTCAAGGAGGCGCTGATCTCCGTCACCGCCTTCTTCCGCGACGCCGAGATCTTCGAGCAGGTCCGCCCCGTGGTGGACGAGATCGTGGCCCGCAAGCGCGACGGGCAGAGCGTGCGCGTCTGGGTCCCCGGCTGCGCCACGGGCGAGGAGGTGTACTCGCTGGCGATCCTGATCCAGGAGGCGATCCGCCACCAGAAGCGCCGGCTGCACGTCCAGATCTTCGCCACCGACATCGACGAGCAGGCGATGGCCCAGGCGCGCCAGGGCACCTACGCGGAGGCCGCGCTGGACCCGATCCCGGCGGACATGCGCGAGCGCTACTTCCAGCGCCACGGGCCCCAGTACCTGGTGACGAAGGAGCTGCGCGACTGCGTCATCTTCGCCCGCCACGACGTCACGCGCGACACGCCCTTCGTGCGCATCGACCTGGTGTCGTGCCGCAACCTGCTGATCTACATGACGCACGACCTCCAGCGGGACGTGCTCTCCTCCTTCCACTTCGCGCTGAACGCGGACGGCTTCCTTGTCCTGGGCAAGTCGGAGAACACCGGCGCCGCGTCCGACCAGTTCTCGCCCCTGTCGGTGGACAGCAACAAGGTCTTCCGGCGCAACCCGATGCCCTCGTCGCCGGTGATCCGGCCGATGCCGGTGCGCCGGCCGCAGGAGGCGCGCAGCCGGTCGACGCCGGCCGAACTGGCCATCCGCGGCGCGCTGATCGCGCACTACCAGCCCAAGGCCATGCTGGTGACGGTGACCGGCGACATCCGCGAGGTCGAGGGGTCGCTGGACGGCTATCTCAGCTTCGGCTCCGGCAAGACGCAGCTGAACGCGACCAAGCTCCTGATCCCGGAGCTCAGGGGCGAGCTGTGGACGCTGCTGGGCCGGGCGCGCAAGGAGAAGGCGGCGACCTACGGCCTGGCGAAGGAGACCGCCCGCGGCCGCGTCCGCCTGGTGGTCCGCCCGGCCGCGGAGGACGAGCACGGCCAGCCCCTGTTCCTGGTCGTCATCGAGGAGCTGAATGAGGCCCTGGCCGGCGTGGCGCCCCCGGTGGCCACCGACCGCACCGCCGAGATCGAGCAGGAGCTGACCGCGACGCGCGAACACCTGCAGAGCGTCATCGAGGAGCTGGAGGTCTCCAACGAGGAACTCCAGGCCGTCAACGAGGAGCTCCAGGCCTCCAACGAGGAGCTCCAGGCGACCTCGGAGGAGATGGAGACCAGCAACGAGGAGCTTCAGGCCACCAACGAGGAGCTGACGACGGTCAACGACGAGCTGCGCCGGCGCACGGCGGAGCTGCAGGCGCTGAACGACCAGCTGGAGAACATCCAGCACTCCATCGGCTACGCCATCGTCATCCTGGACCGCCGCCTCCGTGTCCTGCGCTACAGCCGCGAGGCGGTGCGCTATTTCGGCCTGACCACCGCCGACATGGGCGAGCCGCTGGCCGGCATCCCCATGCACCTCGACATCCCCACCCTGCATGAGAAGCTGGGCGAGACGCTGCAGGCCGGCACCATCCACGCGCTGGAGATCGAGACGGGGCGCGCCTCGCTGGCGGTGCGCATCCGCCCCTTCGTCACCGCCGGCGGCGCCATCGAGGGCGCCGTCCTGTTGGTCATGGACGAGACGCAGTACCGCCAGGCCCAGCGCCGCCTCGCCGCCAGCGAGGAGCGGTTCGCGCTGGCCGTGCAGGGCAGCTCCGACGGCGTCTGGGACCAGATGGAGCTGGGCTCCGACGACGGGTTCTGGTCGCCGCGCATGCTCCAGATCCTGGGCCTGCCCCCGCAGGGCGAGCGCACCTCGCTGGAGGCGCTGGAGGAGAGGGTGCACCCGGACGAGCGCGCCGGCTTCCGCGCCGCGCTGGACCGCCACCTGAAGGAGCAGCGGCCCTTCGACGTGGAGTGCCGGCTGCGCGTCGGCCCGTCGCGCCACGGCCTCGGGCAGGAGGACTACGGCTGGTTCCAGGTCCGCGGGCAGGCGGTGTGGAACCGCTTCGGCCAGCCGGTCCGCATGGCCGGCTCCATCTCCGACATCACCAAGCGCAAGGAGGCGGAGCTGCGCATCATGTCGCTCTACGAGCAGCTGATGCGGGCGGAGGAGCTGGTCGGCGTCGGCCACTGGCGGCTGGAGATGCGCAGCGGGCAGATGTACTGGTCGGACGAGGTCTACCGCATCCACGACGCGCCGACGGGCTTCCTGCCGACGCTGAACGCGCTGCTGCACTACGTCCACGTCGACGACCGCGCGATGTTCACCCAGCGCATCGACGCCTGCCGGCGCCAGGGCACCTCGTTCCGCTGCGAGGTCCGGGTGGTGCGGGCCGACGCCACGGTGCGCTACGTCGACACGATCGGCGAGGCGGAGCGCGACATGGACGGCACCGTGGTCGCCGTCTTCGGCGTCATCCACGACATCACCGACAAGAAGCTGGTGGAGGAGCAGCTGCGCGGCCGCGCCACCCACCTGGACGTGCTGGTGAACGAGCGCAACGCCGAGCTGGAGCGCCGGGTGCGCGAGCGCGAGCTGCTGCTGCAGGAGCTGCAGCACCGCATCAAGAACAACCTGCAGATGATCTCCTCGCTGATCGCCATGCAGAAGGCCCGCCACCCCGAGGCGGCCAACGTGCTGGACAGCCTGGCGGTGCGGGTGGGCGCCGTCGCCTTCGTCTACGACCTCATGGTCAAGCGCGCCGACACCGAGACCGCCGACCTGGTGGCGACGCTGAAGGAGATCGCCCAGGCGTCGCAGGCCAACGCGCCGCAGGGGGTGCGGGTGGACGCCTCCTTCGACGAGGCGGAGTGCCTGGTGCCGGCCGACCAGGCCTCCAAGCTGGCGATGATCACGCAGGAGCTGATCTTCAACGCGCTGAAGCACGCCTTCCCCGGCCGCGACGGGCGCATCAACGTGCGGCTCGGCCGGGTCGGGACGGAGTGGCGGCTGGTGGTGGAGGACGACGGGGTCGGGGCCGCGGCGGAGAGCCGGGCCGGACGCACCGGCCTGGGGCTCCAGCTCGTCCGCTCCCTGCTGCGCGACATGGATGGGCGGCTGGAGCGGGTCGCCCAGCGCGGCACCCGCTTCGACGTGGTCTTCCCCGACCAGATGACGACCACCCAGGCCCCGGCGGAGACGCTGCTGGCCAGGACCTGAGGGACTCAGTCCGCCGCGGCCGTCGCGCCCTCCCCCAGCGCCTCCAGGAAGGCCATCGCCGCCCGCCCGGCGCCCTGCGGCCAGACGTGCGGGTACCAGCGCCCGCCGGAGCCGGTGTCCTGCCCGTGCTCGCACCAGACCACCTGCGCGCCCGTCCCGCCGCCGGTCGCCTCGCAGTCATAGGCGGGCGGGTGCGACGGCAGCGCCGCCGTCTCTGGGTGCGCCCCCGCCAGCCCGTTCTGGGCGAGGAAGGCGTCGCGGGCCCGCTCGCCCTCCCCGACCGGCACCAGATGGTCGTCCGGGTTGTGCACCACCAATGCTGCGACGCGGCCGCGGCAGGTCCGCGCCGGATCGCGTGCCACGATGCCGCCGCCCAGGCTCGCCACGCCGGCCAGCACGTCGCCGCGGGCGCAGCCCAGGCTGTTGGCGAAGGTGGCGCCCAGGGAATGGCCGACGGCGTGCACCTGCGCCAGGTCCACGCAGTAGTCCGCCGCCAGCCGGGCGAGCCAGGCGTCGAACAGGGCGAAGTCGCGCAAGGCGCCCGGCGGGTCGCCCGGGTCCGACCAGGCGAAGCGCCCGTCCGCCGCCCGCAGCGCCTGCGGGTAGACGAAGATCGCCGGGCCGCCCGCGCCCGCCTCCAGCCCGTAGTAGCGCCGCACCCGCGCCGCGTCGTCGGTGCGGCCGTGGAAGGCGAAGACCAGCCGGTGCGGCGTGCCGGGGTCGTACCCCTCCGGCACCGCCACGATGGCCGCGCGCTCCCGCCCCATGACCTCGACCGAGGACGGGGGAGACGGCGGCGGGGCCCGCCCGCAGCCCTCGGAGGGGCGGGACGCGGCCGGGGCCGCCCAGAGCAGGAGCGCGGCGAGCGCCGCCAGGAACCGGGCCGGCATGACGCAAGGTGCAACAGCCGGCCCGGCCCCGGATCACGCCGGACGGCCGGCACTCAGTCGATGGAGAAGCTGACCGGCAGCACCACGGCAACGGGGTTGCCGGGCACGTCGCGCGGCACGGGGGGAAGGGGGGAGGCGGTGCGCACGGCCGCCAGCGCCGCGTCGTCCAGGTCCTGGTGGCCGGAACCGGTCAGCAACCGTACGTAGATCACCTTGCCCAGCCGGTCCATGGTGAACTTCACCATGACGGTCCCCTCCCGCCCCTGGGACAGCGCCGAGTCGGGGTAGCGCGTGCGCGACCGCACGCGGGCCAGCAGCAGCTCCCGCCAGCCCGCGGTCAGCGATTCCGGCCCGCCCGGCGACGGCAGGCTCGCCAGGGAGGCGGTGGATTTCGGCGTCTCCGGCGGCGGCGGGTCGGGGGTCCGCAGGGGCGAGGGCTCGGGCGGCGCCGGGGCGGGCGGGGGCGGGGCCGCGGTGATCTCGACCGGGATCAGCAGGTCGGGCGCCGGCTCCCGCTCCGGCCCGAACGGCCAGAACAGGGCGAGCCCCGCCAGCAGCGCGTGCGCCAGGGCGGAGGCGGCCAGGAACAGCCCCATCCCCTGCCGCCGCGCCGCCGGCCGCTCCGGCGTTCCGTATCCGTCCCGCATGATCCGCACAAGACACGAACGCCCGGCGGGGCTCAAGCGTCACAAGCGGCAGGGCGGAAACGGGCCGCGGGACACCGCCGATGGTGTTGCGATGCGGCAACGGGGGGACAGGATTCGGCCAAGGCCGGTCGTTTCCGTGCTCATGCCCGAGGAAACGGTAGCCCGGATGCAATATAACCGACACACCTAACGTGTTAACACGCCCGCCGTCTGGCGCTTCGCCGCCCCGCCAAATTCTCTCGGGATACTGCCAATGAACGCATTCGTTCGTCGCCATCTCACCGTGCTGAAGCTCAGCACCGCCGCCCTCTCCATCGCCGCCGCCGTGTCGGCCGTGCCTGCGGTCGCGCAGGAGACGACCTCGTCGATCCGCGGCCTGATCATGGCGACGGAGGGCAATCCGGCCGACGTCGAGGTGAAGATCACCCACGTTCCCTCGGGCACCGTGTCGACCGCGACCGTGAACGAGGAAGGCCGCTTCGGCGCCACCGGCCTGCGCGTCGGCGGCCCCTACACGATCCAGCTGACCGGCCCGGGCTTCAAGCCGTTCAAGGTCGAGGAGGTCTACGTCCAGCTCGGCCAGCCCTACTTCCTGGGCGTGCCGATGGAGATGGCCGGCGGCGACGTGCAGGAGGTGGTCATCACCGGCACGCGCCTGGCGGAGCTGGCGGCCGGCATCGGCACCCAGTTCAGCGAGGAGGACATCCGCAACGCCCCGTCGATCAGCCGCGACCTGCGCGACGTGATCCGGAACGACCCGAAGGTCTCCCTCGACCCGACCAACGTCAACGCGATCAGCATCGCCGGCACCAACAACCGGTTCAACAGCCTGACCGTCGACGGCGTGCGCCAGAGCGACGACTTCGGCCTGAACAACAACGGCTACCCGACCCAGCGCTCGCCGATCTCCATCGACGCGGTGGAGCAGGTGTCGGTGCTGACCGCGCCGTACGACGTTGAGTACAGCAACTTCCAGGGCGGCACGATCAACATCGTGACCAAGTCGGGCACCAACGAGTTCCACGGCTCGGTGTTCGGCTACTACAACGACGACAGCATCGCCGGCGACAAGAGCCGTGAGCGCGACCTGACCTTCAGCTTCGAGGAGAAGACCTACGGCGGCACGCTGGGCGGCCCGATCCTCCAGGACAAGCTCTTCTTCTTCGGCAGCTACGAGAACTTCAAGCGCAAGGCGCCGGTCGAGACCGGCCCGGCGGGCTCCGGCCTGCCGGTCGAGGTGCCCCAGGTCACCCAGGCCGACTACAACGCCGTCATCAACGCCGCCCGCTCCGTCTACAACTTCGATCCGCTGGAACTGTCGGACGAGCTGAAGGAGAAGGACGAGAAGATCCTCGGCAAGATCGACTGGAACATCACCGAGGCCCACCGCGCGACCTTCACCTACCAGCGCACCGAGGGCAACGAGGTCGTCCAGAACAATTCCAGCCTGTCGCTGCGCCGGGTCGCGTCGCCGTCGAACTGGTACAACCGGGCGATCACGATGAACGCCTACTCCGGCCAGCTCTTCTCCGACTGGACGGACAACTTCTCCACCGAGCTGAAGTTCGGCATCAAGGAGGTGGAGGTCCTGCAGGAGCCGCTGGCCGGCAACGAGTTCGCGGAGATGCAGGTCACCACCCCGGGCGGCGGCACCGTCTATATCGGCCCGGACGAGTCGCGCCACGCCAACTACCTGACCAACGACCTCCAAACCTTCAAGGCGAAGGCGCAGTACCTGTGGGGCGACCATACCTTCACCGGCGGCTACGAGCGTGAGGACCTGGACATCTTCAACCTGTTCGTCCAGCGCGCGCAGGGCCAGTTCATCTTCGCCAGCATCAACGACTTCATCGCCCGCCGGGCGACGACCCTGAACTACCAGAACGCCTTCACCAACGACGCGAACGACGCGGCGGCGGACTTCTCCTACGCGGTGGACAGCTTCTACCTGCAGGACGAGTTCATCGCGACCGACGCGCTGACGGTGCAGTTCGGCGTGCGCTACGACCGCTGGAGCTCCGACGACACCCCGCCGGAGAACGCCAACTACATCGCCCGCAACGGCTTCTCCAACACCGAGACGCTGGATGGCCGCGACCTGTGGCAGCCGCGCCTGGGCATCACCTACCAGGCGACCGACACCACCACGATCCGCGGCGGCGCCGGCAAGTTCGGCGGCGGCTCGCCGAACGTCTGGATCTCCAACAGCTTCAGCAACGACGGCACCACCGTCGTGTCGCAGACGATCAACCGCACCTCGCCGCTGGCGTCGGCGCTCGACAACGTCAACGGCTTCGACCTGCCGCAGAACGTCCTGAACAACCACACGACGCTGCGCGGCAACGGCCCGGTCAACGCCATCGACCCGAAGTTCAAGATCCCGTCCAGCTGGCGCTACAGCTTCGCCGTCGACCAGGTCTTCGACATGGGCGCGCTCGGCGACGAGTGGCAGCTGACCGCCGAGGTGCTCTACACCGAGACCGAGGACGCCCCGATCTGGCGCGACCTGGTGCTGACCCGCACCGGCACCGCTCCGGACGGCCGCCCGATCTACGGCCGCCGCACCGGCGTCCCCGGCAGCGTCGGCAACGACCTGCTGCTGACCAACACTGGCGAGGGCCACGGCCTGGTGCTCAGCTTCGACCTGTCGAAGCAGTGGGCGACGGACTTCGGCGACTTCGACGGCCGCGTCGGCTACGCCTACCAGGACATCAAGGACGTGAACCCGGGCACCAGCTCGACCGCCCTGTCGAACTGGGACAACCTCGCCACGTCCGACATCAACGATCCCGACCTGGCGACCTCCAACTACGAGATCAAGCACCGCTTCACCTACGGCGGCTCGTGGGCGAAGGCGTTCTTCGGCGACTACGAGACCGGCTTCAGCTTCTTCGGCGAGAGCCGCATCGGCCGTCCCTACAGCTACACCTTCGCGGGCAACTCGCCTGTCTTCGGCGACCCGCGCCAGGGCTCGCGCCAGCGCCAGCTGTTCTACGTGCCGCGTGACCAGAACGACGTCATCCTGGGTGCCGGCCTGACCTGGGCCCAGCTCGACAAGTTCATCACCGACGAGGGGCTGGACAACTACCGGGGCCAGATCGCGCCGCGCAACGGGTTCAACAGCCCGTGGGTGCACCAGATCGACATCCGCTTCTCGCAGGAGATCCCGGGCATCTTCGAAGGCCACAAGGGCATCTTCACCTTCGACATCCTGAACTTCGGCAACCTGGTCAACAGCGACTGGGGCCGCCTGGAGCAGGTCAGCTTCCCCGGCGTCTCACCGGTCGTGCAGGCGGCCCTCGACCCGGCCACCGGCAAGTACGTCTACACCCTGCCGTCGGGTTCCACGACGCTGCAGGGCGCCCGCAACACCCTCAGCGCCCAGAACTCGGTCTGGCGCATGCAGGTGGGCGTGCGGTACGAGTTCTGACCGGGTCCCCCAAGGGGCACGGACAGGGAAAGGGCGGCCTCCGGGCCGCCCTTTTCGTTTGCGTAACGATCCTTGTGCCGCTTGCGTGCTGCCGCCCCGGGACGGGGCCGGTCAGATCGCGAAGTCCAGCGGCCCGGCCGGCGTGCCGCGCCGGCGCGCGGCCTCCGCCAGGGTGCAGCGGTCCAGCACCTCGGCCATGGCGTCGCGGGCCTTCAGCATGGCCCAGCGGACGACGCAGCTCTCCACGTCGCCGCAGTCCCGGCAGGGCTCGAAGTTGCGGCGGCTGGCGCAGCGGATGGGCGCCAGCGAGCCGTCCACCACCCGCACGATGTCGCCGATCGACAGCGCCTCGGGCGGCCGGGCCAGCCGGTAGCCGCCGTTGCGGCCGCGCACGCTCTCCAGCAGCCCGGCCTTGCGCAGCTCCAGCAGGATCGCCTCCAGGAACTTGGCCGGGATGTTCTCGGCCGCGGCGATCTCCGCGATCTGGATGGCGCCGCCCCCATGGCGTTCGGTCAGCAGGATGGCGGCCCGTAGGGCGTACTTTGCGCGTTGGGTCAGCATGCCGGGGCACCGGGGTCGTGTCGGGAAGGCGTCGTCCCAGGTGTAGCGAAGGTGGCGGTCCCAAGGCGACCCCTTTCGCCGCCCGCCGCCCGCCGCCCCTTCGCCGAAAGGGGAAGGGCGGAGGGGCTAACCCGCGTGCTACACTCCGCGCCGCCCGGGGGGTCTCCCGCGGGCGGACGGAATGCATGGCGGGCGTGGGGATGCAGACGGCGCGGTCCGGACCGGTGCCAGGGAAGACGGCGCGCGGCTACCCGGCCTCGGTGGGCGGGCTCCTGCTGCTGCTGACGGCCAGCCTGGTGGCGGCGGCCGGCCTCTGCGCCGCGGTGCTGCTGTGGGACACCTACCGGGCCGGCCGCGACGCGGTGGAGCGCCAGCTGGCCGGCACCGCCCGGGCGCTGGCCCTTGCCGTGGACCGCCAGATCGCCCAGGCGGAGGCGGCGCTGGGCGTGCTCGCCGCCTCGCACCGGCTGCGCGACGGCGACATCGCCGGGTTCGAGGCGCATGCGCGCGACGCCGTGGCCAGCCTGCCGGACTATTGGGTGGTCCTGGCCGAGGAGAACGGCCGCCAGCTCATCAACACCCGCCTGCCCAAGGGCGCGCCGCCGCCGACCGGGCCGCTTCTGCCGGAGCTGTGGGGCCGCCTGCACCAGGGGCGCACCGTCGTCTCCAACCTGTTCGTGGGCACCCAGACGAAGCGCTGGACCCTGGCGGTCGACGTGCCCGTCATGCGCGAGGGCAGGGCCGTCTATTCCCTGTCGCTGGCGACCCTGCCGGGCACGCTGGCCCGCATCCTGGACGCCCAGCGCCTGCCGCCCAGCTGGGTCGGCACCATCCTGGACGGCAAGGGCACCGTGGTCGCCCGCAGCCGCGACGGCGAGCGCTTCGTGGGCGCCAAGGCGACGGACGACGTGCTCTCCAGCATGGAGCGGGCCGACGAGGCCGTGGTGGAGAGCGTCTCGCTGGAGGGAGTGCCGACGGTGCTGGCCTACAGCCGCTCCCCCGCCTACGGCTGGAGCTTCATCGTGGCGGTGCCGCGGGCGGAGCTGCTGGCGGAGGCGCGCCGGCCGCTGCTGGTGGGCGGCGTCGCGGCGCTGCTGCTGCTGGCCGCCGGCACCACCATCGCCGCCGCGCTCGGCCTGCGCATCGCGCGCTCCAGCCGCCGCCTCGCCGACGCCGCGACGGCGCTGGGCCGGGACGCGCCGCGCGGCCTGGCGGTGGCCCGCAGCGGCCTGGTGGAGATCGACCGCGTGGCCGGCGCGCTGGAGGCGGCGGCGGCGGCCCTGGACGCGCGCGAGGCGGAGCTGCGCCGCGGCCGGGACGAGCTGGAGGCGCGCGTCGCCACCGCCGTCGCCGAGCGGGCCCGCGCGCTGGAGGACCTGGCGCAGGCGCGCAAGCTGGACGCGCTGGGCCAGCTGACCGGCGGCGTCGCGCACGACTTTAACAACCTGCTCCAGGCCCTGTCGGCCTGCCTGCAGCTGGTGGAGCGCCGCGCCGGCGACCCGGCCCAGGTGCGCGCCCTGCTGGCGGAGGGGCGGCAGGCGGTGGACCGCGGCGCCCGGCTGACCCGCCAGCTCATGACCTTCGCCCGCCGCCAGGCGCTGCAGCCCGAGGTGGTCTGCCTGCGCGAGCGGGTGCTGGCGATGCGCGAGCTGCTGGCGCGCACGCTGCGCGGCGACATCCGCCTGCTGCTGGAGCTGGAGCCCGGCCTCTGGCCGGTCGAAGTGGACCCCACCCAGTTCGAGCTGGCGCTGGTCAACCTGGCGGTGAACGCCCGCGACGCCATGCCGGAGGGCGGGCTGCTCCGGGTCGCCGCCCGCAACCTGCCGGGCGATGCCGGGGGCGACCGAGTCGCGGTGGAAGTGTCGGACACCGGCATCGGCATGACCCGGGAGGTGCTGGCCCGCGTGTTCGAACCCTTCTTCACCACCAAGGCCCGGGGGCAGGGCACCGGCCTCGGCCTCAGCCAGGTGCACGGCTTCGCCCACCAGTCCGGCGGCGCCGCGGAGATCGCCAGCGAGCCCGGGCGCGGCACCACCGTCCGCCTGCTGCTGCCGCGCGCCGCCCGGGCGGCGCCGGTCGCGGTCCCGGCCGCGGCGCCCGCCGAGGTGCCGCCGCCCGCCCGGATCGAGGCGCGGGTGCTGCTGGTGGAGGACGACCCCGTGGTGTCCGCCGCCGTCCGCCGCATGCTGGAGGAGATGGGCTGCACCGTCGCCGCCGTGGACAGCGCCGACGGGGCGCTGTCGGTGCTGAGGCGCGGCGACCCGCTGGATCTGCTGTTCAGCGACGTGGTGATGCCGGGGCAGTTGAACGGGGTGGACCTGGCGCGGGCGGCGGCGCGGCTGCGCCCGGGCCTGCCGGTCCTGCTGACCACGGGCTATTCGGAGGACATGGCCGGCGATCCCGGCCTGCCCCCGGTGCTGCCCAAGCCCTACACCGCCGCCGCCCTGGCCGAGGCCGTGGCCGCCGTGTTGGCCGGCACCAGGGCCGCGGGCGCCGCCGCACCCGCCTGGACCGCGCCGGCCTGAACCTGGATCGCTTCCGGCGCGAAGCCCACGCACTCCTTCACGACGAACAGCGGCCGGCCCTTCACCTCGGTGAAGATGCGGGCCAGGTACTCGCCCAGGATGCCGGTCGCGATGAGCTGGAGCCCGCCCAGGAACAGCACCGAGACGATGATGGAGGCGTAGCCGGGCACGACCACGCCGAAGGCCAGCGTCTCCACCAGCTCGTACAGCCCGACCGCGAAGGCCAGGAGCGACACGGCCAGGCCGACATAGGTCCAGACCCTGAGCGGCATGGTGCTGAAGGCGGTCAGCCCGTCCAGGGCGAAGTTCCAGAGCTTCCATAGGCTCCAGCGGCTGCCCCCGGCATGGCGGGCGGCCGGCATGTAGGGTACGCCGATCTGGCGGAAGCCGGTCCAGGCGCACAGGCCCTTCATGAAGCGCCCGCGCTCCGGCATGGCGTTCAGCGTGTCCACCACGCGCCGGTCCATCAGCCGGAAGTCGGCGGTGTGCGGCGGGATGACGGGGTCGGAGATGCGCGAGACGAGGCCGTAGTAGGCGTTGCTGAGCAGGCGCTTGGCCGCCCCTTCGTCGTCGCGGCGGGCGCGGTAGGCGTAGACGACCTCGTACCCCTCGCGCCACAGCTCCAGGAAGCGGCCGATCAGCTCCACCGGGTGCTGCAGGTCGGCGTCCAGCGGCACCACGGCGCGGCCGCGGGCGTGCGAAAGGCCGGCCGCCAGCGCCAGGTCCTTCCCGAAATTGCGCGACAGCGAGACGACGCGGACCTGCGGCAGCCGCCGGTTGACCTCGCGCAGCAGGTGCAGGGTGCGGTCGGTGCTGCCGTCGTCGACGCAGACCACCTCCCAGTCCACGCCCAGCGCATCCAGCGCCGGGGGCAGCACCTCGAACAGCCGGGCGATACCCCCCTCCTCGTTCAGCATGGGGATGACGACCGAGAGGGTGGGGCCCGGCTGGGGCTGGACCGGCTGGGGCACGAAATGGATCGACATGTCCTTGGGCATGGGGCGTCCCGGTCCTGGAGGGATCATCGTTCCTGGGACTCTAACGCGGGGGGCGGGGGCGCGCCCCGGACGCCAAAGGGGTGGGCTCTATGACGAACAGCGGATATGCGGCCGCCCGGGCCCGGCCTCCCGGCCGCATCGCCCGGCCCATCGGATCAGGATTCGCCGCGCGGAAGGGGTGCGCCTTACGCCTCCGGGACGGACCCGCCGGTTCCGGCGTTCGTGTCGCGGGGGCCTTGGGATGAGGTATGCAGGAATGACCATCGAGACGCTGGACGTCACCGACGACCCCGCGGTGCTGCGGGCGGAGCTGGCCGCGCTGCGCCGCGAGCTCGCCCGCAAGGACGTGCTCCTGCGCGAGCTGGCGCACCGGGCGCAGAACGGCCCGGAGGCGCTGGCGGCGCTGATCGCGCAGGAGGTGCGGCAGGTCCGCGACCCCGCCGCGCGGGCGGCGCTGGAGATGGCGGGGGACCGGGTGGCGGCCCTGGCCCGGGTGCACGAGCTGCTGGCCCGGCACGAGCAGGAGGCGCGCGTCGCCCTCTGCCCGGTGCTGAGGGAGCTGTTCCAGGCGCTGGGCCGGGCGCTCAGCGCGGAGGACCGGCGCATCGCCATATCGGTCGGCGGGCTGGCGCCGCCGCTGCCGGCGGAGCGCGCCCTGCCGCTGGCCCTGATCGCGCACGAGCTGGTCGCCAACGCGCTGCGCTATGGCTTCCGCGGCCGGGCGGGCGGGCGGGTGGAGGTGCAGCTGCGCGAGCGCGAGGGTGGGCTGGTGCTGACCGTGCGCGACGACGGCATCGGCATCTCGGAGAAGACGCTGCGCACCGGCAGCACCGGGCTCTGGCTGGTCCGGGCGCTCGCCGCGCAGATCGAGGCCGACGTGCAGTTCCGCCGCGAGGACGGCACCGTCGTCACCGTCGCGGTCCCGCCGCCCCGCTGAGGCAGGAGAACGGCAGGCGCGGGCGCCCTGTCCTTAAGCATCGTTGGCGGTTGCGGGGGGCGCTCTGCTACCTTGCCGGCGGAGAAGCGCGCGGCATCCCGCGCCGCGCGCGGCACGGCGGCGACGATGGTCCTGGAAGCGCCCACCCTGTTCGTGGTCACGGCGGCCGTCGCCGGCGCCATCGCCTTCATCTTCGCCGCCTTCGCCCGGCTGCGGCGGGAGGTGCCCGGCTTCAGCTGGTGGGTGTGGTCGGGCGCCGTCTCCTTCCTCGGCATCTGCATCCTGTTCGCCCGCGGCGCCATCCCGATGGGCGTCTCCGTCGGGCTCGGCAACGGGGTGCTGCTGGCGGGCGCGCTGATGACCTGGGCCGGCGTGCGCCGCTTCAACGGGGCGGAACGGGTCGCCTGGGTGGTGCCCGCCCTGTCGGTGGCGGCGGTCACCCTGGTCCTGCCGCTCCTGCAGCGCACGCCCTCGGACTTCCATCTCAGGACCTTCCTCGCCTCGGGCTCGCTGGCGGTGGTCTACGCGTTCCTGGCGGTGGAGATGTTCCGGCGCGGCCCGCGCCCCTTCCGCCCCTCCGCCGTGGTGGCGACGGCCGGGTTCGTGCTGCTGGCGCTGTCGCTGGGGACGCGGTCGCTCTCGGGGTTGGCGGCGGTCGGCACGCCCGACCTGTTCCAGCCGACCCAGCTGCAGGGCGTCCTCATCATGGCGAACGTCGCCTTCATGGTGGTCCACAGCGTCGGGCTGATCCTGATGGCGATGGACCGGCTGCAGGAGAAGCTGCAGCGCACGGCGGAGGCGCTGCGGCTGGCGCTGGACGACCGCGACGCCGCCCGCCAGCGGGCGGAGGAGGCCAACCTCACCCGCTCCACCTACTTCTCCCTGCTGGGGCACGAGCTGCGCACGCCCCTGCAGGCGGTCATCGGCTATGCCGAGCTGATCCAGGTGACGGCGGAGGACCAGGACGCGCCGCACCTGCCGCATGTCGAGACGATCCGGCAGAGCGGCCGGCACATGCTGTCCATCGTGGAGGGCATCCTGACCCTGGCGAAGGCGGAGACGGGGCTGCTGGAGATCGACCCGGGCGAGGTGGACCTGGCCGGCGCCGCCGCCTTCGCCGCCGGGATGGTGGCGCCCGCGGCGGAGGCGAGGGGCGTGCGCGTCGGCGTGGCCGTGCCCCCCGGCCGCCTGGTCGCCGCCGCCGACGGGCAGGCGATCCGCCAGGTGCTGCTGAACCTGGTCGCCAACGCGGTCAAGTTCGCCGCCCCCGGCGGCACCGTCTCCGTGGCCGCCCGGGACGACGGGAACGGCGGGATCGAGGTGGCGGTGGAGGACGACGGGCCCGGCATCGACCTCGCTCGCGTGCCGACCCTGCTGCGCCCCTTCCAGCGCGCCGACAACCGCTACCGCTCGGCCGCCGGCGGGACAGGGCTGGGCCTGCCCTTGTCGGCGGTGCTGCTGTCGCTGCACGGCACGGAGCTGCGCTTCGCGCATGCCGAGCCGCGCGGCACCCGGGTTTCCTTCACCCTGAAGGCCGTCCCGGCCGCGGCGCCGGCGGTGGCGACGCAGTAGCGGGTAGGGCGGGCGCTACCGCGCCAGCCCGTGCAGCAGCATCTCCACTGTCGTCTCCACCAGGCGGTCCAGCGGCGACCATTCGAAGGTCGGGTGGGTGATGAGCAGCGCCACAAGACCGTGGCCGGCGGCCCAGACGGCGTCGGCGATGGCCTCCTTGTCGCCGGCCTTAAGGATGCCGCGCTCCAGCAGCGAGGCGATCTCCCCCTCCAGCTGCACGAAGGACTCGATGCCCTTGGTGGAGCCGCCCAGGCATTCCGGCGGCGTGCCGTCGCGGGGCGCCCGGTGGCCGGAGACGCGGCCCACCCCCTCCAGCGGCGTCATGAACACCAGCCGGTACTCCTGCGGGTGGGCGAGGCCGTAGCGGACATAGCCGTGCATCAGCATGCGCAGCCGGTCCAGCGGGTCGGGCGTCTTCTCCGGGATGGCGGCCATGGCGGCGATCAGCCCGTCGAAGAACTCCTCCGCGATGGCGGCCAGCAGGGTCTCCTTGTCCTGGAAATGGTCGTAGATGGAGGGCGGCGTGATGCCGGCGCGGTCGGCGATGCGGCGCATGGAGGTGCGCTCGATCCCCTCCGCCACGAACAGCTCGCGCGCGATGCGCAGGATCTGGGCGCGCCGCTCCGCCGCCGGCAGGCGCACCCGCCGGCCGCCGCCATCTTCCCCGATCCCTTTGCTCACCGCATGCCTCGAGCCATCGCCATGCACCCCTTCCGATAATGACACCCTTGACGCGGGGCCCGCAAGCTATAACCTAACACCGTAAACCTATCACCGTTAGGTCCACCGCCATGAACGCCGCCGGCCGCGTCCTCGCCCTTCTCCTCCTGCCGGCACTGGCCGCCTGCGGGGAGCCCCAGGCAAGCCCCGGCGCGCCTGCGCGGCCCGCGGCTTCCGTCGCCGTCGCCCCCGT
Source organism: Azospirillaceae bacterium (assembly GCA_035627915.1). Lineage (GTDB taxonomy): Bacteria > Pseudomonadota > Alphaproteobacteria > Azospirillales > Azospirillaceae > DASPKT01. The sequence continues at coordinate 23,952 of DASPKT010000196.1, forward strand.
CCAGCCGGCCCCGCGCGCCGGCATGGTGAAGGGCACCGGCATGGTCGTGTTCAAGCGCGAGGTGCCGCTGTCCTTCAAGGTCTCCGGCCGCATCTCCGCCTTCGAGGTGGACATCTCCGACACGGTAACGCGGGGACAGCGCCTCGCGGTCATCGACCAGGCGGAAATCGCCGCCCAACTGCGCGAGGCGGAGGTGGCGGTCGCCAAGGCGGAGCAGGACCTGGCCCGCCTGGTGCCCCTGCTGGACAAGGGCTTCGTGCAGCGCCAGCGGGTGGACGACGCCAGGTCGGCGCTGCAGGCGGCCAGGGCCAAGCGCGACGCCGTCGCCTTCAACCGCAGCCTGTCGGAGATCGAGGCGCCGGCCGACGGCGTGGTGCTGGTCCGCCACCTGGAGCCGGGGGAGATCGTGCCGGCCGGCACGGCCGTCCTGACCATCGGCGACCGCGACAGCGGCTACATCGTGCGCGTCGGCCTGGCCGACCGCGACGTCGGCCGGGTCGCCGTGGGCGCGGCGGCGGAGGTGATGCTGGACGGGGCGGCGCTGCCGGCCCGCGTCACCCGCATCGCCGCCAAGAGCGACCGCCGCTCCGGCGTCTACGACGTGGAGCTGAAGCTGGACGCCCCGCCGGAGCGGGTGTCGAGCGGGCGGGTGGTGACGGTCCGCATCCAGCCGACCGACGCCGCCACCGCCCAACTGCTGGCCATCCCCACCTCCGCCATCCTGGAGGGATTCGGGTCGGAGGCCAGCGTCTTCGTGGTCGATCCCCGCACCCGCGCCGTCTCCCGCCGCACCGTCCGGGTGGCCGGACTGGAGGGCGGCGACACGCTGGTGGCGGGGGGCTTGGCCGCGGGCGAGCAGGTCGTCTCCAAGGGGGCCGCCTACCTGCGCGCCGGCGACGTGGTGGAGGCCGCAGCCCCCGCCGTCGCCCCCGCCGTCGCAGAGGCGCGCTGAGGGGGCCGGGGCCATGGACCGCATCGCCGGCTTCTCCGTCCGCCACTGGCAGTTCACGCTGATCCTGTTCGCCATGCTGGCGGCCATGGGGGTCAGCTCGCTGCTCTCCATCCCGCGGGCCGAGGACCCGAACTTCCCGACGCCCATCCTGAACGTGATCGCGGTGCTGCCCGGCGCCGACCCGCTCGACATGGAGGAGCTGGTCACCGACCCGATCGAGGACGCGCTGGACGCGCTGGACGACGTCAAGAAGATCACGTCCCGCACCCGCGACGGCAGCGCCGCCATCACCATCGAGTTCGACTGGGACAGCGAGCCCGAGCGGAAGTACGACCAGGTCGTGCGCGAGGTCAACGCCATCCGCCCGACCCTGCCGGACGGCCTCGCCCGGCTGGAGGTCAGGAAGTTCGAGACCAGCCTGACCAACTTCGTCCAGGTGGCGCTGGTCAGCGACGCCGCCGGCGACCGGGAGTTGGGCGAGCGCGCGCAGCGCCTCAAGGACGTGCTGGACCGCGTGCCGGGCGTGCGCGAGACGGAGGTGTGGGGCGAGGCGCGCAGCGAGATCCGGGTGGCGCTCGACCTCGGCCGGCTGGCGGTGCTGGGCATCCCGGCCGCCGCGGTGGCCGACGCGCTGAAGGCGGAGGGCGCCAGCCTGCCGCTGGGGGCGGTGCATTCCGGCGACCGCCGCTTCACCGTGAAGGCCACGGGCGACTTCGACACGCTGGAAGACATCGCCGACACCGTCGTCGCCTCGTCGGCCGGCCGGGTGCTGCGGGTGCGCGACGTGGCCGACGTGTCCTGGGCATCCGACGAGGCCAACCACGTCGCCCGCTACAACGGAAGGCGCGCCGTCTTCGTCACCGCCAACCAGAAGGACGGGCAGAACATCTTCGAGCTGCGCGACCGCGTCTACGCGGCGCTCGACCGGTTCGAGGAGACGCTGCCGGAGACGATCCGGCTGGAGCGCGGCTTCGACCAGTCGAAGAACGTGGCGCACCGGCTGGGCGGGCTCTACCGCGACTTCGCCATCGCGCTGGGCCTGGTCATGGTGACGCTGGTCCCGCTGGGCTTCCGCGCGGCGCTCGTCGTGATGGTGGCGATCCCGCTGTCGCTCGCCATGGCGGTGACGCTGCTGAACGGCACCGGCTTCACCCTCAACCAGCTCTCCATCGCCGGCTTCGTGCTGGCGCTGGGCCTGCTGGTGGACGACAGCATCGTGGTGACGGAGAACATCGCCCGCCACCTGCGCATGGGCAAGACCCGCCAGCAGGCCGCCATCGAGGGGACGCGCCAGATCGCCGTCGCCGTGCTGGGCTGCACCGCCACGCTGATGCTGGCCTTCCTGCCGCTGCTGTTCCTGCCGGAGGGGGCGGGGAAGTTCATCCGCTCGCTGCCCGTCTCGGTGCTCTACACCATCGCCGCGTCGCTGTTCGTGGCGCTCACCATCATCCCCTTCCTGGCGGCGCGCCTGTTGTCGGAGCACGAGGACCCCGAGGGCAACCCGGCGCTCCGCGCCGTCATGTCCGGCATCCACAAGGTCTACCGGCCGATCCTGCACCGGGCGCTGGAGCGGCCGGCGCTGACCGTGGCGGTGGCGGGGGCGCTGTTCGCGGGCTCGCTGCTGCTGGTGCCGCGCATCGGCTTCTCGCTGTTCCCGGCCGCGGAGACGCCGCAGTTCATGGTGGAGGTGGACCTTCCCGACGGGGCGCCGCTGGCCGAGACCGCGCGCGCCGTCGCCTTCGTGGAGCAGGAGCTGCGTAGCGTGCCCGGCCTGCAATGGACCATGGCCAACGCCGGCCACGGCAACCCGCGCATCTACTACAACGTCCAGGCGCGCGAGGACGACCCCACCCACGGCGCCGTCTTCGCCCAGCTGGAGGCTTGGCGGGGCGAGGAGAGCACGGCGGCGCTGGACGCGCTGCGCGAGCGTCTGTCGCGCTATCCCGGCGCCCAGATTCTGGTGCGCACCTTCCAGAACGGCCCGCCCATCGAGGCGCCGGTGGCGATCCGCGGGCTGGGCCCGGAGCTGGGCGTGCTGAAGGAGCTGGCGGCCAAGGTCACGGCGGCGATGGAGGCGGTGCCCGGCACCCGCGACATCACCAACCCCGTGCGCCTGGACCGCACCGACCTGGACCTCGGCGTCGACCTCGACAAGGCGGCGGTGCTGGGCGTGCCGGCCGGTGCCGTGGACCGGGCCGTGCGCCTGGCCCTGTCGGGCGAGCGGGTGGCCGATTTCCGCGAGAGCGACGGGGACGAGTTCCCGGTCACCGTCCGCCTGCCGCTGAAGGACCGGCACGAGCTGGAGTCGCTGGGCGACGTCTACGTGCCGACCGCGGCGGGCGCCACGCCGCTGGCCGGCGTGACCCAGCCGCGCTTCGACAACGGCCCCGCCCGCATCGACCGCCACAACCGCGAGCGCTCTGTCACCGTCACCGCCTACACCGCGACCGGCTTCAACACCGAGGAGGTGACCAGGCAGGTGCAGGCGGCCGTGGCCGGGCTGGCGCTGCCGCCGGGATACCGCATCGAGACGGGCGGCGAGGCGGAGGCGCGCGCCAGCAGCTTCGCCGGGCTTTCCACCGCCATCCTGATCGCCGTGTTCGGCATCCTGGCGGTGCTGATCCTGGAGTTCCGCAGCTTCGCCTCCACCGCCGTGGTGGCGGGCGTCATCCCGCTGGGCGTCATCGGCGGGCTGGTGGCGCTCTGGCTCACCGGCTACACGCTGAGTTTCACCGCGGTCATCGGCTTCATCGCCCTGATCGGGATCGAGATCAAGAACTCCATCCTGCTGGTCGACTTCACCACCCAGCTGCGCCGCCAGGGCGTGGGGCTGAAGGAGGCGATCGAGGAGGCGGGCGAGGTGCGCTTCCTGCCCGTGCTGCTGACCTCGGCCACCGCGGTCGGCGGGCTGCTGCCGCTGGCGCTGGAGGAGTCGGGCCTCTATTCCCCGCTGGCCATCGTCATCATCGGCGGGCTTCTGTCCTCCACCTTCCTGTCGCGGCTGGTGACGCCCGCCATGTACCTGCTGCTGGCACCCGCCGAGGTGGAGGGATGCGAGGAGGCGGCGCGCCCGGCCGCGCTGCCGGCGGAGTGACGTCGCCGGGGTTGCGCAACTACCCCGACTGGATCGCCCATCCCCGACCGATTTGGGCTAATCTCCGGCCAGCCTGACGGAATGGGTGCCGACTTGGCCGAGACCACGCTGGAGCGGCCCGCGGGAGGGGAGGAGGACGCCGCCTACGCCGCGGCCTTCGAGCGCCTGCTGCTGGTGCAGGACGCCGCCGGTCTGGGGGTGTGGGACTGGAACCCGGCCACCGGGGCGGCCTGGTGGTCGCCGCGGCACTTCCAGCTGCTGGGCGCCGACCCCCGGGTGGAGCGGCCCGGCCACCAGGCGTTCCTGCGCTGCGTCCACCGGGCGACCGGGCGTCGGCGGCCGAGGCCTTCGCCGCGGCGCTGGCGGGGGCCGCGCCGCTCGACCTGGAGGTGCGCCTGCGCGACGAGCGCTGGCTGGCGCTGCGCGGCCAGTCCTACCGCGACAAGGAAGGGCGCCCCGTCCGCATGCTGGGCATGAGCCTGGACGTGACCCGCCGGCGCGAGGCGGAGGACCGCCAGCGCGTGCTGATGGCGGAGGTGGACCACCGCGCCAAGAACCTGCTGGCCCTGGTGAAGTCGGTCCTGCGCATCACCAAGGCGCCCTCGGTGGAGGATTTCGCCGCCGCGGTGGAGGGGCGCATCGACGCCATCGCCCGCGCCAACGCGCTGGTCTCCCAGCGCCGGCCCACCGGGGCGCCGCTGCGCCGCATCCTGGAGGAGGAGCTGCAGCCCTTCCGGGCCGAGGGCGGCACCAACGTGCGGCTGCACGGGCCGGCGGTGGAGATCGTGCCGGACGGGCTGCAGGCGGTGACGATGGTGGTGCACGAGCTCGCCACCAACGCCAGCAAGTACGGCGCCCTGTCCGTCCCCGGCGGGCTGCTGGACGTGCGCTGGGCCTGGTTCCCCGACGGCGACATCGAGCTGTTCTGGACCGAGACCGGCCGCCCGCTCGCCGACGTGCCCACGCGCCGCGGCGTCGGCTCCATGGTCATGGAACAATGCGTCAAGCGGCAGCTCGGCGGCGAGATGAAGCGCGACTGGCGGCCGGAGGGCCTGCGCGTGGTGATGCGCATCCCGGGCTCCCGGCTGGCCTGGCGGTAGTCACCCCACGAATGCTCGCGCAATAAACGGCACTGCCGGCGCTTCGGCGGCATTGATCGGTTGTGGCATCGGTGAAATGCTCGCGCCGGTGGGCAATGCCCTTTGCGGCGTGGCAGGTCCCCGCCGGAAAGGGGCGGCCCGATCCTGATGGGGAGGAGCGGCCATGAGCAAATGGGAGGAACTGGTCCAGGCGGCGCGCACCGCGGCAATTCCGGCCCCCGCGCTGCGGGCGGTGACGCTGGCGCAGTGGGCCCTGGAGTCCGGGTGGGGAACGTCGGGACTCGCGGTCATGCACAACAACTTCGCCGGTCTGAAGTGGCGACCGGAGATGGAGGGCAGCGCGACCAGGGTCCAGTACGGGGCACATGACGGCACCGACCATTACTGCGCGTTCGCCAGCGTTCCCGCGTTCATCGCCGGCTACTGGCGCTTCATCGCACGCCCGGTCTATGCGGGATGGCAGGCATACGCCACGGACCCCGCGGGCTTCGTCGGTTTCCTGAAGTCACGGGGCTATGCGGGGGACCCGGACTACGTCTCCAAGGTCCTGTCCATCCTGCCCAAGGCCCAGGCCCTCCTGGGCGAAGGGGGGCTTCTGGAACCGGAGACGGGCGCGCCCGGCACCATGGCGCCTGTCCCGGCCATAGGCGCCGGGCCTGCCGTCGTGCCCGAAGCGGAGCCCGACCGCCCGGACCGCTCCGAACTCGGCGAGAGCCTGGAGGATATCCTCGGCGCCGAATACCAGCCCGACTTCGTCACCCTGTCCCACATCTCCCATGCGTGGCAGGGACGGCGGCCGAACGGCCTGGAGGGCGCGATCGTCCACTATGACGCTGGGCGGACCCGCCCGAAGACGGGCGCGGACGACCCGGAAATGGGGGCGAAGAACACGCTGAGGTCCGGCCAGTCGAACGGCTTCGCGTACGTCACCATCAGCCGGTCCGGAAAGATCTACCTGCCGGGCAACATGGACTGGAACTCCTGGAGCTACCACGCGGGACAGAGCCGGTGTCCGGCCACCGGCCGGGAGTCGGTGAGCCGCTACTATGTCGGTTTCGAGGTCAACTGCCCGGGCTACGTCTACCCGACCGACCAGGACGACGTGTTCGTGCCGTGGTTCGACGCCGATAGGGACGCCAAGGGCAAGGTCATCCTGGACGCGAAGGGCCGCGCTCGGGTGTCCGGCAGCGGGGCGGAGACCTACCGCCGGAGCGAACTGCGCATCCTGAAGGAGCACCGCGGGAACATCCGGGCGGGGGCATACGCGCCCTTTACCGAGCAGCAGTTCCGGTCCCTGGTCGCGGTGCTGCTCTGGCTCAAGCTGTCGAACCGCAGCACCTTCCGCCTCGACTACGTCTTCGGACATGACGAGGTCTCGCCCGGACGCAAGATCGATCCGGGCGCATCGCTCGGCATGCCGGCCCCGAACGGGCCGGGCGCGGCCGTGACGATGCGCGAACTCCGGTCGATGCTGCTGAAGGAATGGGCCGACCTGCAGCTGCTCGCGTGACGGGAAGCCGGGAGAAGGGCCCCTACCCCCAACTCCCGGCGCGCCCGGCTGCCGCCCACCCCGCCCGGGCTACCCGTTGCGGCGCTACCCCCGCCGGGTGCGGGCGGGGGCTCGGGGCGGGAGCCTAGACTGGCGCCTTGATCCGGGGACGCGGGACGCGCGCAGGGCCCCGGGGGAGGGCGTATGGTGGACTTCCCGGCACCCGACGCGGCACCCGGCTTCGGCGCCGGGCCGGCGACCCTGCGCCTGGCGCCGGAGCGCGCCAGTTTCTTCGACGAACAGGCGCGGCGGCGGCGGGACAGCTGGAAGCTGGGCCTCGCCTGCCTGGTGCTGGCGGCGGCCATGGGGCTGGTGGTCGGCACCGTGGTGACGCTGCTGCTGCTGCTGCTGGCGGGGCTGGTGCTGCTGCTGCTGGACCTGCTGGGGCTGGGCGTCGCCGGCACGCTGGCGCAGGCGCTGGCCGGCTGGGCGGAGGCGAAGACGGCGCAGCTGGGCGTGCTGCTGGACGCGGCCGGGGCGGTCGAGGGCTGGGCCGGGATCGGCGCCGTCTGGGCGCCGCTGGCGGCCTTCGCGCCGGTGTTCCTGCCGGGGGCAGTGGCGGCGGTGGCGATGTGGCTGGCGCTGCGGCGGCTGGCGGCGCGCTCCGGCATGGCCGACCTGCTGGACGCGGTGGGCGCCCGCGCCCCCCGCACCGACGACCCTGAGGAGCGCCAGCTCGCCAACCTGGTGGCGGAGATGGCGCTGGCCGCCGGCCTGCCGGCGCCGCGGCTGATGATGGTGGACACGCCGGTCGCAAACGCCGCCGCCGTCGGCTCCTCCCACCGGGACGCCACGCTGGTGGTGACGCGGGGGCTGGTGGACCGGATGGACCGGGCAGAGACGGCGGCGGTGCTGGCGCACCTGGTGGCCTCGGTCGGCAACGGCGACCTCGCCGTGGTGCGCTCGGTGCTGGCGCTGTTCCAGACGCTGGGCTTCTTCCTGACCATCCTCGACCTGCCCTTCCGCCTGTCGGCCTGGACGGCACTCGGCGGGTTCCTGGCGGCGCTCAGGCCCGGCACCACCTCGCTGGGGGCGGAGCGGGCGGCGCAGGGGCTGGAGGCGGCGCTGGGCGTCGACAGCATCGATGCGATGAACCGCGCCATGGGCGGCAGCGGCCCGCGCACCTGGCCGCGGCGGCTGCTGATGTTCCCGCTGATCCCGCTGATCCTGGCCAACCTGATGCAGAAGCTGGTGCTGAACCTCTGGGTCATGCTGGGCATGGGCTGGGTGCTGGCACTGCTGTGGCGCGCCCGGCGCTACCTGGCCGATGCCACCGCGGTGCGGCTGACCCGCGACCCCGGCGCGCTGGCCGACGCGCTGCGCCGCCTGCGCACCGCCGGCGGGCTGCCGCCGGGTGGTGCCTGCCGGGACTACCAGTTCGTGCATGCCGGGTCGGGCGGGGGCACGCTGGCCGACCGCCATGCCATCGCCCTGCCGCTGCAGCCGCCGCTGGCCGCGCGGCTGCGCCGGCTGGCGGCGCTGGGCGCCCCCGTCGCGCCGGGGGAGACGGGCGGCGCCCGCCTCACCCCCGGGGCGGCGCTGGCGCTGGCCCTGCTGGGCACGGCGGTGGCGCCGCTGGTGCTGGCGCTGCTGCTGCTGGTGGCCTGGCTCAGCCTGGTGGCAATGGTGCTGTGCCTGTCGGCGGGGCTGGCGCTGTCCGTCCTGCTGCTGTCGGCGGTGTGAGGAGGGGGCGAGGATGGACGGGTGGCTCGGCTGGGTGCTGCTGGGGGCCGTGCTGCTCTACGGCGTGATGCTCTACAACCGGCTGGTATCGTTGAGGAACCGGGTACGCAACGGCTGGGCCCAGATCGACGTGCAGCTGAAGCGCCGGGCCGACCTGGTGCCGAACCTGGTGGCCGCGGTGAAGGGCTACATGGTGCATGAGCGGGCGCTGTTCGAGACGCTGGCCGCCGCCCGCGGTGCGGCACTCGCGGCCGGCGACGACGTGCCCCGGCGCGCGGCGGCGGAAGCAGCGCTCGGCCGCTCGCTGCACGCGCTCCTGGCGCTGGCGGAGTCGAACCCGGAGATCCGCGCCGGCGCCAACATGGCCGCCTTCCAGGAGGAGCTGGCCTCGACCGAGAACCGCATCGCCTATGCCCGTCAGCACTACAACGACGCCGTGCTGGACTATAACACCGCGGTGCAGTCCGTTCCCTCCAACCTGGTCGCCGGCGCCTTCGCCTTCCGCCCCGACCCGCTGTTCGAGGTAACCGCGGAGGAGGAGCGGCGGCCGGTGGCGGTGGCCTTCTGACGGGGCTACGCTGGGAGGCGCCGACGCCAGCGAGGGAAGGACGCCCATGCCCGACATCGCGCAACGCACCGGAGGGGATACGGCGGACACGATCCGCGGCGGCGACGCGGCCGACCTCGTCTACGGCTACGACCCCGCCGCCCTGGCCGCCGCGTCCGTCGCCGCGGTCCGGCTGGCGTCGGGCCTGACCGCCCCCCTCTACGTCACCGCCGCCCCCGGCGATCCCGGGCGGCTGTTCGTGGTGGAGAAGGGCGGGCGCATCCTGGCGCTGAACGCCCTTACCGGCGAGGCGGCCGGGACCCCCTTCCTGGACGTGCGCGACCAAGTGTCGACGTCGAGCGAGCAGGGGCTGCTGGGTCTCGCCTTCGACCCCGGTTTCGCCGTCAACGGCCTGTTCTACGTGAACCTGGTGAACCGGGCGGGCGACACCGAGATCCGGTCCTACCGCGTCTCCGCGACCGACCCCGGCCGCGCCGACCCCGCCACCGCCAAGGTGCTGCTGACCATCGACCAGCCGGAGGGGCTGGGCAACCACAAGGCGGGCTGGCTGGGGTTCGGGCCCGACGGGATGCTGTACGCGGCGCTGGGCGACGGCGGCGGCGGGGGCGACCCGCTGCGCAACGGCCAGAACCCGGACACGCTGCTGGGCAAGATGCTGCGGCTGGAGGTGCGCGCCGACGGCTATTCGGTGCCGGCCGACAATCCCTTCGTCGGCGGCCCGGGGGCGGACGAGGTCTATGCGCTGGGGCTGCGCAACCCGTGGCGGGCCAGCTTCGACCGGGCGACGGGCGAGTTCTGGATCGCCGACGTCGGCCAGGGCGCCTGGGAGGAGGTGAACCGGGGTGCCGCCGGCGCCAACTACGGCTGGAACCTGTTCGAGGGGCCGGACCGCTTCTCCCAGGGCGATCCCACCCTGGGCACCCTGACCGGGCCCGTCCACATCTACGGCCGCGACGCCGGCCGCTCGGTCACCGGCGGCTACGTCTACCGCGGGCCGGCGGAGGCGATGCAGGGCCAGTACGTCTTCGGCGACTTCGTGACCGGCCGGGTCTTCGCCCTGTCCGGCCTGGCCGGCACGCCGGCGTCCGCGGACCTGACCGCGCGGATCGCCCCCGACGCCGGCACGGTGAACCAGATCGCCTCCTTCGGGGAGGACGGGCAGGGCGCGCTGTACCTGGTCGGCCTCGACGGGGAGCTGTTCCGGCTGGAGCCGCGCGGGACCTCGGCCGACGCGGGCGACGACATCGACGGCGGGGCGGGCAACGACGTGCTCTACGGCGGGGCCGGCGCGGATACGCTGGCGGGCGGCGAGGGTGCGGACGTGCTGCACGGCCAGGAGGGGGCGGACCTGCTGTCGGCCGGGCCGGGCCGCGGCGGGGACAGGCTGTTCGGCCAGGGCGGCGCCGACACGCTGGCGGGCGGCCTCGGCGACGATTTGGCGGAGGGCGGCGAGGGCGCCGACCGGGCCGCGACCGGCGCCGGGGACGACACGCTGATGGGCGGCGCGGGGGACGACGCGCTGGACGGCGGCGCCGGCACCGACACCGCGGTCTACGCCGGCGCCCGCGCCGCCTACGAGGTGACGGCGCTCGGCGGCGGCGGCTACCGGGTGCGCGCCCTGTCGGGGCCGGAGGGGACGGACACGCTGGTGGGGGTCGAGCGGCTGCGCTTCGGGGACGCCACGCTCACCCTGGCGTCGGCCGGGCAGGAGCTGCTGCTGCGCGGCATCGACGGGCGGGTGCTGGCCTGGGAGACGGCGCGCGGGGCCGATGGCTTCACCGACCTGCTGGTGCTGCAGGGCGGCACCGTCATCGCCGGCACCGGCGACTTCGACGGCGACGGGCGCGCCGACCCGCTGTTCCGGCTGGGCGGCGGCGGCCATGCCTGGTGGAAGGTGGCGGCGGGCCCGGCAGGCTTCACCACCCTGCCGGACCTCGGCCCCTTCGCGCCGGTGCGCACGGGCGACTTCCTGGGCGACGGGGCGAGCGACCTGCTGCTGCACGACGCGGCGACGGGCACGCTGCGCTTCCTCGACGTGGCCACGGGCGCCGGCCGGGACTTCCTGACGCTGCTGCCGGGCTTCTCCGTCGCCGGGGCCGGCAACCTGGACGGGCGCGGGACGGACGACGTGCTGTTCCGCAACGACGCCACTGGCGCGCTTTTCCACTGGGACGGCGCCGGCTTCCGCGACCTCCTCACCCTGGCCCCCGGCTGGCGGGTGGAGGGGGTGGGCGACTTCGTGGGCGGCAGCGGGGACGACCTGCTGCTGTTCGACGAGGCCAGCCGGGCGCTGCTGTTCTGGGACCCGGGGCGCGGGGCCGACGGCTTCAGCCCCCTGGTCACCCTCGCAGCCGACTGGTTCCTGCTGCGCACCGGCGACGTGGACGGCGACGCGCGCGCGGACGTGCTGCTGATGTCGCGGGAGGCCGAGACGGTCTACTGGAACGGCAGCCGCTTCGTGGAGCTGGGCCGCGTGCTGGCCCAGGTGGAGGCGGCGGGCTTCGGCGACTATCTCTGAGGGACGGCGCCGATGCTCCGGTCCGGAAACCCGGGACGGCCGGGGAGGCGCCTCAGCTCTTCGGCGTCAGCACGGCGCAGGCGGGGGTGTCCTCCGGCGCGCCGACGCGGATGCGGCCGATGGCGATGCGGCGCCTCGCCTCCTCCACCCTGGCGGCGAGGGGGGCGACCAGCGCCTCGTTGTGCTCGTCGCGGGCCCAGTCGATGGCGCCGTCGGCAAGGCCGAGGTGCAGCACGCCGGGCCGCCACTGCCCGGCCAGCCCGTCCTCCACCGTCCGGCGGAGCGCCACGTCCACCCGCTTGATGACTGACGTCAGCACCCGGCCCGGGTGGGTCCCGTTCTGGTTGGTGTCCACACCGACGGAGAGGCGGCCGGCGGCGGCCACCGTCTCCAGCGCGGCGATGCCCGCCAGGCCGGAGGCGACGAAGACGACGCCCGCCCCCTCCTCCAGCAGCTCGGACGCGGCGCGGGCGGCCTTGGCGGTGTCGCGGAACCCGTCCAGGTCGGCGGAGGCGTAGCGCACCGCGACCCGGGCCTTGGGCGCCCCGGCCAGCACGCCCTGGATGAAGCCGCAGCCGAAGCGGTGGATGGGCGGGATCGGCATGCCGCCGAGGAAGCCGACCGTCCCGCCGCGTCCCGTCAGGGCCGCGGCGAGGCCGGCGAGGTAGGCGCCCTCCTCCTCCCGGAAGACGACGGAGCGGACGTTCGGCGCCTCGACCGCGGCGTCCAGCAGGGTGAAGCGCACCCGGGGATGGCGGGCGGCGGCGCGGCGGGCCTGCTCGGCGTAGGTGGAGCCCAGCAGCACGATGTTGCCGACCCCGCGCGCGGCGAAGGCGTCGATGGACTCCTGGACCTCCCGCTCCTCGGCGGCCACGCGCTGGCGGACATGGACGCCGTGGTCGCGCTCCATCGCCTCGATGGCCCGGATGGCGAGCGAGTTGTAGCCGTTGTCCTGCTTGACCGCGGAGAACAGCACCGCGAAGTCGCGATAGTCGGGCTCTGCCGCGCCGGCACGCCCGGCCGGCAGCAGCCCGCAGATCAGCAGCAGAAGCGTCCGCAGCAGGTCCGTACCCTCCGTCGCGCCCCCGAGCCCCCGGTCATTCTCACCCGAAGGACGGGGGGCGGCAAGCGCCCACTGCTCCGCGGCTGCGGCGGTTCAGCCGACCACCAGCGCGTCCCCCGACGCCGTGAAGTCGGTGGCGGCGAAGACGCCGGCGAGCCGCACGCGGAAATCCGCGCCGGCAAGCGCGTCCAGGCCGAAGGACAGCAGCGTCGCCCCGTCCGCCGCCTCCGCCGCCCAGTCCCCGATGCCGAGGGAGGCGGCGCCGGCGGACGGGGCCGCGGCCAGCGCCAGGCCGGCCACCTGCACCCGGTCCCCCCGGGCGGCGTCGGCCACCGTGGCGGTGCCGGCGGCGGTCTGCGCGTCGAAGACGAAGCGGAACAGGTCGGCCCCGGCGCCCCCCTCAAGCCGGTCGTCGCCGCCGCCGCCGACCAGCGTGTCGTCGCCCGCGCCGCCCGCCAGCGTGTCGGCCTCCGCCCGCTCGCCCAGCAGCAGGACCGGCCGGTCGGGGCGGGGGTTGGCGACCGGGCCGTCGAAGGCGTCGACCACGACCAGCGTGTCCCGGGCGATGCCCGGCAGGTCATCGACCCCGGCGGCGACCAGCCGCTCGATCCCGGTGAAGTAGGCGTCCGGATATTCGAACAGCCCGCCCAGGCTGTGCGCCGACAGGCTCCGGCCGCCGCCGGCGGCATAGCCGGCGTCGTAGAAGACCAGGTTGTCGGGGGCCGACTCGTTGCCGCCGCGGAACAGGTTGACGGTGCGGAAGAAGACGTCGTTCTCGTAGCCGAAGTTATAGATCGGCCCCTCGTCGTCCACGACAAGGGGCGAGCCCACGGTGACGTAGGTGGCGCCGTCGAACACGTCGCCGTAGCGCCGGCCGCCGGAGGAGAGGTCGCGCAGTTGGTTGGCGGCGGCCGCCCCCAGGCTGTGGCCGGTGACCCAGACCCGCTCCACCCCGTTGGCGGGGTCCTGCACATAGGCGGCAACCGCCTTCAGCAGGTCGTCGAAGGCCCAGATGTAGGCGGTGCGGCCGACCAGCGGCGCGTCGGGATCGACGGTGAGGCGGGGATAGTCGGCGTAGTCGAGCGCGCTGTCGGTGTTGCGGAAGGACAGGGCCAGCGTGCCGTCCTTCACCATGACCCGCGCGGCCGCGCCGCCCAGGGCCCCGCCGCGCTCGTACCAGTCGCCGTCGAAGCGCCCGGCCTTCATGTCGAGGTCGCCGGCGGCCAGCGACCGCCAGCCGTCGGGCGCCGGGTTGTTCTCGCCGGCGGCGTCGGCCAGCCGGAAGAAGGTCAGGAAGTCGGCGGGGGCAAGGTCGGCATGGGACAGGAGCGGCATCGGGAAGGGTCCGGGTCAGGGGGGCGGCCGGCGCGGCTTATCGCACGGCGCCGGAGCGCGCCGATACCGCGCATCCTGGGTATCCGGTCCCCCGGGGGCCGGGCCGGGCAGCGCGCCGGGCCCCCGCCTTGACACCCCGGAAGGGCGGCCCCTATGGTTCCCGCCCGGCGTGCGCAACCCCTGCGGAAAGACGCCGCGGGACACGTCGTCGCCTGAGGGAACCCGAAGAATGGACCGGAGGGGTCTAACGGGCGGCTCCATGCCGCTCGCCGTGCTGTTTGTCGTCTCCGCCGGCATCATCGCCTACCGCGCCTACGCGCAGGACCTGACGATCGACGAGACCGACACCTACCAGTGGTTCGTGGCGGCGCTCGACCCCGACCAGTGGATCCCGGCGGCGAACAACCACCTGCTGAACACCCTGCTGATGCGCGCGTCGATCGCGCTGTTCGACGTGTCGCCCTTCACCCTGCGGCTGCCGGCGGTGCTGGGCGGCGTCGCCTATGCGGCGGCCGCGGCGATGCTGGCGGCGGTCATGGCGGGCGCGGCGCAGGCGTTGCGCCGCGTCTGCCTGTTCGCGGCCCTGGTGCTGAACCCCTTCGTGCTGGAGTACCTGGTCGCGGCGCGCGGCTACGCCCCGGCCCTGGCCTGCGAGATGGGCATCCTGCTGCTGCTGTTCCGCGACCTGGCGGGACCCGCCGGCACGGAGGAAAGGGCGGGGGAGGACCCGGCGGCGCGCCCGCTTGCGGCGGTGTCCCTGCTGGCGGGCGTGGCGGTGGCGGCCAACTACTCGTTCCTGCTGACGGTCTCGACCCTGGTCGGGCTCTATTTCCTGGCCCTGGCGGCGGGCCTGCCCGCCGGGCGCCGGCCGCCGGCGCGCGCGGTCCTGTCGGCCGGCCTGCGCCTGTTCGGGCCGATGGCGGCGGTCCTGGTCCTGCTGTGCGGCCACAACATCGTCAACATGCCGCAGGAGCAGGTGGACGTGGGCTGGGGCACGACCTCGCTGGGCGGGATGGTGTCCAGCATGGCGGAGCTGACCTTCATCGCCCCCAACCCCTTCGTCGTGCCGCCCCACCTGCTGCCGGTCTTCGCCGGCGTCTCCGCGGCGGCGCCGGCGCTGTTCCTCCTGCTGTTCCTGGCGGGGGCGGGCGGCGTCGCCTGGCGGCTGGCGGGCCGGCGCCGGGAGCCTGGGGCGGTGGACGGCCGAACCCTGTTCGCCGGGCTGCTGCTGGCGGCGGTGGTGCTGGCGGTGGCGGCGCACCTGTTCCTCTACGTGGCGCTGGGGGTGAAGCTGCCGCGCAGCCGCACCGGCATCCACCTCGTGCCGCTGCTGTCGCTGGTGGCGGCCTTCCCCCTCTACGCCGCCCCCGGCGTCTTCCCGCGCCGGGTCGCGGCCGCCGCCCTGGTGCCGGCGGCCCTGGTGGCGGCGTCCTTCGCGGCCTCGCTGCGCTTCTCCCACTTCCAGGAATGGAAGTGGAACGCGGACGTCTGCGCCGCGGTGGAGGTGGCGGGCGAGTATGCCGCCAGGCACGGCGTCGCCCGCGTGGAGTCCAGCTGGGAGCACGTCTCCGCCGGCAACTTCTACAGGGAGTACCTGGGCTACGGCTTCGCGCCGATGGAACTGGTGCCCGACGAGGCGATCCGGACGGACGGGACCGTCTACATCCTGTCGCGCCGGGCCGGGGCCCTGGCGCCGCAGCTGGGGCTGACGCCGATCTGGGTGTCGAACCTGGCCGGCACCATCGTGGCGGTGCGCGACGCGGCCGCCGTCCCGGGCTTCGCCCGCGACCGCATCCCCCTGGCGTCGCGCTGCCACGCCCACGCCTGGTACCCGGACGCGAATTTCTACCCGGGCCCCCACATCTACTAAGCGGGTGGGGATTGCCGTCCCCTCTCCCAGGGGGAGAGGGTCGGGGTGAGGGGGTACGGGCCTGCGGAGCGACCTTCCGACGTGGAGGACAGTCGCCCTTCCCTGCGACGTCTTACCCCCCCCTTCTCCCGGCCATCCGGGCCACCCTCCCCCCATGGGGGAGGGGAAGCGATGTCGGAAATTTCTATTCGTCATTCCGGCGAAAGCCGGAATCCAGGGACCGCCAGCCGCCAAGCCACCGGCCCCCGGCGTCCGCCGGGGTGACGGGAAAGCGCAGTCAGGACCCGGACAGGCCGAAAGCCCGCCGGTCCGGCCTCACTCCGCCCCGTGCGGGACGGCGCCGCCCGCCAGGTCCGCGGGCGGGGGCGCCGGGTGGCGCGCCCGCTCGGGCTTGGAGATGAAGGTGTAGAACATCGGCACCACGAACAGGGTGAACAGCGTGCCGATGGACATGCCGGCGGCGATCACCAGCCCGATGGAGAAGCGCGCGGCCGCCCCCGCGCCGCTGGCGGTCAGCAGCGGCACCACGCCCAGCACCATGGCGGCGGTCGTCATCAGGATCGGGCGCAGGCGCACCCGGGCGGCCTCGACGATGGCCTCGCGCCGGCCCAGCCCGCGCTTCTCGCGCTGCTCGTTGGCGAACTCCACCATCAGGATGCCGTGCTTGGTGATGAGGCCGACCAGCGTGATCAGCCCGACCTGGGTGTAGATGTTCAGCGTCGCCAGCCCGATGTTCAGCGGGACCATGGCGCCGAAGATCGACAGCGGCACCGACATCATGATGATGAAGGGATCGCGGAAGCTCTCGAACTGCGCCGCCAGCACCAGGTAGATGACGATGACGGCGAAGGCGAAGGCCAGCGCGATGGCGTTGCCCTCCTGCTTGGACAGCCGGGACTCCCCGGCATAGTCCACGAAGAAGCCCTCCGGCATCACCTCGCGCGCGATCCGCTCGATCTCCGCCAGCCCGTCGGCGGAGGTGACGCCCGGGCGCGGCAGGGCCGACACGGTGGCGGAGTTCAGCTGGTTGAACTGCTCGATGGCGGCCGGGGCGGCGCGCGTCTCGATGGTCACCAGCGCCGACAGCGGCACCATGCCGCCGCCGGAGGAGCGCACGTAGTACTCGCCCATCGCCTCTGGCGTCAGGCGGAACTCCGCCTCGGCCTGCGGGATGATGTCGTAGCTGCGGTTGTCGCGGTCGAACTTGGCGACCGGGCCCTCGCCCAGCAGCACGTTCAGCGTGGTGCCGATGTCGCGCACCGGCACGCCCAGCGCCGCCGCGCGGTCGCGGTCGATGATGACGCGCGCCTGCGGCGTCTCGAACGAGACGGAGTTCTGCGCCACGATGAAGCGGCCCGACGCCATGGCCCGGTTCTTGATCTCCTCGGCGATCTCGAACACCCGCGCCGGGTCGCCGGTGGAGCGGACGACCAGCTGCACCGGCAGGCCGTCGCCGGTGCCGGGCAGGGACGGCATGGCGAAGGCGAAGGCCTGGACGCCGGCGACCTTGTCGATGCGGGCCTGGATCTCCTGCTGCAGTTCCGCCTGGCTGCGGTCGCGCGCGCCCCACTCCTTCAGGCCGTAGCCCATGAAGGCGCCGCTGCCGCCGCCCTCGCCGACGACGCGAAAGGTCTCCTCGATCTCCGGGATGTCGGCGACCAGCCGGTCGAACTCCTTGACGAAGCGCTGGGTGTAGTCGGTCGTGGCGTACTGCGGCACGTTGATGATGGAGAAGACCACGCCCTGGTCCTCCTCCGGCGCCAGCTCGGCCGAGGTCTTGGTGAACATGAAGGCGGTCGTGCCCAGCAGCACCGCCACCACCGCCAGCGTCACCCAGCGGCTGTCCAGCGAGGCCGACAGGCGCCGCTCGTAGCCGGCGGCCAGCCGGTCGAAGGTGCGGTCGACGATGCGGGCGAAGCGGCCGCCGCCGCCCTCGCCGTGCCGCTTCAGCAGGCGCGACGACATCATCGGCGACAGGGTCACCGCGATGATGCCGGAAATGATGACGGCGCCGGCCAGGGTGAAGGCGAACTCGCGGAACAGGGCGCCGGTCAGGCCCGTGGTGAAGCCGATGGGGGCGTAGACGGCGGCCAGCGTGACGGTCATGGCGACGACGGGGCCGAAGATCTCCCGCATGCCGGTCACCGCCGCCTCGATCGGGTGCAGCCCCTCCTCGATGTGGCGGTGGATGTTCTCCACCACCACGATGGCGTCGTCCACCACCAGGCCGATGGCCAGCACCATCGCCAGCAGGGTCAGCGTGTTCAGCGAGTAGCCCATGGCGTACAGCAGGAAGCAGACGCCGATGAGCGACAGCGGGATGGTGACGATGGGGATCACGACCGAGCGGAAGGAGCCCAGGAACAGCAGGATGACCAGCACGACGATGGCGACCGCCTCGGCGATGGTGGCGAACACCTCGTCGATGGAGGCGGCGATGAACTCCGACGCGTCGTAGGCGATCTCTCCCGTCATGCCCTCCGGCAGCTCCGACAGGATCTGCGGCATGGCGCGGGTGATGGCGGCGGCGGTGTCCAGCGGGTTGGCGCTCGGCGTCGGGAAGACGCCGACGAAGGAGCCCTCCTTGCCGTTGAAGGCGACGCGGGTCTCGTAGGTCTCGCTGCCCAGCTCCACCCGCGCCACGTCGCGCAGGCGCACCACCCCGTCGGGGCCGGAGCGCAGCGGCAGCTCGCCGAAGGTCTCCGGCGTCTGCAGCGTCGTCTCCGTCTGCACGGGATAGGCCACCATCTCGTTCTTGGCGCGCCCCGGGGCGGCCAGGAAGTTGGAGCTCTGGATGGCCGTCACCACCTCCGCCGCGGTCACCCCGCGCGACGCCAGCAGGACCGGGTCCAGCCAGATGCGCATGGCGAAGGTGCCGGCGCCGAAGATGTCGGCGGAGCCCACGCCCTCAATGGTGGCGAGGCGCGGCTGCACGACGCGGGTCAGGTACTCCGTCACCTGCTGCGGCGACATGCGGTCGCTGGCGAAGGCCAGGTACATCAGCGCGAAGTTCTGCCCCGTGCCCTTCTGCACGATGGGGTCCTCGGCGTCCGTCGGCAGCTCGCCGCGGACCTGCTGGACCCGGGTCAGCACCTCGGTCAGCGCCGTGTCGGGATCGGTGTTGAGGCGCATGCGCACCGACACCGTGCTCATGCCGAGCGTGCTGGTGGAGCCCACATAGTCCACGCCCTCGGCGCTGGAGACGGCCTTGGCGATGGGGGTGGTGATGAAGCCCTGCATCAGGTCGGCGCTGGCGCCCGGATAGACGGTGCGGACGGTGATGACCGTCTCGTCGATCTCCGGGTACTGGCGCACCGACAGGCCGATCAGGCCCTGCACGCCCAGCAGCAGGATCAGCAGGCTCAGCACGGTCGCCAGGACCGGCCGGCGGATGAAGAGTTCGGAGAAGTTCATTTCGCTGCACCTCCGGCGCCGGCGGCCAGGCTCTCGCGGCCGGCCTGCGGGACGGGGCTGTTGATGGAGATGGCGTTGGGGTCGATGCTGTTGTCGATCGCCACGGGCGCGTTGTTCTGCAGCTTGTTCTGGCCCGAGGTGACGACGGTCTGGCCGGGCTCGATCCCCTTGGCGACCTCGACCATGCCGCCGCTGCGCCGGCCCACCTGCACGAACACCTGGCGGGCGACCAGCTTGCCGTCCTCCGCCTTGTCCACCCGGTACAGGTAGTCGCCGTAGAGGCTGTTGACGACGGCCGTCTGCGGCAGGGCGATGACGTTCTCCTCCGGCAGCAGCACGTTGGCGCGCACGAACTCACCGGGGCGGATGGCGCCCTTGGCGTCCGTCACCTCGGCGCGCACGGTCACCAGCCGCGTCTCGGCGTCCACGCGCGGGTCGATGCCGACGATGCGGCCGGCCAGCGGCGCCTGGCCCTGGCGGAAGCGGAACTCCACCGGCTGGTCCAGCGCCAGGCTCCCCGCCGTCTGCTCAGACACGGTGAAGTCAACCTGCATGGTGTCGAGGTCCTGCAGCGTCACCACGGGCGTGCCCGGCTGGACGTAGGCGCCGACGTCCAGGCGCGGGATGCCGACGACGCCGGCGAAGGGCGCCTCGATCTCCTTGCGGTCCAGCACGGCGCGCAGCCGGTCCACCTCGGCGCGGTTGCTGGCGACGCGGGCGGCGGCCTCGTCATAGGTGCTCTGCGCCGCGACGCCGCGCTGGCGCAGGTCGGCCTGGCGGCGCAGCTGGGTCTGGGCCAGCTCCAGCTGGGCCTCCGCCGCGCGCAGCTCCGCCCGCTCCACCGCGTCGTCGATGCGGATCAGCACCTGGCCCGCCTCCACCCGCTGGTTGGGCTTGAAGGCGATCTCGGTCACCACGCCGCCGATCTGCACCGAGAGCTCAACCCCCTGGGAGGCGCGGGCGGTGCCGATCGCCTCGATCTGCGGGCGCCAGCCGCCGCGCTTCGCCTCCACCGCCGAGACGACGACGGTCGGCTGCGGCATGTTGGCGAAGAAGCCGGCGATCATCTTGTCGCGGAACAGGTTGAACCCGATCAGCCCCCCCGCCATGACCAGGACGAGGACCAGGATGACCCAGCGGGTTGCTCTGCGCTTCTTCATGGTGCCTTCCGTGGACACGTTACGGCCGGACAGCCGGTCCGGGGAAAAGATGTGGTTCATGGCGACCGACCCGGCGATGGGAGTTGACGCGACCCGCGCCGACACATAACTGTACCGGCTGGACGGTTAAGTCAACCCGGCCCGTGCTTCGCGGGCGGAAAAGTTGGGTGGGAATGGCAAGGAAGAAAGGGGGCGGCAGCTCCCGCCTATCGATCCTGGACGCGGCGATGGCCATCGTCTCCGAGGTGGGTGCGGCGCGCATGACGCTGGACGCCGTGGCGGAGCGCGCCGGCGTCAGCAAGGGCGGGCTGCTCTACAACTTCCCCAGCAAGGACGCCCTGCTGCAGGGCATGATCCAGCGCTTCTGCCAGGAGGTGGCGGAGCGGGAGGAGCGGGTGGCGGAGGAGCTTCCCGACCGGCCCGGCCGGGCGCTGCTGGCCTTCCTCCAGGCGCGGCTGGAGTGGCAGCCCATCGACCGCTCCTCCGGCCAGGGGCTGCTGGCGGCCGTCGCGGCCAACCCGCGCATGCTGGACCCGGTCCGCGAGGACCACCGCAAGGCGCTGGAGAAGATCGCCGCCTCCGGCTCCGACCCCGACCTCGGCCGCGTGCTCTGGCTGGCGACGGAGGGGCTGGCCTTCCTGGAGCTGCTGGGCGTCAGCCCCTTCTCCGACG
>DASPKT010000197.1:0-9021 GCA_035627915.1 Azospirillaceae bacterium
ATGCGATGCTGTCGAAGGACCCGACCGAGGAGCAGGTCGAAGGCGGCGAAGCGTCCGACCTGCCGGCGAGCCCCGCCTACAAGGAAGACGATGACGATGCGGCCGAAGAGGCTCCGGCGGCCGAGGAGGAAGACGAGTTCACCGAGCGCCGCGCGCCGCGTCAGAGCTTTGACGACGACGACGAGGACAACACGCTGTCGCTCGCGGCAATGGAAGAGCTGCTAAAGCCGGCGGCGATCGAAAAGTTCGCTGAGCTCAGCAGCATCTACAAGAAGTTCCACAAGCTGCAGGAGGCCCGCCTATCGGCGATGCACGGCGGCGCCGAATTCTCGAATGCTGACGAGAAGAAGTATCAGAAGCTTCGCGAGGAGTTGACTGAACTTGTCACCGCGATTGCGTTCAACAATGCCAAAATCGAATATCTTGTCGACCAGCTCTACGGTTACAACCGCCGCCTGATGTCGCTTGGCGGCCAGACGTTGCGCCTTGCCGAGCGCCACCGCATCAACCGCAAGGCCTTCCTCGACGAATATCTCGGCAATGAGCTTGACGAGGGCTGGCTCGGGCGCGTGGCCGGCATCGACAAGAAGTGGGCAGCGTTTGCCGAGGCCGAGGCCGCCCCGGTCGAGAAAGTGCGCCGCGAGATCGCCGATATCGCCAACGCGACGGGCGTCGAGCTCAACGAGTTCCGCCGCATCGTCTCCACGGTGCAGAAGGGCGAGAAGGAGGCGAGCCGCGCCAAGAAGGAGATGGTGGAGGCCAACCTGCGCCTCGTCATCTCCATCGCCAAGAAGTACACGAACCGCGGCCTGCAGTTCCTGGACCTGATCCAGGAGGGCAACATCGGCCTGATGAAGGCGGTGGACAAGTTCGAGTACCGCCGCGGCTACAAGTTCTCCACCTACGCCACCTGGTGGATCCGGCAGGCCATCACCCGGTCCATCGCCGACCAGGCCCGCACCATCCGCATCCCCGTGCACATGATCGAGACGATCAACAAGCTGGTGCGCACCTCGCGCCAGATGCTGCACGAGATCGGCCGCGAGCCGACCCCGGAGGAGCTGGCGGAGCGGCTGATGATGCCGCTGGAGAAGGTCCGCAAGGTCCTGAAGATCGCCAAGGAGCCGATCAGTCTCGAGACGCCGATCGGCGACGAGGAAGACAGCCACCTCGGCGACTTCATCGAGGACAAGAACGCGGTGCTGCCGCTGGACGCCGCCATCCAGGCGAACCTGCGCGAGACCACCACCCGCGTCCTGGCCTCGCTGACCCCGCGCGAGGAGCGGGTACTGCGCATGCGCTTCGGCATCGGCATGAACACCGACCACACCCTGGAGGAGGTCGGCCAGCAGTTCTCGGTGACGCGCGAGCGCATCCGCCAGATCGAGGCGAAGGCCCTGCGCAAGCTGAAGCACCCGTCGCGCAGCCGCAAGCTGCGCAGCTTCCTGGACACCTGAGAAGGTCGTTCCGGGCACGGAAAGAAGGGCGGAGCCGCTGGGCTCTGCCCTTTTTATTTGTGCGGGGTGAGGGGGCCGGCCGCGGGGCGGCGGGCTGCCTTCATGTGGCCTGGCATCCTCCGTTCCTCATGCTGAGCCTGTCGAAGCACGCACAGCCTCCCAGCCGTACCCGTGCTCGACGCTCGGGCCTAGCGTACCCCTCACCCTCCCACCGCCTCCGGCGGCGGGCCCCTCCCTCTCCCTCAAGGGGAGAGGGGAAGGAAGGGCGGCGGGCCCCTCCACGGGGGGGGGTGAGATAGAGGCCGGCAATCCCCTCTCCCCTCGAGGGAGAGGGGAGGGGCCCATTGCGCAGCAATGGGAAGGGTGAGGGGGCCTCGTGGGCGCCGACCCCTCACGCCGCCGCGCTCAGCCCCGCCGCGGCGACCAGCCCGGCGGTGTCCACCACCCGGCCGAACTCCGTGTTCAGGGTGGTCAGGTGCACCCGGTGCAGGGTGGCGGCGTCCACGGGCGTGCTGTCGGGGGCGGTCTGGTCGAAGGTGTGGCAGGCGTCGCCGGCGACGATCAGCTCGAAGCCGAGGTTGGCCGCCATGCGGGCGGTGGTGGAGACGCACATGTCCGTGGTGATGCCGAACAGCACCACCTGGCGCACCCCGGCGGCGCGCAGGCGGGCCTCCAGGTCGGTGCCGATGAAGGCGCTGTTGACCGACTTGGTGATCAGCGGCTCCCCCGGCCGGGGCTCGAACCCGGGCTTGAAGCCGTTGCCGGGCTGGCCCGGCGCCAGGCTGGAGCCGGGGGTGACGCTGTCGTGGCGGATGATGAAGACCGGCCGGCCGCTCCGCCGCCACGCGGCCAGCAGCGCCCGGCCGTTCTCCTCCATGGCGGGGTTGTTGCGCCGGCCCCACCGCTCCTCGTCGAAGGCGCGCTGCACGTCGATGGAGAGGAGGGCAGCGTTGGGGTCCAGGGTGATGCACTCGGTCATGGGATCGGGCCCTTGCTCGGGATGGTCGATGCGGGGCAGCCTATGCCGGTCCGGCGCCGGGCTCGACCCGGCGGAGTGCCGGAAACCCGGCGGATCGCCGGCGCGAGCGGAGCGTTGCATGTCCGAGACCACGACCCAGCCCCTGGACGAGACCGACGGCCGCATCCTGGCCGTGCTGGAAGCGAACGGGCGCGAGACCGCGACCCGCATCGCCGCCCTGGTCGGGCTGTCCCGCAGCGCCGTGCAGGAACGCGTGGCGCGGCTGGAGCGCGACGGCGTCATCCAGGGCTACACGGTGCGCCTCGGCGCCGCCGCCCGGCCGCCGGGGCTGGAGGCCTACCTGACGCTGCGCCTGAACGGCGCCGTCTGCCCGCGCATCGCGCCCCTGCTGAAGGCCATGCCGGAGATCCTCAGCATCGAGTCGCTGGCGGGCGAACTGGACATGATCGTCAAGGTGCGCTGCCCCGACATGGCGGCGCTCAGCGCCGTGCGCGACCGCATCTCCCGCATCCGCGACGTGAAGTCGGTGACGACGGCGCCCGTCCTGGCCGTCCACCTGGACCGGCGCTGAGGGCGCGCCCCTGAGGCCGCCACTTCCCGTGGCGCCCCAGCGGGACCGCCCGGGAGGGATCAGGCGGCCGGTGACTTCGCCCGGCGCGGCTTCTTCTTCGCCCGTGCCCGCAGCGCCGCCTCCAGCGCCGTGCGCGCCCAGCGCAGCAGTTCGTCCGGCTCATCGAAGGCGGTGTCGGGCGGGGGGTAGTAGGACATGGTCTTGTGCGGCTCGTCCTCGAACGGGGCGAAGGGCTTCAGCCCCTCCGCCTCGAAGGCGGGCCGGTTGCCGCCGTCGGCCTTCAGGTACAGCACGTCCTCGGCGATGAGGGCGAAGGTGAGGCCGTCGATGGAGAGGGAGTGGCCGCCGAACATGGCACGCACCTTCACCTCGCCCAGCGGGGCGAGCTGCTCGGCCACATGGTCGGCATAGTCGCGGGAGGCGGGCATCGGCGTCGCGCGGCCCCGCCCGGGATCACTTCTTGCGGAAGGCGTCGAGCGCCACGACCGTGCCGGTCTTCGGCTGGTCGTCGTCCGCCGCGGCCGCCGTCTCCTCGGCGTCGGCCGGGGCGGCGCTCTCCTCCGCCAGTTCCTCCTCGGCCTCCTCCGCGTCCTCGTCGGAGGGCTGGAACTGCAGGGCGAAGTTCACGGAAGGGTCGGCGAAGGTGGTGATGGCGGCCAGCGGGATCACCAGCCGCTCATGCGAGCCGTTGAAGCTCAGCGTGACCTGGAACTGGCTGTCCGTCACCTCCAGCCCGTAGAACTGGTACTGGAGGACGATGGTCATCTCCGCGGGGTACTGGGACTTCAGGTATTCCGGGATGCGGACGCCGGGGAATCCGGTGCGGAAGGAGATGTAGAAATGATGCTCGCCCGGCAGGCCGCGGCTCGCCGCCTCGCCCAGCGCCTCGCGCACGACGCCGCGCAGGGCGGCCTCGACCATCCTGTCGTACCGAAGCTGATCCCTGGACATTGGTTGCGCCTGCTCCGTTCGGCGGCCCTCTGGACGGGGCCTTGGGAATTAAGTGGGGGGACTTCTGTTGCCCGGCGCCCCCCGAACCGCGTTCTACGCTAGCCGATTACAGCCCGTTGAGGCTGTTAGGCGGCCAGACGGAGATCAGACGCAACGTTGTCGTTGGCATCTGTAAGGTTAGCCCGATAACGGCGGTACCATGCCGGGCGAAAACCATGTCTTTACCACGCGCGTCGATCCTGATTCGCCCCCATCGTCCCTGGCCGGCCTGGACCGGCGAGGGGAGATTGGTGGAGGCGCCGGGTACCGCCCCCGGGTCCGCAACGCTTATTCCACACGGCGTTTATCGCCATAGTCGGGCAAGCCCGACGCTTATCAATATAGGCCCTTGGGCACGGCTGTTAAAGGGCTTTGGCGCATGCCCGCCCCGCCCCCGCGGCGTCCCTCGTCAGGCGTAATCCACCGGGACCGCGGTGGTGTACTTGATCTGCTCCATGGCGAT
Organism: Azospirillaceae bacterium; assembly: GCA_035627915.1. Taxonomy (GTDB): domain Bacteria; phylum Pseudomonadota; class Alphaproteobacteria; order Azospirillales; family Azospirillaceae; genus DASPKT01. Next base: position 4,461 of record DASPKT010000197.1, read on the forward strand.
CATCGAGCTGACGTCATAGAGCGGGACCGCGGCGACCAGCCGCTTGTAGACGGCGTCGTAGGCGGGGATGTCGGGCACCACGACCCGCAGCATGTAGTCCACCGTGCCGCTCAGCCGGTAGAACTCCACCACCTCGGGGATGCGCTCCACCGCCTCGGCGAAGCGCTGCATCCAGTCGGCGGTGTGCTGGTTGGTCCGCACCGCCACGAAGACGGTCAGCCCGACCCTGACCTTGTCGCGGTCGACCAGCGCCACCCGCTTGCGGATCACCCCGTCGGCCTCCAGCCGCTGGATGCGGCGCCAGCAGGGGGTGGTGGAGAGCCCGACCCGCTCCGCCACCTCCGCCACCGGCAGCGAGGCGTCCTCCTGCAGGAGGCGCAGGATCTTGCGGTCGATGGCGTCCATGGAATGACATGCTCCGGATGACGGATTCAGCGGAAGCAAATTCTATGACGGCGGGGCCGGCGGGGCAAATCCGCAAACTTCCTCCGGGCCGTCCGCGCTATCCTGGCCATGGTCCCGGCAAATGGAGGCGGCGATGATTCGGCGGCTGTTCAACGACCACCCGGCCTCGGTCGGGGAGAGCTACGGCGAGCACATGGCGGCCGCCGGCGGATTCGGCCTCCGGCTGGTGCTGGCCGGCCTTGCCTGCCTGGTCCACGCGGTCCTGCCCTTCCTGTTCGAGCGCACGGCCAGCGACGCGGTGCGCGCGCTGTACCGGCACATGGCGGCCCGCGCCGCCGCCCGCAGCGGGGCCGCATCCGTCCCGGCGAGCCCGGAATGGTTCGCCGGCTCCGCCATCTAGCGCTTGCCAGCCACCCCCTGGGACGGCATCCCTTACGACGCCGCCGCCGGGGAGGGAGCATGACGACCGAGCGCCATCCGGAATACCAGTACCTGGACCTGCTGCGCCGCCTGATCGACCGCGGCGCCCGCCGGGTGGACCGCACCGGCGTCGGCACGCTGGCGCTGTTCGGGGAGCAGATGCGCTTCGACCTGTCGGCCGGCTTCCCGTTGCTGACCACCAAGAAGATCTTCCACCGCCAGGCCGTGCACGAGCTGCTGTGGTTCCTGTCGGGCGACACCAGCATCCGGCCGCTGCTGGCCAACAAGGTGCGCATCTGGACCGACTGGCCGCTGGCCCGCTACCGCAGGGAGACGGGCGAGGAGATCGGGCAGGACGAGTTCGAGCGCCGCGTGCTGGAGGACGACGCCTTCGCCGCCCGCTGGGGCGACCTCGGCCCCGTCTACGGCAAGCAGTGGCGCCGCTGGGAGACCGCGGACGGCCGCACCGTCGACCAGGTGGCGGAGCTGGTGCGGGGGCTGAAGACCAACCCGGCCAGCCGCCGGCTGCTCTTCACCGGCTGGAACGTGGGCGAGCTGGAGCGCATGGCGCTGCCGCCCTGCCACATGACCTACCAGTACTTCGTCGCCGACGGGAAGCTGTCGGGCCTGCTGTTCCAGCGCTCCGCCGACACGCTGCTGGGCCTGCCCTGGAACCTGTGCGAGGCGGCGCTGCTGATCCACATGCTGGCCCAGCAGTGCGACCTGGAGCCGGGCGAGCTGGTCTGGCAGGGCGGCGACGTGCACCTCTACCTCAACCATGTCGCCCAGGCCGAGGAGCAGCTGCGGCGCGAGCCGAGGGCCTTCCCCCGGCTGCACATCCTGCGCCGCCCCGACAGCCTGTTCGACTACCGGTTCGAGGATTTCGAGATCACCGGCTACGACCCCCACCCGCACATCAAGGCGGACGTGGCGGTGTGAGGGGAAAGGCCGGTCCCGCGGCCGTCCGGCCGCTCCATCGACCGCCGGATTCTTCCATCGGCCGTCCGACCGTTCCATCGGCCGCCGGACCATCCCAGACCGTCACCCCGGCGAAAGCCGGGGTCCAGGAGTCGCGGCCGTAGGGGGCCGGCAAAGCGGTCCCCGAACCAAGCCGTTCTCAGGCAGACGGGCGCGCCCCGCCGAAGCCCCTGGATCCCGGCTTCCGCCGGGATGACGGAGGGGGGCGGGGTACCGGGAGACAGGATGACGGAAGGGGGAAATTCTGCCTCATGCCCTCGTTCATCGGGCCGCAGTCACGGCCTCAGCCCGTGTAGGCGCCCAGGCTCTCCTCCGCCGCGGTCAGCCCCTCGCACTCGCGGTCGAGTGCCGCGTACTCCGCCCCGAACCGCTCCTTGAAGGCGCTGAAGGCCGTCTCGGACGCCCAGCGATCCAGGGTCAGGAAGGTGCGGCCGTCGGCGGCGGCCAGCAGTTCCGTCCCGAGATAGCCGTCGGCGTGGCCGAACAGGGCCGCCCAGGGCCCGTCGCCGGCATAGGCGGCGCGGAACGCCTCCTCGCGGCCGGCCGCGGCGGTGAACCGCCAGGCAAGGACATAGGCCATCGCACCCTCCCTCGTACGTTCCACTTTCGTTCGTGGCATGGGGCGGGTCTTCCGTCAAGGCTGATCCCCCGACGGCGAGGGTTCACCGGGGCCGGCGGTCTTGCTAGAAACCGGGCCCATGACCCAGCCGACAGCCGCCGCCCAGCCCCGCCTCGCCCTCATCGCCGCCGTCGCGGAGAACCGCGTGATCGGCGTCGGCAACCGGCTGCCCTGGCGGCTGAAGGGCGACCTGAAGTTCTTCAAGGAGACGACGATGGGAAAGCCCATCGTCATGGGCCGCCGCACCTGGGAGAGCATCGGGGCCAAGCCGCTGCCGGGCCGCACCAACATCGTCGTCACCCGCCAGGACGGCTACCGGGCGCCGGGCGGCGTGGTCTGCCACGATTTGCCCGCCGCGGTGGCGCAGGCGCGGCTGATCGCCCAGGCCGACGGGCGGGACGAGGTGATGGTGATCGGCGGCGAGAAGCTGTTCGAGTACGCGCTGAAGGCGGCCGACCGGCTCTACCTGACCGAGGTGCACGCGCGGCCCATCGGCGACGCCTTCTTCCCCGCCTTCGACCGGGCGGAGTGGCGCGAGACCTCGCGCCGCGACGAGCCGGAGCAGGGGGAGGAGTCGCCGGCCTACAGCATCCTGGTGCTGGACCGCGTCCGCCCATGATCCTGACCGAGATCCCGCTGGAGCAGGTGCCCGACGCGCTGGCCGCGGTGCGGGCGCGGCTGCCCGCCGGCATGGCGCGCGCCGTGCTGGACCGGCTGGCGGCGACGCTGGAGCTGGTGCCGCTGGGCGTCGACCTGCCGGAGCACCGCGCCGCAGGCGTGGAGCTGGCGCAGCGCTTCGGCATCGGGACCGTGGACGAGGAGCCGGCCGCCGCCTTCAGCTGGGACGGTCGCGCCATCCGCACCCGCAGCGAGGCCTACGTGCTGATCCACGAGGTCGCGCACTGGCTGGTCTGCCCGCCGGAGCGCCGGCACCTCTACGATTTCGGCCTGGGGGCGGGGCCTGAGTCCGGCCGGGTGGCGGAGGCCGACGCCCATCTGGCGGCCGACCTCGACACCCGCATCGAGGAGGAGGCGCTGGCCTCCCTGCTGGGCATCCTGTGGGAGGTGGAGCTGGGCCAGCCCGCCATCATGGCCTTCCTGGAGCAGAACTGGCTGGAGGGCTGGGACCGCCCCGCCTGCGCCGAGAACCTCGCGCGGAATCTGGAGTTGCTGCACGCCCGCGGACTTATCCGTGCGGATGGAAGGCCCGTGGCGCCAGAAACTTTCACAGTAAAACGCGCCGCGGCAGTTTGATTGCCTTGTGCGCTGCGGCATGACTTTGCCGCGGCGCCGCCAATCCTTTAGGACTGATCTTCCCGCCGGGATTTCCGTTGCTTGGGCTGCCCGAATCGGCCACTGTCCGCGCAAAAGCACGGGCCCGCCACAGGGGCCGTCACAAGACATAGGGTTGGAAGACATGGCCACCGCAGAGAAGGCAGCACCGCGCGCCGCCACCGCAGGCGCCGGGCAGCCGGCGATCCTTTCCATGATCGGCGACACGCCGGTCGTCCGCATCACCAAGTTCGATACCGGCCCCTGCGAGCTGTACCTGAAGCTCGAGAACCAGAACCCCGGCGGCTCGATCAAGGACCGCATCGGCCTGGTCATGGTCGAGGCGGCGGAGAAGGCCGGCCGGCTGAAGCCCGGCGGCACCGTGATCGAGGCGACCGCCGGCAACACCGGCCTGGGCCTGGCGCTGGTCTGCGCCGCCAAGGGCTACCGGCTGATCCTGGTCATCCCGGACAAGATGGCGGTGGAGAAGATCAACCACCTGCGGGCGCTGGGGGCGGAAATCCACATCACCCGCAGCGACGTGGGCAAGGGCCACCCCGACTACTACCAGGACATCGCCGAGCGCCTGTCCAAGGAGATCGCGGGCTCGGTCTACATGAACCAGTTCGCCAACGAGGACAACCCGCGGGCGCACGAGACCTGGACCGGCCCTGAGCTGCTGCGCCAGATGAACGGCGACATCGACGCGGTCGTGGTCGGCGTCGGCTCCGGCGGCACGCTGTCGGGCCTGGGCCGCTTCTTCGCCAAGGCCAGCCCCAAGACCCGCATGGTGATCGCCGACCCCTCCGGCTCGATCATCCGCGACCTCGTGAAGACCGGCCGCCACGACGAGCCCGGCAGCTGGGT
>DASPKT010000198.1:0-2218 GCA_035627915.1 Azospirillaceae bacterium
GCGCCCAAGGTGCTGGTGGAGCGCATCGAGCTGGTGGTGCGGCTGGTGCGCTCCAAGGGCGTCGGCGTGTATTTCGTCACCCAGAACCCGCTGGACATTCCCGATGCGGTGCTGGCGCAGCTCGGCAACCGCGTGCAGCACGCGCTGCGCGCCTTCACCCCGCGCGACCAGAAGGCGGTGCGCGCCGCGGCCGAGACCTTCCGGCCCAAGCCGGGGCTCGACACCGCCGCCGCCATCACCGAGCTGGGGGTGGGCGAGGCGCTGGCCTCGGTGCTGGACGAGCGCGGCTCGCCCACGCCGGTGGAGCGGGCGCTGGTCCGCCCGCCCGCCTCGCGCCTGGGGCCCGCCGGCCCGGAGCGGATCGCGCAGGCGCTGCGGGAGAGCGGCCTCGGCCCCCGCTACGACCGGACCGTGGACCGCGAGTCCGCGCACGAGCGGCTGACCCGCCGGGCGGAGACGCCGCCGCCCTTCAAGGCGCCGCCCGCCCGCGCCCAGGCGGCCCACGCGCAGGCGGCGCGCCCGCAGGCGCGGCCGGCCCAGCCCCGCGCCCGCCAGCCCGAGGCCGCCGCCGACGTGCTGGCGAAAAGCCTGGCGCGCGGGGTCGGCAACGCCATCGGCGGCCGGGTCGGGCGCGAGCTGGTGCGGGGCGTGCTGGGCGCGCTGCTGCGCGGCCGCTGAGGCCCGCGGGCCCCCGCCCCCGAAAGGGGTTGTGGCGGCGGCGGCGCTCCCGGATGATGCCGGGGACGCGCCGCAACCGAACGGGCCCAGCCTCTTGACCGACGCCGCGGAGAAGGACCGGACCGGGGAAGACGCCCTGTTCGACGACGCCTCGCGCGATGCGCTGCACGTCCTGCCGCTCGCCATGGTGCCGGTGCACACGCCCGGCCTCGCCCGTGCCAAGCTGGTGAAGAACGCCCGGCTGGAGACGGTCGTGGAGCTGTTCAACGACCGCAGCGCCGGGTCCGGCCAGGTCGCCCCGGACAGCCTGGGCTCGCTCTACCCCTCCCACCAGCGGGAGCTGCGCCTGGACATGGCGCAGATCGCCCGCCTCACCCAGATCAACAGCTTCGACGTCTACACGCTGCGGGTGGAGCTGCGCCGGCTGGGCATCGAGGTGGAGGATGCCCGCCACCTCCGCCTGTCCGACCGCAAGCGGCTGGAACTGACCGTCTACATGCGGGACTTCACCCGGCCGCTGCTGCAGCAGGTCTACGGGTCGGAGGACCGGTCGATCGACGACATCGCCGACCTGATGCGCCTGCTCGCCAACCCCGACCGGGAGGAGGCGTTGCGCAACCTCACCCTGCTGTCGCGGCGCCTGAACGTGAAGCTGCAGGACATCCCGACCTTCCTGGAGGAATACGGCGACGTGTTCCTGTCGCTGGCCTATTTCCGCTCATGCCTGGACGGGCTGGTGCCGGACGTGCAGCGCTTCCAGGCCTGGCTGGTGGAGGCGGTGAAGAACGACATGGTCGCCCGCGACCGCATGCTGGCGAAGCAGATGGTGGAGGTGCAGCGCACCCTGTCGGCCGTCACCACCTCCATCACCGGCCGGTTCGAGGCGTTCGACCGCCGGACCCGCGACTTCTGGAACGAGATCAACGCGGAGAGCTTCCGCGCCGTGCGCGCCCAGATTCTGTCCCACCACACCACCATCGGGGGCGTGCTGTGCGGGCTGGCGGTCAAGATGTCGCTGTGGCGGCAGCGCTTCCCCCAGGGCGGCGGCGGGCCGATGAAGCGGGTGGAGTTCGTCCGCTCCGAGATCGTGCCGGGCCTGGACCATATCGGCCGCATCGAGAAGGCCGCCGGCAACGTGCGCTGAACGCAAAAGGAAAGGGCCGGGACGCCCCTTCGGGTGTCCCGGCCCTTGTCGTTCCGGCGTCCGGCCGGGATCAGCCGACGTCGCCGACGCCGACCACCGTGACGCCCGCGAGCGTGCCGCCGAGGTCGACGAACTTGCCGCCGTCCCAGTAGATCGCCGCCCCGCTGGCGTCGTTGCGCAGGATCACGTCGGCCTTGCCGTCGCCCGACACGTCGCCGCTCTCAACGAAGCTCCAGCCCTCGCTCAGCGTGATGAAGTCCCGGAACCCGCTGTTGCCCTGCGTGCTGTCCCAGAACAGCATCGCCCGCGACTGCGTGTTGAAGAACAGGAAGTCGTCGCTGCCGTTGCCGTAGAAGTCCGCCACCGACTCAACCCGCCAGCCCTGCCCCATCTGCA
>DASPKT010000199.1:0-8890 GCA_035627915.1 Azospirillaceae bacterium
GCGCTCCCGCCCCTTCGCCTGCGCAAAGACCGGAGACACCGCATGGACAGCCGCCTGCAGACCGCCGACACCCCGCCGTCCCAGGAGGAGATGGGCGTCCACACAGGCATCGAGGACCCGCAGCGCCAGACCCTGGCCGAGGGCCTCGCCCGCGTGCTGGCCGACACCTACACGCTGCTGGGCAAGACCCACGGCTTCCACTGGAACATCACCGGCCCGCAGTTCCACAGCCTGCACGAGATGTTCCAGGTCCAGTACGAGGACCTGACCGAGGCGGTGGACGAGGTGGCGGAGCGCATCCGGGCGCTGGGTCATTTCGCCCCCGGAAGCCTCAGCCAGTTCCTGAAGCTCTCCTCCCTCCAGGACGAGCACGGCGTCCCCGACGCCCGCGGCATGCTGGAGCAGCTGGTCCACGACAACGAAACCGTCGTGCGCGCCTGCCGCGAGGTCGTCCGCTTGGCCCAGGACGCCGGCGACACAGTCACCGAGGACCTCATGAACGGCCGCATGAACGCCCACGAGAAGGCCGCCTGGATGCTGCGCGCCAGCATCGGGTGATCGTTGCGGAAACGGAATGGTCGGCGCTCCCCTTCCTCTCTTTCCCTCTCCCCTTGCCGGGTCCCCTCTCCCCTTGAGGGAGAGGGAGGGGCCCGCCGCGTAGCGGTGGGAGGGTGAGGGGTGGGAGTCGGGACGCCGGGCATCGAGCCCGGGTGCGGCTGCGGGGCTCTGCGTGCTTCTGACCGAGCTCAGCATGAGGGGCGGTGGATGCCAGGCCCGGTGTTCACTGCCTGGCAGTCACCGGGAGCAGCAACACGTCCCTCAGCCTGAGCCTGTCGAAGGCCGCACGCCGCCCCCGCTGCCCACTCACCGGGAGCATCTCAAACGCCCCTCAGGCTGAGCCTGTCGAAGCCCGCACCGCGCAACCGCTGCTCCACGACCGGGACCCCTCACCCTTCCCACGGCTTCGCCGCGGGCCCCTTCCCTCTCCCTCAGGGGGAGAGGGGATAGGGAGCGGCGCGCTCACGCGCCCAGCGTGAACACCTCCACGCCCGTCTCCGTGACCCCCACCATGTGCTCGAACTGGGCGGAGAGGGAGCGGTCGCGGGTGACCGTCGTCCAGCCGTCGGGCAGGACCTTCACCTCGGCGCGGCCGGCGTTCAGCATCGGCTCGATGGTGAAGACCATGCCGGGCTCCAGCCGGACGCCGGTGCCGGGGCGGCCGTAGTGCAGCACCTGGGGAGCGTCGTGGAAGACGCGGCCGATGCCGTGGCCGCAGAAGTCGCGCACCACGCCGAACCGCTCGCGCTTCGCCACCGCCTCGATGGCGGCGCCGACGTCGCCCAGCGTGGCGCCGGGGCGCACCGCGTCGATGCCGGCCCACATCGCCTCGAAGGTCGTGTCGACCAGCCGCCTCGCCATCACCCCGATCTCGCCCACGGCGAAGGTGCGGCTGCTGTCGCCGTGCCAGCCGTCCAGGATGGGGGTGACGTCGACATTGACGATGTCGCCCGGCATCAGCCGCTTCTGGTCGGACGGGATGCCGTGGGTGACGACGTGGTTGACCGAGATGCAGCTGGCGTGGCGGTAGCCCTTGTAGCCGATGGTGGCCGGCACGGCGCCGTGGTCGCGCATGAAGGCCTCGCACAGCCGGTCCAGCTCCCCGGTGCTGACCCCGGCCCGCACATGCCCAGCGATGAAGTCCAGCGTCGCCGCGGCCAGCCGGCCGGCCCGCCGCAGCCCCTCGAAGTCGCCGGCATCGTGGAGCGGCACGGGCGTGCCCGTCATGTCGCGCTGGGCGGAGAGCCTGACCATCACGCCGCCTTCCCGCTCGCCAGGCCCGGCGCGTCGGCGGGGACCCCGTGCAGCTCCAGCACCAGCCTGTCCACATAGGCCGGCACGGCGCCGGCCAGCAGGTGCGGGCGCAGCAAGGCGATGGGCCCGTCGAACACGCGGAACCGGGCGCGGGCGATGGCGGCCGGGTCGCCCGTCCCGCCGGTGCGTTCCAGCAGCGCGGCGAAGGCGGCGTCGATCTCCTCCTCCTGCCGGCGGATCTCCTCGCGCAGCTCGGGCGGCGGGGCGGCGTCGTAGAGGGTGCCGGACTCGTTCAGCAGCAGGAAGCGCGCCCGCACCGCGTCCGCCCGCGCCCAGCCCACCAGCGCCAGCGCGGCGGCCGCGGCTGAGCCGGCGTGCAGCGCCGGGGCCACGTGCTGGACGAAGCCGCCATGCACCTCCGCCCAGGCCGTCGCGACGACGGCGTCGCGCGAGGCGAAGCGGTGGTAGACGGAGCCCGTGGGCGCGCCGACGGCACGGGCCACGGCCCCGATGGTGGCGGCGGACGGGCCGCCCTCGGCGACCAGCGCGATGGCGGCCTTCACGAAGGCGTCGGCGGAGAAGCGGGCGGTGCGGACCATGGCAATTAGAATGGACGTTCTAGAACGTCCCGTCAAGTTGCCGTGTCAGAAGAACAGGCGGACGCTGGCCTGGACCTGTGTTTCCGCCGCGTCCTCCGGCAGGTCCACCGCCAGGCGCTGCTGGCGGGTGCTGTCGACGTGCAGCAGCTCCAGCGTCACCCGCACCCGGTCGTGCGGCCGGTGGGAGACGGCGGCCAGGTACGCCTTGCCGTTGCCGCCCAGCTGCTTGCGGGTGGCGTGGGACAGGCTGCGCTCCTCGGTCCCGAAGGCGTCGAAGCGGGCGGTCAGGCGCCAGCGGCCGATCTCCTGGCTGGCCAGCAGGTAGAAGGCCTCGAAGTCGGTCCAGCTGCGCAGGATGCGGTTCGGCCACACCTCGGTGTCGCCGACCATGCCCTGCGCCAGCAGGGTGAGGCCGGGAAGCGGCGTCAGCTCCGCCCCCGCACTCCAGAACCGGGTCTGCCAGCCGAACTGGCCGTTGAAGGAGCGCGGGTCGGTGCGGTTGTCGTAGCGCATGGCGGTCAGCCGCCCCAGGCCGCGGCGCGCCCACTCGCCCCCCGCGTACCAGCCGGCCCGGTCGTCCGTCTCCAGGAAGATGTCGCGCGACAAGGGCGGCCGGCCGCCCAGGTGCAGCGGGATCTCGTCCGGCATGCGGACGTCCTCGTTCAGCCCGGTCCAGCGGTCGTGCAGCGCCCAGCCGCGGTAGGCGACCAGGATGCCGGCCGCGTCGTTCCAGCCGAAGACGGAGCCGAACGCCTTCAGCCGGTCGGCGTCGCCGCGCCATTCCAGGGTGCCCTCCGCCCCGATGGCGCGCACCTCCTCCCCGATCCAGGAATTGATGGCCGACGGCGTCAGGGAGTAGCGGCTGCTCCAGGCCAGCCCGTCGTTCTCCAGGCTGACCGGCGGGAAGAAGGCGCCGGCCCGGCCCGACCAGCGCCAGCGGCTGGTGGAGACGGGGCGGTAGCGCAAGTATGCCTCCACCACGTCCACGACCGTGTCCTGGTCCGGCTCGACCCGGACATAGGCAGTGGCGTCCAGGCCGGAGGCGAGGTGCAGGGTCGGCACCAGCGCCAGCTCCGCCAGCTGCGGCTCCACCTGGGAGGCGGCGCCGTCGCCGCCGTAGCGGGTCAGCCCCAGCCCGCCGTCGCGCCAGCCCACCTCGTCCGGCGTGCGCACCAGCCGCAGGTCGGCCATGGCGCGCAGGGTCAGGTCCGGCAGCCCGTCGGCCGCCGCCGTGCCCGACCAGAGGGTGAGCGCCGCGGCGGCGCAGAGGAGCCGGGGTCCGCGCATCAGACGGTCTCCTCCGCCGGCAGCCGCACCGGCGGCCAGCTCGTCCCCGCCAGGAAGTCGCCGAAGGCGGGTGCTGCCAGGGGCCGGGCGATGAAGTAGCCCTGGGCGCAGTCGCAGCCCATGGAGCGCAGCAGCGCCAGCGCGCCCTCGTCCTCCACCCCCTCGGCGGTGACCTTGTAGCCCAGGCTGTGCCCGACCTCGACGATGGAGCGGACGATGGCCTGGTCGCCCTTCTCCTGCGCCAGCTTCAGCACGAAGGACTTGTCGATCTTCAGCTCCTTCACCGGCAGCCGGCGCAGATAGGCGAAGGAGGACTGGCCCACGCCGAAATCATCGATGGAGAGGTCCACGCCGCGGTCGGCCAGCCGCTTCAGCACGGCGATGGCGGCGTCCGGCTCGCCCATGATGGCGCTCTCGGTGATCTCCAGGATCAGCCGCTCCGGCGGCAGCCCGTGCTGCGCCAGCAGCTCCGCCACATGATCGGGCAGGGCCGGGTCGGCGAGGTCGCGCACCGACAGGTTGACCGCCAGCCGCAGCCCCAGCCGCTGCCCGCCCCAGGCGGAGAGCTGGCGCGCCGCCGTCCCCAGCGCCCAGCGCGACAGGCGGCGGATGGTGCCGGTCTGCTCGGCCAGGGGGATGAAGCTGTCGGGCGGGATGAAGCCGCGCTTCGGGTGGATCCAGCGCACCAGCGCCTCCGCCCCCATGACGCGGCCGGCCTGCAGGTCCAGCTTGGGCTGGTAGTGCAGGGCCAGCACGTCCTGCTCGATCGCCTCCTTCAGCTCGCCCATCAGGGACAGGCGCTCCGGCCGGTGCGGGTCGGTGGCGGCGTCGTAGAGGGCGACCGGCGGGTCGGCCCGGCCGGCGGCGTAAAGCGCCACGTCGGCCTGCTGCAGCAGCGTCGCCGGGCCGCAGCCCTGCCCGGGGCAGAGCGCCACGCCGACCGCGACGGCCAGGTCCACCGACAGGTCGCCCTCGACATAGGGCGCGTCGAAGGCGGCGTCGATGCGCCCGGCTGCCTCCATCGCCGCCGCCTCGCCGGCGCCGGGCAGCAGCACGGCCAGCGCCGTGTCGGCCACCCGGGCCACCGGGGCGCCGCCGCCGACGGTGGCCGCGATCCGGGCGCCCGCCTCGGCCATCAGCCGGTCGCCGACCTCGTGGCCCAGCGTGTTGACGATCTCCCTAAGCCGCTCGATCCCCACCAGCAGCAGGGCGGCCGGCCGCCCGGCGCCGGCCAGCGCGCCGGCCAGCTCCTCCAGCCGGGCGCGGTTGGGCAGGCCGGTGGCGGCGTCGTGGGTGGCCTGGTGGCGGATGCGCTCCTCGCGCTCGGAGATGGCGCGGGCCATGCTGCCCAGCGCCGCCGACAGCTGCCCGATCTCGTCCCGGTCCGGCAAAGCGGGCGGGGCGGCGTAGTCGCCCCCCTCGATCCGCCGCGCCACCGTCGCCAGCTCCGCGATGGGGCGGGTGACGCCGCGGGCGATCAGCACGGTGCCGACAAGCGCCGCCGCCAGCCCGGCCGCCAGCAGCACGCCCAGCCACACCGCCATCGGCTTGTAGGGCCGCAGCGCCTCGGCCAGCGGGTACTGCAGCACCGCCACCACGGGCGGGCTGCCCTCCGCCGCGCGCACCGGCGTCGCCATGACCAGGTACTCGTCCCCTGCCAGCAGCGTCACCTCCGGCTCGCGCCGGACCATGCGGCCGGGGGGCGGCAGGTCGCGTAGCGGCTCCAGCACCGTCTCGGTCGCGGCCACCACGCCCCAGGCCCCGGGTGCCGTCTCCGCCACGATGGCGATGGACTTGGCGAGCGAGGAGAGGCTGCGCAGCTCGGCGGTGAAGGCGTCATCGACGGGGACCAGGATGCAGATCCAGGCGATGGGCGTCGGCGCCAGCACGGGCACCACGACCATGCGGTGCACCCGCCCGTCCAGCACGCCGACGGCCGCCGCCTTGCCGTCCGCCGCCGCCGCGTCCAGCAGGGCGGGGTAGGCGAAGGCGCCGGCCTCGCCGCCGCCGTCGCGCGGCCGCTCGGTATCGATCTCGATGCCGCCCTGGAGGTTCACCAGCAGCATGCGCGCCGCCCCGATGCGCCGGCCGAAGTTGCGCAGGGCCGACAGCACGGTCGCGTGCTCCTTCCCGGCGACGGCCTGGCGCAGCGCGTAGTCCAGCGACAGGATCTTGCCGCCCTCCGCCAGCCGCTGGGATAGCGTCTCCAGCTGGCGGTCGAACTGGTCGGCGGACTGCACCAGCTCCGCCTGGCCCTGGCGGATCAGGGCCTGGCGGGTGAAGCTGTAGACGGTGGCGCCGGTCAGGAGCTGGACGACCGCCAGCGTCGCCACCAGGAACAGCGCCAGCCGGTTGCGGAAGCCGAGCGACAAGGGACGCTCCTCAGTAGCTCGACCGCTCGGCGTCGGCCGAGGGGCGGCGGTCCGGCAGCAGGCCGGCCAGCGGCACCGTGACCGCGGCCCCGGCGGCGACGGTGACGGGCTGCTCGTGCTCCGGCGCGCCGGGCTTCAGCCGCGGCGTCCAGACGCGCAGCGTGTGTGCGCCCTCGGGCGCCCCGGCCAGCACCGCGCGCCCGTCCTCGCCCGTCACGGCGGCATGGGCGCTGTCGGTGACGTAGACGAAGGCCGACATGTGGTCGTGGATGTTGCAGCCCAGCGCCACCACGCCCGGCTTGTCGAACGCCATCGCCGCGGAGCTGTCGCCGGGGTTCAGCTGCGTCTCCAGCGGGCGCGCGTCGGAGAAGGAGAAGACGTGGTGCCGCGTCTCGTCGCTGTTGCGGAAGACGATCTGCGAACCGGCGCGCACCACCTGCACGTAGGGCCGGAACTCCTCGTTCACCTGGTCGACGATGCGCGGCTCCTTCGCGGTGCCGGCGCCTCCCTTGGCCGCCAGCACCACCACCGCGTCGCGCACCGGCTTGCCGTCGGCGTCGCGCACCTCCACCGTCAGGTCGGCGGCCCCGGCGAGGCCGGGCCAGGCGGCAACCAGCGTCGCCAGCAGCATGCCTCGCGTCCGTCCGGCCATGGGTGTCCCTCTCTCCCGGTTGCAGCGGAGGGGCATTGTGCCACAGTCGGCGCATTCGGGGGGCCACTTTCGGGTGAGATGCGGCATCCCCTCCATTCAGTCCAGCATGGTCGGCATGCGGGGCGGCTCAGTTTAGAATTATTCTAAAACCGCCTTGCCGGCTTCGCGGGCCGGGCCTATCCTGGGCGGTATCGCGACCTAGCTGTTTCCACGGCACCCAGCCGAGGCGGAACGAGCCGGCCGAGGCAGAACGAGAAGGAGCTTCCCATGTCCAAGGCGCCCAAGATCGACATCGGCATCCCCGACGAGTCCCGCGCCCGCATCGCCGAGGGGCTGTCGCGGCTGCTGGCGGACACCTACACGCTGTACCTGAAGACGCACAACTTCCACTGGAACGTCACCGGCCCGATGTTCAACACGCTGCATGCCATGTTCATGGCGCAGTACACCGAGCTGTCGACGGCCGTGGACGACATCGCCGAGCGCATCCGCGCCCTGGGCTTCCCGGCGCCGGGCAGCTACAGCCAGTACGCCCAGCTGACCTCCATCAAGGAGGAGACGGGCACCCCGCCGGCCGAGGAGATGATCCGCCAGCTGGTGGAGGGGCAGCAGACCGTCGCCCGCACCGCCCGCGCCGTCTTCCCCGTGGCGGAGGAGGCCAGCGACGAGCCGACCTGCGACCTGCTGACCCAGCGCATGCAGCTGCACGAGAAGACCGCCTGGATGCTCCGCTCCCTGCTGGAGTAGGCGCCCCGGGGGCCTACCGGGCCGCCGCGGCCTCGCGCTCGGCGGCCAGGCGCTCCACCCGGGCCAGCAGCTCCGGCTGCCAGCCCAGGTGGGCGAACACCTCCGCCACCAGGAACATCGGGCCGATCAGGGCCTGGAACAGGTTGGACAGCAGCGCCGGCCGCTTGCCCTCATAGACGTGGCCCCAGAGCTGCAGCACCCAGCCGCCGACGAAGGCGACGGCGAAGACGGTCCAGACCGTCGCGTCGCCGTGGGTGCGCGCCACATACTCCGCCGCCAGCAGGGACGGCACCAGGAACAGCCCCATGGTCAGGCCGATGGCGCGGTTCAGCAGCACCCACAGCACCCAGGCCGCCCCGGTCAGCAGCACCGCCAGCGACAGCTCGCCCTCGCCCACCGGCAGGCGCACCAGCGCCGCCAGCTGGATCAGGGAATAGACGATGGCGGGGATGCCCAGGAAATGGGTGGCGCGGTTGCGCTTGTCCCGGTGGTAGGTGACGTACATCGCCATCTGGCGCTCGAACAGCTCTTCCACGGGTCTTCCCTCCCTTGCCGCACGGGCCTTGCCGCACGGGCCTTGCCGGCCCAGGCCTTTGCCCTACTATGCGGCGTCCCCCGCCCGCCGCCAAGCGCCGTACCCGAACGCATCGCCGTGACCCCGGACCTCGACCGCATCGCCGCCATCGTCGCCGCCTGCCCCTGGCGCATGGCCTGCCTGGAGGCGCTGCGCGCGGCGGCGCTGCCGGACGCCTGGATCGGGGCGGGCTTCGTGCGCGGCGCCGTGTGGGACCGGCTGCACGGCTTTGCGGCGCCGACGCCGCTGCCGGACCTGGACGTGGTCTATTTCGACCCCGCGGACCCCCGGGGGGAGCGCGAGGAGGATATCTCCGCCCGCCTGGCCGCCCTGGGCCCGCCGGCGCCCTGGGCCGGGACGCCGCCGGAATGGTCGGCCAGGAACCAGGCGCGCATGCACCGCCGCAACGGCGACGCCCCCTACCGCGACACCGCCGACGCGCTGACCCGCTGGCTGGAGACGCCGACCTGCGTGGCGGCGCGGCTGGGCCCGGGCGGGCGGGTCGAGGTGCTGGCGCCGCTGGGCACGGACGACCTGTTCGCCCTGCGCCTGCGCCCCACCCCGCACGCCCGGTCGCGCCCCGACAAGCTGGCCCAGTACCGGGAGCGGCTGGACGCCAAGCGCTGGGACCTGCTGTGGCCGCTCCTCACGGTGGAGCGGGGATAGGCCCCCCAATGCGCCACGGTCCTCAGTGCGCCACCAGGACCGGGATGTCGGCGTGGTGCAGCACGTGGCGGGAGGTACCGCCCAGGATGCGCTCGCGCAGGCGGGAATGGCCGTAGACGCCCATGACCAGCAGCCCGGCGCCGACCTGCCGCACCTCGTCCAGCAGGGCGCGGCCGGCATC
>DASPKT010000200.1:0-25176 GCA_035627915.1 Azospirillaceae bacterium
AGCCGGTGCGCCAGGGCCACCAGCGCGTCGGGGCAGGGTTCGGTCATCGCGGGGCTCCTGGTCGTGGGGTGGGGCGGGAGCGGGGTCGGAAGGGGGCGGGGGGCTGCCGTTTCACGTTCCACTCTGCCGTCACCCCCGCGGAGGCGGGGGTCCAGGCAATGGGCGTGCTCGCGGGCTGAATGCCTGGATGCCCGCCTCCGCGGGCATGACGAAAAAGGGGGGAGGGGTGGGCATGGCCCAGCCCCCCGAACGACAACGGGGACGGCCCTTGCGAGCCGTCCCCGTGCCTGAGAACCGTCGGCGGTGCCGCCGCTCAGGGCAGCGGGGCCGGGCTGTCGGCCTGCTGGCGCAGCCAGGCGATCAGGTTGGCGCGGTCCTGCGCGCCCTTGATGCCGGCGAAGTTCATCTTGGTGCCGGGGGCGTAGCCCTTGGGCGAGGCGAGGAACGCGTTCAGGTCCTCGTACGCCCAGGCGCCGCCCTTGCCCTTGAGGGCGTCGGAGTAGGCGAAGCCGGCCACCTGCGCCTTCTGGCCGCCGACGACGTTCCACAGGTTCGGGCCGACCTTGTTGGCGCCGCCCTTCTCGAAGCTGTGGCACGCGGCGCAGGCCTTGCTGCCCTTCTGGCCGGCGGCCGCGTCGGCGGCGGCGAGCAGCGGGGTGACCGGCTCGGGGGCGGCGGGGGCGGCCGGAGCGGCGCCGGCGGCGGGCGCCTCCTCGGCGACCTCGACCTTGTAGGCGTTCTCC
The DNA here is from genome assembly GCA_035627915.1 of Azospirillaceae bacterium. GTDB lineage: Bacteria > Pseudomonadota > Alphaproteobacteria > Azospirillales > Azospirillaceae > DASPKT01. Next base: position 744 of record DASPKT010000200.1, read on the forward strand.
GCCAGCTGGTGCGGGTGCACCAGGCGCTTGGAGACGAACCCGGCCAGCAGGGCGAGCAGCATCGCGCCCAGCACAGCCATGGAAACCTTGTTGAAGAAACTGCCGGCCATTTCGTCCTAACCCTCTTATCCCGCCCGCTTATCCCACGGGTGCGGGGCAAAATAGCGCCAAGCGGGCGCGCTGTCGATGCTCGCCCGTGTCGGTCGGTCGCTGGGCACCTTAGCGGAGCGCGCGGGTCCGTCCACCCGCTTTCGGGCTTGACCCGCCGGACCAAATGTCGCACGGGGTTCGCCACCATGAGCGACAGCCCCCTCCAGCCCCCGCGCAACCCCATCGTCGTGATCCCGGCGCGGCTCGCCTCGACCCGGCTGCCGGACAAGCCGCTGGCCGACATCCACGGCGCGCCGATGATCGTGCATGTCTGGCGCCGCGCCATGGAGGCCGGCATCGGCCCCGTCGTCGTCGCCGCGGCGGAGCGGGAGATCGCCGACGCGGTGGAGCAAGCCGGCGGCCGCGCGGTGCTGACCGACCCGGCGCACCCCTCCGGCTCCGACCGCATCCATGAGGCGGTGGCGCGGCTCGACCCCGACCGACGCCACGACGCGGTGGTGAACGTCCAGGGCGACCTGCCCACCATCGAGCCCGCGACCGTGCGCGCCGTCTTCGCGCCCCTGTCGGTGCCGGGCGTGGACGTCGCCACGCTCGCGGTGGAGATCAGGGACGAGGCGGAGCGGGTGAACCCCAACGTCGTCAAGGCGGTGCTGGAGCTGGAGCCGGGGGCGCGCCAGGGCCGCGCCCTCTATTTCACACGGGCGACCGCCCCCTGGGGCGACGGGCCGCACTTCCACCACATCGGCCTCTACGCCTATCGTCGCGACGCGCTGGAGCGGTTCGTGTCGCTGCCGCCCTCGGCGCTGGAGCGGCGCGAGCGGCTGGAGCAGCTGCGCGCTCTGGCCAACGGCATGCGCATCGAGGCCGCCGTGGTCGAAGCCGTCCCGCTGGGCGTCGACACGGCCGAGGACCTCGAGCGCGCCCGCCGGCTCCTCGACCCAACGCGTTCCTGACGCCCCCTTTGCCCTGCCGCCCCCTTTGCCCTGCCGCCCTTTGCCCTGCCGCCCTTTGCCCTGAAGGCCGACCCGATGCCCGAGAACACCATCGCCTACCAGGGCGCCCCCGGCGCCAATTCCGACCTCGCCTGCCGCAAGGTCTTCCCCGACATGCGGCCGCTGCCCTGCGCCTCCTTCGAGGACGCCTTCGCCGCCGTGAACGAGGGCCGCGCCCGGCTGGCCATGCTGCCGATCGAGAACTCGGTCGCCGGCCGGGTGGCGGACATCCACCATCTGCTGCCGCGCGGCGGCCTGCACATCATCGGGGAGCACTTCCAGCGCGTCGTCCACTGCCTGGTGGCGCCGAAGGGGGCGACCGTCCAGGGGCTGAGGCAGGTGCACAGCCACATCCAGGCCCTGTCCCAGTGCCGCGGCTGGCTGCGCGAGCGCGGGCTGCAGCCGGTGACCCACGCCGACACGGCCGGCGCCGCCGCCGACGTCGCCAAGTGGGGCGACCCGACCCAGGGCGCCATCGCCTCCGACCTGGCGGCGGAGATCTACGGGCTGGACGTGCTGGCCCAGGGGATCGAGGACGCCCAGCACAACACCACCCGCTTCCTCGTGATGGCGAAGGAGCCGAAGGCCGCCCCGCGCGGCCGGGGGCCGGTCGTCACCAGCATGGTGTTCCGGGTGCGCAGCGTGCCGGCGGCGCTCTACAAGGCGCTGGGCGGCTTCGCCACCAACGGCGTGAACATCACCAAGCTGGAGAGCTACATGGTGGACGGCCGCTTCACCGCGGCCCAGTTCTACGCCGACGTGGAGGGGCATCCCGACGACCGGCCGATGCGGCTGGCGCTGGAGGAGCTGGACTTCTTCGCCCGCGAGGTCCGCATCCTCGGCGTCTACCCCGCCCACCCGTTCCGGGCCGAGCAGGACCAGCGGGCCGACGGCCAGGACTGAGGCCTCAGGCCGCCTGGCCGCGCACCAGCCGGTCCATGTGGAAGCCCTGGAACATGCGGATGCCGGCCTCCGCCGCCATGCGGAAGGCCTGGGCGTCCTGCACCCGGCTCGCGATCAGGGTGACGCCGGACTTCTGCAGCTCCCCGATCTGGCGCTTGCGGTCGGCCAGCTGGGCGTAGCCGTCGTTGGTGGTGAAGAGCTTGGCGATCTTCACCCCCAGCTCGGCCGGGTTCAGCACGCCGACCATGCGCGGGAACATGGCGTCCACCGCCAGCACCGCCCCGCGGTCGCAGAGGTGGTCGCGGGCGACCAGGAACTCGTCGAAGTTCTGCATGATGTCGGAGGCGCGGAACTCGATCACCACGCGGCCGAGGTCGCCGCAATGTTTGGTGAACCGTTCGAACTCCGCGGTGAAGACCGACTCGACGTTGAGGTTGATGGAGCAGCGGTCGCGCGACGGGTTCACCAGGGCGAAGCTGTCCAGCAGGATGCGGTCCAGGCGCACCGTCAGCATGTTGAACATGTTGCGGTTCTGGCGCAGGTCCACGTCGCCGATCAGCTCGCGGCGGACCGCGTCCATGGCGCAGTAGTACTCGGTGAAGACGGGCGCGAAGCCGTCCGGCCCCTGCTGCATGAACACCCGCTGGGAACGCACGACCCGGGCCACCAGCTCCGCCGGGCCCAGCTCGCGCCGGGCCTTCTCCAGCCGCGCCAGGTGGTCGGCCGACAGCTCCTCCCCCGCCCGGCCGGGGCCGGCGGCGGCGCGCTTGCGGTCCATGTGGGCCTGCAGCAGCTCCAGCGGGCTGTCGCCGGAGATGGAGAGGTCGTGCGCCGAGACCACGCGGGACAGGTCGAAGCTGCCGAAGGTGCCGGGCATGAACTGCTCCAGCCCGCGGTGCAGCGCCGCGCGGATCTCCGTCACGCTGCCGTAGGCGCGCCCGCCCTTGTCCGGCACCAGGAAGCAGAAGTCCTGCTCGTCCAGCTGGAACAGCGCGAACCCGCGGTCGGCGGCGATCCGCGCGAACTCCTTCTGCAGGAACATCTCCAGGTCCATGGAGTAGCGGATGGCCTGCTGCTCCCCGAACCCCACGACGACCAGGTGCACCGGCCGCGTGCCCCCGCGCGCGGCCTGCTCCAGGTACCGGATGACCCCGGCCAATCCCCTCATCGACGCCTTCCGCCCCCTCAGGGTCCGGGTGCCCGGGTCTGGGCGCCCGGTTCCGCTCCCGCCCCGCGACGCGGAGCCGTGTTGCCGAGAGCTTGGCGCCCTGTTCGTCAACTATTCGTAAATTATGGGGCGGAGGGCCCGTGTGCGACGGTCAGACGCGCCCCTCGATCCACTCGTCGATCAGAGTGCGGGCGATGCTGTCGGGCGGGGGCAGGCGGAACGCCTCCGACGGCTCGAAGGACTTCAGGTAGGCGCGGTCGAACCAGCGCGCGTCCTCCATCTCGTCCTGCTCCAGCCGGATGTCCGTCGACACGGCGCGGGCGTGGAAGCCCAGCATCAGGGAGGCCGGGAACGGCCAGGGCTGGGAGGAGTGGTAGCGCACGTCGGCGACCCGCACGCCCGCCTCCTCGAACACCTCGCGCGCGACTGCCTGCTCCAGCGTCTCGCCCGGCTCCACGAAGCCGGCGAGGGTGGAGTAGAAGCCCGGCGGCAGCCGGGTGGAGCGGCCCAGCAGGCAGCGCTCCCCGTCGTGCACCAGCATGATGACGGCGGGGTCGGTGCGCGGGAAATGCTGGCTGTTGCAGGCGGGATCGGCACAGCGGCGGGAGTGGCCGCCCTCCTCCGGCCGGGTGGGCGAGCCGCAGACCCCGCAGAAGCGGTGCCGGTCGTGCCAGTGCAGCATGGCGCGGGTGTAGGCGAACATGCCGGCCACGGGGGCCGGGATGACGGGGGCCAGGGTGCGCAGGTCGACGAAGACGCCCAGCGCCGCCAGCTCCGGATGGCCCGCCGGCTCCTCCAGGGCGGACAGGTCGAGCGCGAAGTACGCCTCCTCCCCCTCCAGCCCCAGGAACACCGGTTCCGGCGGGGAAAGATCGCGCCACCAGCCGGCATGGGCCGGGACGAAGACGGGCGCCGGCGCCTCGCGCGGGCCCGCCACCAGGTGCTTGCCCCGCCAGTACGGCACCAGCCGCGCCCCGCCGCCCAGCCGCTCCGCCAGCCAGTCGGCGCGCTTGCGGTACTCGGCCGCGCGGTCGAGCGTGGTGCCGGAGTAGAAGTTCCTGGGGGGCATGGGGCGGGGTCCTGGCATGGGGCGTCCCGGGATTGGTGGCATGCCGCCCCTGCCCTGGCAAGGGTGCCCCGCCCGGAAAAATGTCACCGGGACAAGAGTTTCCGCGGCACTAGCGGCTCATCCCGGCCGCCGGCAGGGTCAGGGCGAAGGCGGTGCCGGTGGCGGTGCTGCCGACCAGCCGGATCTCGCCGCCGTGGGCGCGCATGATCTCCCGCACGATGGCGAGGCCGAGGCCGGTGCCGTTCGGCTTGGTGGTGCCGGAGAAGGGCTGGAACAGGTGCTCGCGCGCCCGCGGCGCCAGGCCCGGCCCGTCGTCGGCGACGGTGACGACCAGGCGGCCGTCCTCCGGGACGGCCTCCACCGTGACCGTGGCGGCCCCCGCCTCCAGCGCGTTGCGGGCGAGGTTGACCAGGACCCGGTGCAGCTGCTCCCGGTCGGCCAGCACGGCGGCGGTCTCCGGCACCCGGTTGACCCACCGGGCGCCGCCGCCCGCCCCCTCGCGCTGCCCGCCGGCCAACGCCTCCTGCCCGGCCTCCTCCACCAGGTCGCGGAGATGGACCGTCTCCCGCCGCAGCGGCAGCACCCCGTCGCGGGTGTAGGAGAGGGTCTGGCCGCACAGCGTCGCCGCCCGCTCGATGGCCGCCAGCAGGCGCGGGCCGACGCGCCGCACCTCCGGGTCGGCGCTGTCCAGCAGCCGCTCCGACAGCAGCCCGGCGGTGGCGAGAATGCCGCGCAGGTCGTGGTTGATCTTGGTGACCGCGGTGCCCAGCGCCGCCAGGCGCTGCCGCTGGCGCAGCGCCTGGCGCATGGCGGCCTGCATGGAGATCAGCTCGCGCTGGGCGATGCCGACCTCGTCGCTGCGGTTGGTGACCAGCTCCGCCATCGGCTCGGTCGACTCGGGGTCGCGGCGGAAGGCGACCATGGCGCCGGCCAGCCGCCGCATCGGCCGCACCGTCATCAGGTGCAGCGCCACGTAGACCGCCGCCGCGGTGGAGAGCGAGATCAGCACCGACAGCAGCATGATGCGCCCGGAATAGTCCAGCAGCGCCGCCCGCATCGGCGCCTCGTCCAGGACCACGCCGACCTGCACGCCGGGGTCGGCGCGCGACGGCCCCCAGACCTCCACCGCGCGCGGTTCGGCGCGCAGCATCAGCAGGACGGCGTCGCGGATCAGGTCCAGGGCCCCCTCGCGGTCCAGCCGGAACACCTCGGCCGGCTTGGGCGCGTCCGGGGCCATCAGCATCAGCACCCGGCGGTCGCGCTTCACCGCGTCGACGGAGTGGGCGCCGACATGGGCCAGCAGCTCCATCTCCAGCTCCCAGGTGACCATGCCCTCGGGTGCGGCCTCCACCGACAGGGCGGCGAGGTGCCCCAGCGCCACCTTGTCCGCCATGTACTCCGCCCGGAAGCGGGCCACGGAGGGCAGGTAGATCAGCACCTCCGACAGCATGACGAACGCGACGGTCAGCACCAGCAGGCGGGCCGACAGGCTGCGGGCGAAGGGCGGCAGGGTCATGGGAAGCGGCGCCCGCGTCCTCAGCCGAAGCGGGACAGGAACCGCACCAGCTTCCGGGTGCGGTCGCTGAACAGGCCGGGCGTGTAGAAGGAGGAGGCGGCGCGCTTCGACGCCTCCCCCAGGGTGGGGTAGGGGGCGATGACGCCGGTGAAGGCCTTGATCTTCAGGCCCGCGGAGATGGCGAGGCCCCAGGACTGGACCAGCTCGCCCGCGTGCGGGCCGGCGATGCCGGCGCCCAGGATGCGGCCGTTGCGGCGGACCACGGCCTTGACCAGCCCCTCCTTCTCCCGCTCCGCCTGGGCGCGGTCGTTCTCGTGGAAGGGCCAGCGCAGCACCGCCACGTCGCCGAACCGCTCGCGCGCCTGCGCCTCGGTCAGCCCGACCTGGGCCAGCTCCGGCTCGGTGTAGGTGACCCAGGGCAGGGCCTTGTAGTCGACCTTGGCGGGCAGCCGGAACAGGGCGCGGCGTACCACGATGCCGGCGTGGTAGCCGGCGACGTGGGTGAACTGCGGCCCGCCCGCCACGTCGCCGACGGCATAGACGCGGCGGTTGCTGGTGCGCAGGCCGGCATCCACCGCGATGCCCTTCGCGTCGTAGTCGATCCCGGCGATCTCCAGCCCCAGCCCCTCCACGTTCGGCTTGCGGCCGGCGGCGACCAGCAGGGCGTCGCAGGCGATGCGCTCCTCCCCGCCGGGCCCGTTCACGACGACGGTGGCGCCGCCGCCCGTGCCCGGTTCGACCCGCAGGATCTCCGCCTGCTCGCGCAGGTCCACCCCGTCGTCGGCGAGGCGGCGGCGGACGATGGCGACCAGCTCCGGGTCGTCCTTGGGCAGGATGGCGAAGCGCTCCAGCACGGTCACGCGGGCGCCCAGCAGCCGGTGCGCCTGGGCCATCTCCAGCCCGATGGGCCCGCCGCCGATGACGACCAGGTGCCCGGGCAGGGTGGTGCGGTCGAACAGCGTCTCGTTGGTGAGGTAGGGGACGCGGTCCAGCCCCGGGATCGGCGGCACGGCGGCGCGGCTGCCGGTGGCGACGACGAAGCGGCGGGCGCGCACCACGCGGCCGTCGTCGCTCTCGACGGTGGCGGGGCCGGTGAAGCGGCCGTGGCTCTTGATGACGGTCACGCCCAGGCCGGTGAAGCGCTCCACCGAATCGTTGGGCTCGATGGCGGCGATGACCTCGCGGACATGGGCGTGGACGCGGGCGTAGTCGACCCGGGGCTCCCCCGCCTGCACGCCGAAGCGCCCGGCGGCGCGCACCGCCTGGGCGGCCCTGGCGGCGGCCAGCAGCGCCTTGGACGGCACGCAGCCGGTGTTCAGGCAGTCGCCGCCCATGCGGTGCCGCTCCAGCAGCACGGTCCGCTGGCCGAGCTGGGCCGCCCCCGCCGCGACGCTGAGCCCGCCCGACCCGGCGCCGATCACGCAGATGTCGGCCTCGATGATGTCAGCCATGCCGCCCTCTCCCCTCGCCAGCCCCGCCTACTCTGTACCATCCGCGCGAGACTTGAAACGCCTGTACACGACCGGTACGAGCGACAGCAGCGCCAGCCCGGCGATGGGCAGCAGCACCTCCGGCCTGGCGACCAGCCCCAGGTCGGGGGTGCCGCCGGCGTCCAGCACGTGGCCCAGGCCGCTGCCGACCGAGGCGTAGACCAGCCCGCCCGGGATGATGCCGAGGAAGGTACCGGCCACGAAGGTGCGCAGCGGCACGCCCAGGAAGGCCGGGGCCAGGTTCACGAACCAGAAGGGGAAGACCGGCATCAGGCGGAGGAAGAGCATGTAGCTGAACGCGTTCTCCCGGAACCCGTCCTCCAGCCGCCGGAAGGTCCCGCCCAGCCGGCGCTGCAGGTAGTCGCCGACGGCCGTGCGCGCGGCCAGGAAGACGCAGGCCGCCCCCAGCGTGGCCCCGGTCACCGCCAGCGCGCCGCCCGCCGCCGTGCCGAACAGGAAGCCGCCGCCCACCGACAGGAAGGCGGCGCCGGGGATGGAGAAGGCGGTCGCCGCCGTGTAGACCGCGACGAAGACCAGCGCCGCCCGCAGTGGCGCCGCCTCCACCGCGGCCAGCAGCTCGTGCCGGTGGCGGCGCAGCGTCTCCCACGACAGGTACTCGTGCAGGCCCAGCGCGAAGAAGGCGGCCAGCCCCGCCGCCAGCACCGCCAGCGGCAGGAAGCGGGTCCAGCCGCGGCCGCCCGCGCCCGGCCCGGGGACGGTATCCCCCGGGGCGGTGTTCCCGGGGGCGGTATCCTGGCGGCCTGGGATCATGGATGCTGTCTCCTGCGCGTTCCGTGCGCGCGGATGGGCACACGGGTGGCTTCGCCAGTGCTACCATCCGGCCGCCGCCCCGGCCATTCACCACCCCGTGAAGCCGGGGCCTGCGGAGGCTGGACGGGCAGGCCGGGCCGCAACCCTGCCAGGACCGGACAGGGTGCCGCCGGCGCACGGGGCCGATTGACTCGGGCGCCCGCCGCCACTATACAACGCGCTTCCTTCAGTCTGCCTTCTTTGGAGTATCCGTCGTGAAGCGTACGTTCCAGCCGAGCAAGCTCGTGCGCGCTCGCCGCCATGGCTTCCGCGCCCGCATGGCCACCCCCAGCGGCCGCAAGGTCCTGGCCCGCCGCCGCGCCCAGGGCCGCAAGCGCCTGTCGGCCTAAATCCGGCAATGGCGCCCCGGCTGTCCAAGGCCGTGGTGGGGCGCCTGACCCGGCGGCCGGAGTTCCTGGCCGTCGCGGGCGCCCGCCGCAAGTGGGCGACCCCCGGCCTGATCCTGCAAGCCCGCGCCCATGACGATCGCCAGCGGCCCGCCGCCGGCGACGTTTTGGTGCGCGTGGGCCTCACCGCCAGCAAGAAGGTCGGCAACGCGGTGGAACGCAATCGCGCCCGCCGCCGCCTGCGCGCCGCCGTCGGCGAGGTGATCGCCCGGCACGCCGCCCCCGGCAACGACTATGTCGTGATCGCCCGGTCGGAGACGGTGCGCCGCCCCTGGGACGCGCTGAAGGCCGACCTGGCCCAGGCGCTGAAGCGGCTGGGGGCCTGGCGGCAGGAGGCGGAGCCGAAGACCGACGCGGGGCAGGGGACCGGGGAGCCGCCGCCGTGAGCCTCGCCGCCGCCGCCCTCCGCGGGCTCGTGCATCTCTACCGCTGGTTCGTGTCGCCGATGCTGCGGCCGGCCTGCCGGTACATGCCCAGCTGCTCGGAATACGCGCTGGAGGCGCTGTCCCGGCACGGCGCCCTGAAGGGCGGATGGCTCGCCGCCTGGCGGGTCGCCCGCTGCAACCCCTGGGGCGGCTCCGGCTACGACCCGGTGCCCGGGTCCGGGCACGGGGCCGGCGCCTGCGGCTGCCCGACCATCCATTCCCACCCGCATTCCGGGGCGGCCCCCTGACCGGGGCGGCCCCGCCAACCCGCCGACACCGCCCCGCCGGGGCCAGAGAGCGAAGCCGGGACCAGGACGCATGACCGACCAGAAGAACCTCATCGCGGCGATCGTCATCTCCGTCGCCATCCTGTTCGGCTTCCACTACTTCTACGAACTGCCGCGCCAGCAGCGCATGCAGGCGGAGATGGCCCGGCAGAAGGCGCTGACGGCCGAGACGATGCCGGCGCCGGCCCCGGGCGAGGCGCCGACCGCGGCCGCTCCCGCCTCCGGCCCGCGCGACCGCGCCGACATCCTGGGCGAGGCGCAGCGCGTGCGGATCGAGACGCCGGCCCTGCACGGCTCGGTGGCGCTGAAGGGCGGCCGCCTGGACGATTTGACGCTGGCCGGCTACCACGTCGCCCCCGACAAGGGCAGCCCCGAGGTGGTCCTGCTGTCCCCCGCCGGCAGCACCCAGCCCTACTTCGCGGAGTTCGGCTGGATCGCCGGCCAGGACGCCGCCGGCCAGAAGGTGCCGGGCCCCGACACGGTGTGGACGCCGCAGGGCGACAAGCTGGCCCCGGGCCAGCCGCTGACGCTGACCTGGGACAACGGCCAGGGGCTGGTGTTCGAGCGCGAGGTGACGGTCGACCAGGACTTCATGTTCACCGTCGTCCAGCGCGTCCGCAACACCGGCGGCCAGCCGGTGACCCTGTTCCCCTACGGCCGCGTGGTGCGCGAGGGCACGCCCAAGATCGAGGGGCTGTACCTGCTGCACGAGGGCCCGATCGGCGTGCTGGGCGGCACGCTGCGCGAGCTGGAGTACGAGGATCTCCGCGACGACGGCTCCTGGAGCGCCGACACGACCGGCGGCTGGATCGGCTTCACCGACAAGTACTGGCTGGTCACGCTGGTGCCGGACCAGAAGGCGCCGGTTTCCATCCGCGCCACCTGGCAGGGCCAGGGCGACATCTACCAGACCGACTACCGCGGCCAGGCCGTGGTGGTGCAGCCCGGGGCCGCGGCCGAGACGACCAACCGCCTGTTCGCCGGCGCCAAGGTCGTGCGGGTGCTGGACCGGTACGAGGAGGAGCTGGGCGTCGCCCGCTTCAGCTACGCCATCGACTGGGGCTGGTTCTACTTCCTGACCAAGCCCTTCTTCTATGCGCTGGAGTTCCTGGGCCGGACGATCGGCAATTTCGGCCTGGGCATCCTGGTCTTCACCGTGTTCCTGCGCCTGGCCTTCTTCCCGCTGGCCAACAAGCAGTACGCCTCCATCGCCAAGATGAAGAAGCTCCAGCCGCAGATGGAGGAGCTGCGCAAGCGGGCCGGCGACGACCGCCAGCGCCTGTCGATGGAGATGATGGCGCTGTACAAGAAGGAGCAGGTGAACCCGCTGTCGGGCTGCCTGCCGATCCTGCTGCAGATTCCCGTCTTCTTCGCGCTCTACAAGGTGCTGTACGTGACCATCGAGATGCGTCACGCGCCCTTCTACGGCTGGATCCGCGACCTCTCGGCGCCGGACCCGACGACGGTGTTCAACCTGTTCGGCCTGATCCCCTGGGACCCGCCGGCCTTCCTGCACCTGGGCGCGCTGCCGCTGCTGTTCGGCGTGACCATGTGGCTGCAGCAGAAGATGAACCCGGCCCAGGCCGACCCGGTGCAGCAGCGCGTCTTCATGATGCTGCCCTTCATCTTCACCTACATGACGGCGTCCTTCCCGGCCGGCCTGGTGATCTACTGGACCTGGTCCAACCTGCTGGCCATCGCCCAGCAGTGGTTCATCATGCGCCGCATGGGCGTCAAGAACCCGGCGGCCTGAGCACCATGAGCGGCAACACGCCCGGCATCGTCCCCGCCCTCTCCACCGGCCTCACGCCGGAGGAGATCGAGGCCGGGCGCGTGCTGTTCGCGCAGGAGTGCGACTTCGTCTGGGGTGCCGACAAGGCGGCGCTGCTGCCGCCCGACGGGCTGCCGGAGATCGCGCTGGCCGGCCGCTCCAACGTCGGCAAGTCCAGCCTCGTCAACGCGCTCACGGGGCGCAAGACGCTGGCCCGCACCTCGCACACGCCGGGGCGCACGCAGCAGCTGAACTTCTTCAACCTGGGCGGCCGGCTGCTGCTGGTGGACATGCCGGGCTACGGCTACGCCAAGGAGAGCAAGGAGAAGGTCGCCGCCTGGAACGACTTCATCCGCTCCTACCTGAAGGGGCGGGTGACGCTGCGGCGCTGCCTGCTGCTGATCGACAGCCGGCACGGGCTGAAGCCCAACGACCTGGAGATCATGAAGATGCTGGACAACGCCGCGGTCGCCTACCAGGTGGTGCTGACCAAGGCCGACCAGCTGAAGGCGCAGTCGCTGGCGAAGGTGACGGAAGCCACCGCCGCCGCCCTGAAGAAGCACCCCGCCGCCCACCCGGAGGTCATCGTCACCTCCAGCCAGCTGGGCATGGGCATCCCCGAGCTGCGGGCGTCGCTGGGCAAGCTGGCGGCTTGAGGCGGGTCCGTCAGTTCCCGTCGTCTTCGTCGGGCGGTGCTGCGGCCAGCAGTTCCATCGGCACGCGCAGGGCCGCGGCGAGGCGGCGCATCGCGTCGAGGCTGCCGGGCTTGCGGCCCTGTTCGATCTCCGAGAGATAGGACTGCGACACCCCGGCGGCCCTGGACAGCGCCGCTCCGGTCATCCCGCGGTGGCGCCGCATGACCAGGACGGGGTTCATGCCCTCGAGCAGGCGGTCTACCACCTCGGCCGGGAAGGCCTCGGTTTCTCCTGCCGCCATCTTCCGCATGACCGCCTCGACGTCGGCCAGGTCCGCCGCGTCCTCCAGGAGATCGCGGATGGCCTCGTAGTCCGCGCGGCTGAGCGTGACGCTCTCCGGCGTTTCGGCGATGGGACGGATGGACAGCGCCTTCATCGGTAGGCCTCCTTCCTGTTGCCGATCTTCACGACGAAGACGGTCATGACGCCCTGGTCGATCCGATAGAGCGCCCGCCAGTCGCCGTGGCGGATCCGGCCGGCGCCCCCGCCGAAGCTCCTGGCCCAGCCATACCGGGCGAAGGGATCGGCGGCGAAGGTCTCCAGCTTCGCCCGCAGGGCGAGCGCATCCTTCCTCGGCATCGACAGGAAGGCGGCCGCGGCCGCGGCCTCGTAGGCAAGCTTCATGCAGCCATCTTCGCCAACGGCGAAGGATCGGTCAATCCCGCTTTCGCCAATGGCGAAGAGTCGCGGAGGAAGGGGGGAGGGGGCCTGCGCGCCGCCGGCCCCCGGCCCCGCCCCGGAACGGCACTCAGAACGGCAGCTTCATGCCCGGCGGCAGCTTCAGCCCGCCCATCAGCTTGGCCGTCTCCTCGGCGATCTGGCTCTCGACCTTGGTCTTGGCGTCGTTGAAGGCGGCGAGGATCAAATCCTCCAGCACCTCGGTGTCCTCGGGGTCGACGACGGACTTGTCGAGCTTGATCCTGCGCAGCTCGCCCTTGCCGTTGACGACCACGGTCACCATGCCGGCGCCGGACTGGCCGGTGGCCTCCATCTCGCCCAGCTTGGCCTGCATCTCCTGCATCTTGGCCTGCATCTGCTGGGCCTGCTTCATCATCTGGCCGATATTCTTCATGGCCTAGAAATCTCCCTCGTAATCGTCGCCCAGGTCGGGCGGTCCATCGAAATAGGGGTTGTCGGGCGGGACGTCGCCGTCCTCGTCCATCATGGGCACGGACGCCGCGGCGGCCGCGGCCGCGCGGGCCGCCTCCTCCGCGAGGTTGCGCACCGCCTCGATCTTGGCGCCGGGGAAGGCCTCCAGCAGGGCCTGCACCACGGGGTGCGCCGCCGCCTCGTCCCGCGCGCGGCCGGCGGCCTGGCGCTCCTGCTCCGACAGGGTCGGCTCGCCGGGGGCGCCGGAGACCGTCACCACCCAGCGCCGGCCGGTCCACTGCGTCAGCAGCTGGCCGACACGGCCCGCCAGGTTCGGCACGGCCATCGGCTCCGGCCGGAACTCGATCAGGCCCGGCTCGAACTTCACCAGGTGCACCAGGCTGAACAGGTTGCCCTTCAGCAGCCCCTCGCGCTGGGTCCCGAACAGCTCCACCACCTCGCGGAAGGAGCGCGGCTCGGGCATAAGCGCGGTGGCGGCCTGCGCCTCCGCGGCGACGGCCTCCACCGGCCGGGCCATGCCCGCGGCGCGGCCCCCGGCCACCACCGCCATCGGCGCCCCGCCGCCCAGGGAGGCATGCGCGCCGCCCCCGCCGCCCCCGCCGGGAGCCGAGGGCCCGCGGGCGCCGCCGTCGGCCTCCTGGATGCGGCGGATCAGGTCGGCCGGGTTCGGCAGGTCGGACGCGTAGGACAGGCGGATGATCACCATCTCCAGCGCCTGCATCGGCACCGGGGCGTGCTGCACCTCACCCAGCCCCTTCAGCAGGATCTGCCAGGCCTTGGTCAGCGCCGGCATGCCCAGCCGGCCGGCGAGGCCGACGCCGCGCGTGCGCTCCGCTTCCGGGACCGAGGGGTCCTCGGCCGTGCCCGGCACCACCTTGGCGCGGGTCAGGAAATGGGTGAGGTCCAGCAGGTCCTGGGTGATGACGATGGGATCGGCGCCGCGCTTGTGCAGGTCGTCCAGCATCTCCAGCGCCTCGGCCGGCCGGGCGGTCAGCGCCCGCTCGAACAGGTCGACGATGAGGGTGCGGTCGGCCAGCCCCAGCATGTCGCGGACCTGCTGCGCGGTGACCGCGCCGCCGCCCAGCGCGATGGCCTGGTCCAGCAGCGACAGCCCGTCGCGGACCGAGCCGTCGGCGGCGCGGGCGACCAGCGCCAGCGCGTCCGGCTCCACCGGCACCCCTTCCTTCCCGGCGATGCGGGCGAAGTGGGCCACCAGCGTGCCCTGGTCCACCCGGCGCAGGTCGAAGCGCTGGCAGCGCGACAGGACCGTGACCGGCACCTTGCGGATCTCGGTCGTGGCGAACACGAACTTCACGTGCGGCGGCGGCTCCTCCAGCGTCTTCAGCAGCGCGTTGAACGCGCCCTTGGACAGCATGTGGACCTCGTCGATCACGTAGACCTTGTAGCGGGCGCCGGCCGGGGCGTAGCGGACGCTGTCGATGATCTCGCGGATGTTGTCGACGCCGGTGTTGCTGGCGGCGTCCATCTCGATGACGTCGACGTTGCGGTCCTGGGCGATGGAGACGCACTGGTCGCAGACGCCGCAGGGGGTGACGGTGGGGCCGCCGGTGCCGTCGGGGCCGACGCAGTTCAGCGCGCGGGCGATGATGCGGGCGGTCGTCGTCTTGCCCACGCCGCGGACGCCGGTCAGCATGTAGGCCTGGTGGATGCGGCCGGACTGGATGGCGTTGCGCAGCGTGCGCACCAGCGCGTCCTGGCCGATCAGCTCCTCGAAGTTCCGGGGCCGGTACTTGCGCGCCAGCACCCGGTAGGCGGCGCCGCCGGCGGAGTGCGCGGCGGTGGGGGCGTCTTGCACCAGGGTCTCGTCGGTCACGGGCGTGTCGGCTCGGCTTTTGGTCTGTCGGGCGCGCCAGTCTAGCGACCGCGGCGCCCGCTGTCGCCGCCCACGATGGACGAACCGGACGGGGGGCCACCAGACGGGGGGCCGACCGGGCTGAGGGGTGACCCGAGGAGTGCGAGGGGTGGGAGGCTGGACATGCGACCCGAGCCGGAACTCGTTACGGCTGCTTCCTTCCGGACCTGACCGGGTTGGCGAGGGACCCGTCCGCCGCCAACCTCCCGCCGCCATATATCGGCATCCGTCCCCCCGACCGCAAGCGAAAAGGCGGCGGGGCGGCCCCGCGCTGCCCTGGGCCCTGCATCCGCTGATATGTTGCGATAGCGGAACGATCGTCCGGCGGCGAGGCCGGGCGGGACCAAAAGCCCGTTCCGCGTGTTCAAGGGCCGTCCCCCGAGACCCGAACGGTGCCCGATGTCCGCCCTGCCCGACCAGAACGCCGGCCGCCCGGCGGTGCCCGCGATCCCGCGCGCCACCGTGCGCCTGCAGTTCAACCGCGACTTCACCTTCGACCATGCGCGCGCGCTGGTGCCCTACTTCGCCGCGCTGGGGGTGAGCCACCTCTACGCCTCCCCCTTCCTGAAGGCGCGGCCGGGCTCCACCCACGGCTACGACATCGTCGACCACGCCGCCTTCAACCCCGAGGTCGGCGACGAGGCCGCCTTCGACCGCATGGTGCAGGAACTGCACGCCCACGGCATGGGGCTGATCCTGGACTTCGTGCCGAACCACATGGGGGTGGGCGGCAGCGACAACCCGTTCTGGCTGGACGTGCTGGAATGGGGGGCCTACAGCCCCTATGCCAACTTCTTCGACATCAACTGGGAGGCGGGCGGCGGCAAGCTGGTGCTGCCCGTCCTGGGCGACCATTACGGCGCCATCCTGGAGCGGGGCGAGCTGGCGCTGAAGCTGGACCAGGCCGGCTTCTCCGTCTGGTACTACACCCACCGCTTCCCCGTCGCCCTGCGCGACTACCCGCGCCTGCTGCGCGCCGTGCTGGCGCAGCTGGTGGACGGGCAGGGAAGGCGCCGGCTGGCGGAGATCATCTCGCGCCTGGACGCGCTGAAGGCGGGCGGCCGCACCGCCGACAAGCTGCTGCCCATGCGCCGCCAGGCGGACGAGCTGAAGGGCGAGCTGTGGGCCCTGGCGGAAGCGGAGGGCCATGTCCGCCACGCCCTGGACGTGGCGCTGGACCGGCTGAACGGCACCGCCGGCACCCCCGACAGCTTCCGCGAGCTGCACGACCTGCTGGAGCGCCAGGCCTACCGGCTGGCCTACTGGCGGGTGGCGGCGGACGAGATAAACTACCGCCGCTTCTTCGACGTCAACGAGCTGGCCGGCCTGCGCATGGAGCGGCCCGAGCTGTTCGAGCTGGCGCACCGGCTTGTCTTCCGCCTGATCGGAGACGGCCGGCTGCAGGGGCTGCGCATCGACCATATCGACGGGCTGTCCGACCCCAAGGGCTACTGCGACGCGCTGCAGCAGCGGGCCGCCTACCTGCTCGACATGCAGGGCGGGGCGGCGCAGGGCGGGGCGACGGCGCCGACGCCGGGGCTGCACCTGGCCCAGCCGCTCTACCTGCTGGTGGAGAAGATCCTGGCCCGGCACGAGCGCATGCGCGAGGACTGGCCGGTCGCCGGCACCACCGGCTACGAGTTCATGGTGCTGGTCAACGGCCTGTTCGTCGATCCCGCCGGCGAGGCGACCCTGACCCAGGCCTACGAGCGCTTCATCGAGCGCGAGGCGCCGTACGAGGAGATGCTGCTGACGGCCAAGCGCCTCATCATCGGCCGCAACCTCGCCTCCGAGCTGAACGTCATCGCGCGCGAGCTGCACCGGCTGGCCCAGGGCAACTGGTCCAGCCGCGACTACACCCTGACCGGCATCCGCCGCGCCCTGACCGAGGTGGTGGCGCACTTCCCCGTGTACCGCACCTACATCACCGAGCGGCAGATCGCCGAGGACGACCGCCGCTTCCTGGACTGGGCGGTGGAGAGGGCGCGCAAGGGGGCGGAGGCCGGCGTCGACCTCTCCGTCTTCGACTTCATGAAGGCGGCGCTGTCCGGCGACCTCGCGCGCGAGCGGCGGCCCGGCTACAAGCCGGCCGACGTCTGGCGCACCGCCATGAAGTTCCAGCAGCTGACCGGCCCCGTCATGGCGAAGTCGCTGGAGGACACGCTGTTCTACCGCTACTTCCGGCTGGTCTCCCTGAACGAGGTCGGCGGCGACCCCGACCGGTTCGGCGCCACGCCGTCGGCCTTCCACCACGTCAACCAGGACCGGCTGAAGCGCTACCCGTTCCAACTGCTCTCCACCGCCACGCACGACCACAAGCGCGGCGCCGACGCCCGGGTGCGCATCGACGTGCTCTCGGAGATGGCGGAGGAATGGGGCCGGCGCGCGCGGCGCTGGTCGCGCCTCAACCGGCTGAAGAAGCGCGACATCGACGGGCTGCCGGCGCCCGGCCGCAACGACGAGTACCTGCTGTACCAGACGCTGGTCGGCTGCCTGCCGCTGGAGCTGACAGGGCCGGAAGATCCGGGCCTGGCCGACTTCGCCGAGCGCTTGCTGGCCTACATGCTGAAGGCGGTGCGGGAGAGCAAGTACCGCACCTCCTGGTCCGCCCCCAACGCCGACTACGAGAGCGCGCTGGAGCGCTTCCTGCGCGGCATCCTGGACCCCGCGCGCAGCCCCGGCTTCCTGGCCGACCTGTTCGACTTCGCCGCCCGGGTCGGTCCGGCCGGCGCCGTCAACGGCCTGTCCCAGGCGCTGCTGACCTGGACCGCGCCGGGCGTGCCCGACCTCTACCAGGGCACCGAGTTCTGGGACCTCAGCATGGTCGACCCCGACAACCGCCGCCCGCCCGACTGGGAGGCGCGGCGCCGCGCGCTGGAGGAGGGGGCGTCGCCGGAGGCGCTGCTGGAGGGCTGGCGCGACGGGCGGATCAAGCAGCACGTGGTGGCGACCTGCCTGCGCCTGCGCCGGGACCGGCCGGCGCTGTTCGGCCGCGGCGACTACGTGCCGCTGGAGGCCAGCGGGAAGCACGCCGAGCGGGTGGTGGCCTTCCTGCGCCGCAACGGGTCCCAGGTCGCCGTCGCCGTGGCCCCCCGGCTGGCGGCACCCCTGCTGGAGGGGGCCGACCGGCCGCTGCCGCCGGCCGACGCCTGGGAGGACACGGTTCTGCACCTGCCGGACCTGCCGGAGGGAGCGCTCACCGACCTCATGACCGGGGAGGGGGTGGCGGTGCCGGAGGACCGGCGCCTGCCGCTTTCCGCCCTGCTGCGCTGCTTCCCCGTGGCGCTGCTGTCGGGCGGCTGAGGGGCGTTTTTGCCCGTGCGCCTCGCGGCCCGGGATGGTTAAATCGGCCGAAACGACGGCTCAAGCGAGATAGGGAAGGGCGAAGCCATGAAAGGCGACCCGCAGGTCAACCGGCACCTCAACACGATCCTCACCAACGAGCTGACCTCGATCAACCAGTACTTCCTGCACGCCCGCATCCTGAAGAACTGGGGCCTGAAGCGCCTGGCGCATAAGGTCTACGAGGAGTCGATCGGCGAGATGAAGCACGCCGACAAGGTGATCGAACGCATCCTGTTCCTGGAGGGGTTGCCCAACCTCCAGGACCTGCACAAGCTGAAGATCGGCGAGGACGTGCCGGAGATGTTCGCCTGCGACCTCGGCGCCGAGGTGAAGAACCGCGGCGACCTGCTGGACGCGATGACCTACTGCGAGCAGGTCTGGGACTACCAGTCCAAGGAGATCTTCCGGGAAATCCTGGAGGACACCGAGGAGCACATCGACTGGCTGGAAACCCAGCTCGACCTCATCCAGCGCCTGGGCCTGCAGGGCTACCTGCAGCAGCAGATGAACGAGGAGTGAGGGGGGCTCCGATCCTTTTCGTCATTCCCGCGTTTGCGAAGCTGGCGCGTAGCGCCTAGGCGGGAATCCAGGCATTCGGCGTGTTATCCGGCGGGGGGCCGGTGCCGGCATTTCCCCTGGCGTCATTGCCGGCACCGGCGGAAAGGCGCCCACCCCCTACCGCCCCAGCGGGTGGATCATGCAGGTCGTGGTGCCGTGGGCGTAGAGCTTGCCGTCGTCACGGCCGACCAGGCGACCCTCGGCGGTGGCGATGGTGCGCCCGGCGTGGATGACCTTGCCCTCCGCCCGCACCGGGCCGCTGTCGGCGGTGAGGCCGCGGACGTAGTTCACCTTCAGCTCCACCGTGCCGTAGCCCTGGCCGGCGGCCAGCGTGGAGTGCACGGCGCAGCCCATGACGCTGTCCAGCAAAGTCGCCGCGAAGCCGCCATGGATGCCGCCCAGGGGGTTCAGCAGGTGGTCGCCCGGGAACCCCTCGAACACCACGCGGCCCTCCTCCACCTCGGTTGGGCCCATGCCGATGGTGGCGGCGATGCTGGGCGCCGGGATCTCCCCCGCCAGCATGCGGCGCAGCAGCTCCAGCCCGGTCAGCCCGACGAGCGTCCTGGGGTCCGGCCGCGCGGCGTCCCAGCCGTAGCTGCGGGTCTTCCAGCTCTCGGGAAGCGGGTGGGGCTGCCGGCTGTCCATGGGATGCTCCTGGAATAGTACGAACGTTCGTGCCCGTAGACTGCCCCCGGCCGAGCCCGCCGTCAAGCCGCCTCGTCGGAGGGCTTAGCCCGCCTGCCTTTGCCGCAGTGCGGCATGGCACCGGGCCGACCGCCCGCGCCGCCTGTTATGCCTGCCGGACACGAGATGACGGGGGTCGACATGGTTCCGGACTACGGCGACATCGAGCTGCGCAAGGAGGCGTTGGAGACGGCCCGGCTGCTGCTGGAATGCGGCGCCGTGACCTATTCGGGGCAGGGCCGGCCCTTCCGCCCCGCCCAGGGCTTCGCCACCCCGCTGCGGGTGGACTGCCGGGCGGCGCTGTCCTGCCCGAACGCGCGGGCGAAGCTGCTGGACCTGGCTCTGGAGACGATCGAGCGCGACGCCGACGGGGTCCAGACCATCGCCGCCGCCCTGGACGGCGCCGCGGTGCCGCTGGCGACCCTCATCGCCGACCGCCGCCGCGCGCCGCTGGTCTTCGTCCGGCGCGAGGACCCCGCCGGCCCGCACAAGCACCGGGTGGAGGGGACGGTGGAGGCCGGGAGCCGGGTGCTGCTGGTGGACCAGCTGCTGACCGACGGCCTCCGCAAGGCGGCGCTGGTGGAGCCGCTGACCCAGGCCGGCGCCAGCGTCACCGACCTGTTCGTGATCTTCCAGTACGGCGTCTTCGACCGCGCGCACGAGAACCTGGCTCCGCTGGGGGTGCAGACGCACGCGCTGGCGACCTGGTGGGACCTGCTGGAGGTCGCCCGCGACCGCAGCCTCCTGCCCGCCGGCGTGATCGCGGAGGTGGGCCGCTTCCTGAAGGACCCCGCCGGCTGGGGCGCCGGCGCCGACCCCTCCGGCGCCGCGCCGAAGGGAAAGGCGAAGGCCAAGGCCTGACGCCTCAGAAGGCGATGCGCAGCCCGGCGCGCAGCCCGTGCCCGTCGGCCCCGCCGGCCCGCGGCTCCACCGTGTGGTCGAGCGACAGCTCGGCCCCGCTGAGGTGCAGGAACCGCGCGCCCAGCCGCAGCCCGGCCCGGCCCCGCTGGGCCGGCAGGGCGCCCATCTGCACCTCCGCCCCCGATCCCGGGCGCTGGCGGCCGTCGGACAGCGGCGTCTGGTAGAGCGCCTCGGCCGACAGCGACAGGTCGCCCGCCTCGAACCGCCAGGTGCGGTCGGCGGTCAGCCCGGCCACGGCGGAGACCAGCAGGGTGCGCCGCCGCCGCCCCTCGCTGCCGCCGACGGCGCTGCCGGACACCAGCCCCAGCCGCGCCGCCGGGGTCAGGCCGATGGGACCTGCCTGCAGGCGCCAGGCGGCGCCCGCCTCGGTGAACAGGGTGGTGCCGCGGGCGGCGGTGCCCTCCACCGTCACCCGCGCCCGGCCGCCGCCGGCGACCAGGTGGGCGGTGAAGTCCTCGCGCCGGTGCACGGCATAGGCGGCGACCGTGGTGGAGGTCACGTCGTTCTCCGTCTCGGGATGGCGCACCATGCCCAGGGAGAAGCCCACCAGCCTGTTCCGGCCGACCTCGATGTCGGCGCCGGCGCTGGCCTGGTCGGTGGCGAAGCGGCCGCCGACCCAGCGCAGCACGCCGGAGAAGAAGCCGGCGATGCGGTCGGCCAGCCGGTCGGGCGCCGTCGGGGCCGGGGCGACGGCCAGGGCGGGCATCGTCTCGCCCGTGCCGAAGCCCAGCTGCAGGTTCTGCAGGTCGAGCGGGCGGCGGTCGCCCTCCGCGGCCTCGCCTATGCGGTAGGCCACCGATTCCAGATGGGCCTGACCGGCCGCGGTCACCGCCCGGGCGCCGCGCTCCAGGCGCGGCACGTCCATCGCCTCGGCCCCATCGGGAAGTGCCATGCCGATCGTTCCAACCACCAGGAGCGGCAACGCCCCCGGAACAGCTCCGCGCCAGGTCGTGCGCATGCCCGTCCCCCTTCGTCGGTTAGCGTCGGTGTTCGTTCGAGGGGGCAGGCTGGCGCCGGGGCGCCTTCGATATGGTTAAGAATTCCCGCCCGCCAAAATGGTCACGGTCGGAGGGGAGGGCGCCGGCCCTTTCGCAGGCGCGTCCAAGCCGGGTCGGAGGGGGCCGGAATGGTCCTGGCGGAGAAAAGGAGCCGATTCCATAGGGGTAGCAGTCACGTCCCCGGCGGGGCCCGGCGCGAGGGGACAATTTCCTTCGCGGCTGCAACCCAGCCATGCGACGAAAGGCCCGCAAATCCGCCGGGCTTCGGAATAAAGGATTGACCTGGAGCGACGGAGACGCCACCTCTCACGGGCACGCCGGAATTCAGATGTCGGCGCCTCCCGGCGCCCACTACCCGTGGCCGTCCCCCGCGGACGACCGCACTTCCCCGGCCGCAGCGCGGCAGGCGCCAAGGACCCTTTGCCCCGCCCGAACGTTCGTTGCGCGAGCGTCGGGCGGCGAGGGGAAGCGACGCCCCGCGACATGCGCCGCCTACACATAAGGAGACCGACCTTGACCGATCAGCCGCTCGCCGGAAAGAACGTTGCCATCCTCGTCGCCAACGGCTTCGAGGAGCTGCAGATGACCGAGCCGCAGCGCGCCCTGCTGAAGCTCGGCGCCAAGCCCAAGATCATCTCGCCCGAGCAGGGCCTCGTGAACGGCTGGCACGGTGCCGCCTGGGGCCACTACTTCCCGACCGACAAGCACGTCGGCGACGTGCTGGCCGCCGACTTCGACCTGCTGGTCCTGCCGGGCGGCGAGCGCAGCGTGGCCAAGCTGGCCAACAACCCGCACACCCGCCGCATCGTCGGCAGCTTCATGGACGCTGGCAAGGGCGTCGCCGCCATCGACCAGGGCGTCTCTCTCCTGGCCGTCGCCGAGCGCCTGAAGGGCCGCACCGTCACCGGCAACCCCGGCGTGCGCGAGGCCGCCGAGGCCGCCGGCGCCAAGTGGTCCGAGGAGACGGTCGTCGCCGACCGCTTCCTGGTGACCGCCCAGGGCGAGGAGCAGCTGGCCGACTTCATCCAGCAGATGACCAAGACCTTCATCGAGGTCGTGGAGCAGCGCAAGCAGGCGGCGTAATACGCATCCGCCGCCGGACCCGTCCGGCGCGGTGATCGGCAAGGGGGCGCGCCCGGGCAACCGGCGCGCCCTTTTTGCGTTTCGCCCCGACCCACCCCTCACCCTCCCATTGCTGGCGCAATGGGCCCCTCCCTCTCCCCCAAGGGGCGAGGGGATTCCGGGCGCGCTTCCTTCCCCTCGCCCCCTGGGGGAGAGGGAGGGGCCTGCGGCGAAGCGGTGGGAGGGTGAGGGGTACGGCGCTACCCGCCGCGCACCCGTGGGAGGGTGAGGGGTACGGCGCTACCCGCCGCGCACCCGTGGGAGGGTGAGGGGTACGGCGCTACCCGCCGCGAAGCAGGGGGCGAGGGGGACTCGGGGGCGAGGCCCTCACCCCGCCGGCACCGCCGCCCTGGGCACCAGCACCCAGTACCGGCCCCGGCTCTTCATCACCCCGGCACGCGCCTCGGCGTCGGCGCCGTGGCCCCAGAAGACGTCGCCGCGCACCGGGCCGCGGATGGCGCCGCCGGTGTCCTGGGCCACCATCAGACGCTGGAGGCGGGCGGGCTCGGTCGGGTGGGCGGCGTCGAGCCAGAGCGGCAGGCCGTAGGGCACATGGCCGCGGTCCACCGCCAGGCTGCGGCCGGGGGTGAGCGGCACGCCCTGGGCGCCGAGCGGCCCCTCGCCCGGCACCTCCCGGAAGAAGATGTAGGACGGGTTCTTGTTCATCACCGCCTGGGCCTCGGCCGGATTGGCCTTCAGCCAGGCGCGGATGGTCTGCAGCGAGACCTCCTCCTTGGTAAGCGCCCCACGCGCCACCAGCTCCCGCCCGATGGCGACATAGGGGTGGCCGTTCTGCCCGTCCACGCCCACCCGCGCCACGCCGCCGTCGGGCAGGGTCACGCGGCCCGAGCCCTGGATCTCCAGGAAGAAGGCATCGATGGGATCGTCGACCCACAGCAGCGGCTCGGCCCGACCCGCCAGCTTGCCCCCGGCGATGGCGGCGCGGTCCTCATAGGGCACCAGCCGGCCGCCATCGACCCGGCCGGAGAGGCGCTGGCCCTTCAGCGTCTCGCGGAAGGCGCCGAGATCGACCGTCACGAGGTCGGCCGGCTTGCGCAGCAGCGGCACCGGATAGGCCGGGCCGGGCGTGCGGCTGCCGCGCAGCTCCGGCTCGTAATAGCCGGTGAACAGGCCCTCGGGATCGCCGTTGGCATTCGCCAGATAGGGCCGGAACTCGGCCTCGAAGAACCGCCGCGCAGCCGCCGCGTCGCCGTCCGGCAGCGTCGCCAGCGTCCGGCACGGCCCGTGCCAATCGCCGATCCGGCCGAAGCGCCCCTCGCCCAGCGGCCGGTCGGCCGCCTGCTTCAGGAACACCGCGCAGGACCGCCGCAGCGCCGGCAGCGCCGCCGCCTGGTCGTCCGCCTGCCAGCCGGGCAGCGTCTCGAAGCCGACCGGCTGCAGGCCCAGCCGCGCCGGCGGCGCCTCCGGCTTCGGCGGGGCGGGGGCGGGCTGGCAGGCGGCGAGGGCGAGGCCGAGAAGGACGACGAAGGGGCGCAGGCGCATGGCGGGCCGGGATCGTTGCGGTGACGGTATGGCGGCGGCACGGTAGCGGAGCCGGCCGGCGGGGTCACCCCTCAAAGCAGGTGCCAATAGACGATGGTCTCGGGCCCTTCGCCGTGGAGGCGGCGGAATGCCTCCGCAAGCTCGGCTTGGCGCTCGCCATCGGTCGGGCTGTTGTTCCACGCTCGCCAAATCGGCTCCCAGCAAATCCACGTGCACCAGGGCAGCCAAGCCGCACGCTCGATCGCCGCCTCCCGCCGCGCCGGGTCGGTCGACAGCACGTCGGCGTTGATGCGCCGGATCGCCTCGGCCTCGACCAGGCCGAACCCTGCGGAGAAGATGAGTAGCATCGCCATACCGACGACGGCCAAGCCACGCCTGCGCCCACTGCCCAGCCATAACGCCCGTGCCACCCTCCGCAGCACTATGGCGGTAGCAAACGGCAGGAGGCCCAGCAGTCCGATACCGAACAGGAACATGCCGAGGAGGGTTAGCGGCAGCATGGCGATCCCGAGCAGGGCCGCCGCGAGCGCGCCGACGCCGAGGCATCCCGCGGCAAGCGCCGCGGCGGCGCCCCTTAAGGGGCGGAGCAGGGCCAAGGCGAGGACGCAGACGTTCAACACGATGAAGGGATAGGCGTAGCCTCGGGCGAAGTCGAACAAGCCCTCGCCATCGAAG
>DASPKT010000201.1:0-7310 GCA_035627915.1 Azospirillaceae bacterium
GCCGGGGGGCAGCTTGGGCGATGTGCGGGCTTCGACAGGCTCAGCCTGAGGGACGTCGAGATGCTCCCGAGGAAGGCAGCTTGGGCGGGGTGCGGCCTTCGACAGGCTCAGGCTGAGGGACGTTGAGATGCTCCCGAGGAACGCAGCGGGGGCGATGTGCGGCCTTCGTCAGGCTCAGGCTGAGGATCGTCGAGATGCTCCCGAGGAAGGCAGCGGGGGCGGTGTGCGGGCTTCGACAGGCTCAGGCTGAGGGACGTTTGGCTGCTCCCCGGGAAGCGTGTTCCGTTCCCGGACTACACCGGGCCTGGCATCCACCGGTCCTCATGCTGAGCCTGTCGAAGCACGCACAGCCTCTCAGCCGCACCGCGCACCGCCCTCAACCCGGCCCCACCGTCGCCCCGGCCGGCGGCACGTCGTCGGCCGGTTCCTCCACCACCGTAACCGGCGGCGGCTCGGGCGTAACCTCCGCCTCGATCAGCGTGACCAGTGCCGCCAGCAGGTCCAGCGGCCGCGGCGGGCAGCCGGGCACGACGAGGTCGACCGGGATCACCTTGGACACGCCGCCCGCCACCGCGTAGCTCTCGGCGAACAGCCCGCCGTCGATGGCGCAGGCGCCCGTCGCCACCACCCATTTGGGGGCCGGCGTCGCCTCCCAGGTGCGCAGCAGCGCGTCCCTCATGTTGGCGGTGACGGGCCCCGTCACCAGCAGCACGTCGGCATGGCGGGGCGAAGCCACGAAGGAGAGGCCGAACCGCTCCAGGTCGTAGAGCGGGTTGTTCAGCGCGTGGATCTCCAGCTCGCAGCCGTTGCAGGAGCCGGCGTCGACCTGCCGGATGGCGAGGCTGCGGCCCAGGCGCCGGCGCGCCGCCGCGTCCAGCCGCGCCGCCAGCGCCTCCACCCCCTCGGCCGGCGGCACGGGCGCCGCCTCCGTCTTCGGCCCGCGGAACAGGTTGCGCGCGACGATCCTCAGCATGGCCGGCGCCTCACAGATCGTGCCCCGAGTAGGAGCAGTTGAAGGACTTGTTGCACAGCGGGAAGTCCGCGACGATGTTGCCCTCGATCACCGCCTCCAGCAGCGGCCACTGGAACCAGGAGGGGTCGCGCAGGTGGCAGCGGTCGACGCGCCCGCCCTCGCCCAGCCGCACCCAGGCGAAATAGTCGCCGCGGAACCCCTCGACGACGGCCACCCCCTCCAGCGTCCGCTCCACCGGCGGCAGCAGCGCCCTGGCCGGGCCGGGGTCGAGGCGCTTCAGCACCTGCTCGGCCAGCCGCACGCCCTGCATGACCTCGCGGATGCGGACGCGGACCCGCGCGTCGACGTCGCCCGCCTCCAGCACGGCCACGTCCAGGTCCAGGAACTCGTAGGGGGAATAGGCGAGGTCGCGCCGCGCGTCGAAGGCGCGGCCCGAGGCGCGCCCGACGAACCCGCCGGCCCCGAACCGGCGGGCCAGCTCCGGCCGCAGCACGCCGGTGCCGACCATCCGGTCCTGCAGCGTGGCGGTGGCGTCGTAGACCGCCGCCAGGGCCGACACCTCGCGCCCGATGGCGGGCAGCTGGTCGGAGAGCAGGCGCTTGCCCTCCTCCTTCAGGTCCACCGCGACGCCGCCCGGCACGATGCGGTCCATCATCAGCCGGTGGCCGAAGCAGGCGTCGGCCGCCCGCGCGATGCGCTCGCGCAAGGTGGAGCACTCCGCCTGCATCAGGCCGAAGGCGGCGTCGTTGCAGATGGCGCCGATGTCGCCGACATGGTTGGCGAGGCGCTCCAGCTCCGCCATCAGGGCCCGCAGCAGCAGGGCGCGGGGCGGCAGCTCCAGCCCTAGCGCATTCTCCACCGCCTGGCAGAAGGCCCAGGTGGCGGCCACCGTGCTGTCGCCGGACAGGCGCCCGGCCAGCCGCGCCGCCTCCTCCGCCAGCCGGCCGCGCATCAGCCGCTCGGTCCCCTTGTGGGTGTAGCCCAGCCGCTCCTCCAGCCGCACCACCGTCTCGCCCTGGACGGTGAAGCGGAAATGGCCGGGCTCGATGATGCCGGCATGGACGGGGCCGACCGGGATGCGGTGCAGCCCCTCCCCCTCGACAGGCAGGAACTCGTAGGGCTGGGCGCCGCCCAGCGGCATGGCGGGCGAGGCCGACAGCGGCAGGCGCTGGCGCCATTGGTCGTGGTCGAGCCAGGGGCGCGGGTCGTCCAGCCCCTCCGCCGTCAGGCCGGTCAGGTCCTGGATCGCCCGCTCCAGCCTTTTTGCCCCCGGCCGCACCCGTGCCAGCGAGGGGAAGCGCCCCTGCGGACAGGGCAGCGTCACCACCGCCGCCTCCCCGTCCTCCTCGGACAGCAGGGCGACATGCACCGCCCCCGCCTCCGCCCATTCCGCCAGCAGCACCCAAGGAGCCGATGCCAGCCGGTCGGCGAGGGAGAGCCAGCCCTTGCGCGTGGTCTCCACCCGCGGCCAGGGCCGGTGGTCCGCCACCGCGGCGCCCAGCGAACCGATGAGGTCGAGGAAGTCGCTCACGGCCTCACCCCAGCATCCCGGCGACGGACTGGAACCAGGCGGCCAGCGGCGGCGGCAGCCAGACGCCGGCCACCAGCACCAGGGCGAGGTGCGCGTAGAGCGGCGCCAGCGGCGCCCTCAGCTCGCGCACGCCTTCCATCGGCGGGCCGAAGGCCATGCCCTGGACGCGGGCGACCAGGGCCGCGAAGCCCACCAGCAGCCCCAGCGCCAGCAGGGACGCCGGCACCAGGTGCGTCGCGAAGGCCGAGGTGACCAGCAGGAACTCGCTCATGAACAGGCCGAAGGGCGGCAGGCCGGCGATGGCCGCCACGCCGGCCACCAGCGCCCAGCCCAGCGCCGGGTGGCTGGCGGTCAGGCCGGTGACGCGGTCCATGCGCTGGGTGCCCGCCGCCTGGGCGACGTGGCCGACGGCGAAGAAGATCGCCGACTTGGTCAGGCTGTGCAGGGTCATGTGCAGCAGGCCGGCGAAGTTGGCGACCGGCCCGCCGATGCCGAAGGCGAAGGCCATCAGCCCCATGTGCTCGATGGAGCTGTAGGCGAAGAACCGCTTCATGTCGCGCCGCCGGTGCAGCATGAAGGCGGCCAGCAGCAGCGTCGCCAGCCCCATCGCCGCCATCAGCGTGCCGGGCGGCAGCACCTGCCCGTTGGCGCCCATCAGCATCTTGAAGCGCAGCACGGCGTAGAGCGCCACGTTCAGCAGCAGCCCCGACAGGACGCCGGAGATGGGCGTCGGCCCCTCCGCGTGCGCGTCCGGCAGCCAGCCGTTCAGCGGCGCCAGCCCCACCTTGGTGCCGTAGCCCACCAGCAGGAAGACGAAGGCCAGGTCCAGCACGCCGGGATCGATGCGCGGCGCCACCGCCAGCAGGGCGGTCCAGGTCATGGCCGCCGCCCCGCCGCCCAGCAGCGGCTGCGCCGACAGGTACATGAGGATCGTGCCGAACAGCGCCAGGGCGATGCCGACGCCGCAGAGGATGAAGTACTTCCAGGCCGCTTCGATGGCGGCGGCGGTGCGGTAGAGGCTGACCATGAGGACGGTCGTCAGCGTCGCCCCCTCCACCGCCACCCAGAGCAGGCCCAGGTTGTTGGCCAGCAGCGCCAGCAGCATGGCCAGCATGAAGGCCTGGAACATGGCGTGGTAGAAGCGCAGCGAGCGCGGCGTCAGCCGCCCGTCCTCCAGCTCGTGCGCGACGTAGCCGGCGCTGAACAGGCTGGTGGTGAAGCCGACGAAGGCGGTCAGCAGCACCAGGTAGAGGTTGAAGTCGTCCACCAGCAGCAGCGGCGTCGGCGCCGGCGGGGCCGCGGCCAGCCAAGCGGCCGACGCCAGCGTCAGGCCCGACGCCACCACGTTCAGACGTGCCGCCAGCCGCCACGCCGGCACCAGCGCCAGCCCCAGCGCCGCCAGCGCCGGGACCAGCAGGATGGCCAGGGCGGGCCCCAGGGTGGGCTCCTGCGTCACGGCCCCTCCTCCTCGGCATGCACGTCGTCCAGGCGCCGGAGGTCCAGGCTGTCGAAGCGCTCGCGGATCTGGAAGAAGAAGATGCCGAAGATGATGAAGGCCACCATGACCGCGAAGGCGACCGACATCTCCACCACCAGCGGCATGCCCTTCACCCCCACGGCGGCCAGGATCAGCCCGTTCTCCAGGCTCATGAAGCCCACCACCTGGCCGATGGCGTTGCGCCGGGTGATCATCATCAGCAGGCCCAGCAGCACCACCGACAGGGCCAGCGCCAGGTCCTCCCGCGTCAGCGCCGCCGACGCCGCCGTGGTCGGGATGACCAGCAGCAGCGACAGGGTCACCAGCGACACGCCCGCCACCAGGGTCGGGCCGACGCCCAGCGCCGGCTCCGCCGCCCGCTGGATGCCGAACCGCTCCATCACCCGCCGCAGCGCCAGCGGGATGGCGACGGCCTTCAGCAGCAGCGCGATGGCGGCGGTCACGAACAGATGCGGGCTGTCCTGGATCAGCCCCTGCCACGCCGCGGCCGCCGCCAGCAGCGCCGACTGCAGCGCGAAGGCGCTGATGAGGGCGGACAGGCGCCGCTGGGAGAGCAGCGCGAAGCTGGTCAGCAGCACCAGCGCCCCCAGCAGGTGCGCGGTGTCGTAGCCGATCTCGCCCATCGCCTGCATGGCTCACAGCCCCGTGGAGACGAAGAGGAAGATCGCCGCCAGCAGGCCCAGCAGCAGGGCGGTGCCCAGGAACTCGCCCAGGCGGAAGACGCGCATCTTGGCGACCGACGTCTCGAACCCCGCCAGCAGCAGCGCCGCCGCCCCCATCTTGGCGGCGAAGCCCAGCAGCCCCGCCAGCAGGGCGAGCGGGCCGTCGCCCGGCTGGGCGATGCCGAAGGGGGCGAAGACGCAGGCGATCAGCGCCACGAACAGGAACAGCCGCAGCATCCCCGCCGCCTCCATCAGCGCGAGGTGGCGGCCGGAATATTCCAGCACCATCGCCTCGTGCACCATGGTCAGTTCCAGGTGCGTGGCGGGGTTGTCCACGGGGATGCGGCCCGTCTCGGCGATGGCGACCATGACCAGGCTGACCAGGCCCAGCGCCAGCGACACCCGCAGCCCCACCCCCTCCCCGCCGACGATGCCGTCGACGATCCCGGCCAGCGAGGTGGTGCGCAGCAGGATGGCGAGGGTGAAGATGACCATCAGCATGGCCGGCTCCGCCAGCGCCGCGATGAAGGTCTCGCGCGAGGCGCCGATGCCGCCGAAGGGGGTGCCGGCGTCCAGTGCCGCCAGGGCGGTGAAGAAGCGCGCCACCCCCAGCATGGCGACCAGCACGATGAGGTCGGCCACCGGCGCCAGGGCGAGTGCGGTGGTGAAGGTCGGCACCAGCCCCGCCGCCACCCAGACCGTGGCGAAGACGATGTAGGGCGCGGCGCGGAACAGCCACGACGCCTCGTGCGCCACCACGGGCTCCTTGCGCATCAGCTTGGCGAGGTTGGCGTAGGGCTGCAGCAGCGGCGGCCCGCGCCGCCCGGCCAGCCGCGCCTTCGCCGCCCGCACCAGCCCGGTCAGCAGCGGCGCCAGCGCCAGGACCAGCGCCATCTGCGCGACCTGGTAGAGGGTGGAGAGCAGCCCCTGGAGGATCATCGCAGCACCGCCAGCGCCAGCAGCAGCAGGACCAGCGCCGCGAACATCAGCGACAGGTGCCGCCGGATGCTGAGGGAGTGCAGCCCGTTCAGCCGGTCCGCCGCCCAGCCGGCCGCGCGCACCACGGGCGTCGCCAGGAAGTCCCAGGCGGGATCGCGCAGCGCCACGGCGAAGCGCGCCGGGCGCGTCTCCCCGGGCTCCGGCATCTCCACCCGTTCCTCCGCCGCGAAGGCGACGCTGCCGAAGACGCGGCGCAGCGGCTGGGACAGGCCGGCGGCGGTGTACTGGGTGCCGGGGCCTGCGTCCGGGTAGCCGCAGCCCCAGGGATCGGCACGGCGCACCGGGACGCCCGCGTGCCGGCGCACCAGCCGCGCCAGCGCCACGCCCAGCCCGACCGCGGTCACGGCCAGGAACAGCGCGCCGTAGGAATTGCCGCCGAAGCCGTCCGCGCCGGCGTCCGGCGCCAGCCACAGCCAGGAGAAGGCGCCGGCGCGGCTGCCGGGTGCCGTGCCCAGCACCTGCCGCACCGCCGGCTCCACCAGGTCCGGGCCCAGGCCCGGCAGCAGGCCCAGCAGCAGGCAGAGTGCGGCCGGCAGCGCCATCGCCGCGACCATGGGCCGCCGCACCTCCACGGCCCCCGCCGCCGCGGCGCCGCGCGCCCGCCCCAGGAAGGCGATACCGAAGGCGCGGACGAAGCAGGCCGCCGCCAGTGCGGCGGACAAGGCGAGCGCCACCCCGACCACCATGACGGCGATCCTCATCCCCCAGGACGAGAGCTGGGGCCCGCTGAGGACGGCCTGGAACACCAGCCATTCCGACACGAAGCCGTTCAGCGGCGGCAGCGCGCAGATGGCGGCGGAGCCCAGCAGGAACAGCGGCGCCGTGCAGGGCATGCGCCGGATCAGCCCGCCCAGCCGGTCCAGCCGCCGCTCCCCCGTGGCATCCAGCACGGCGCCGGCGCCGAGGAACAGCAGCGTCTTGATGAAGCCGTGGTTGACCGCGTGCAGCAGCCCCGCCGCCAGCGCCAGCGCCGCCACGCCCTCCCGGCCGTCGGCGCGGAACACCAGCGCCAAGCCCAGCGCGATGGCGACCAGGCCGACATTCTCCACCGTCGAATAGGCCAGCAGCCGCTTCAGGTCCTCCTGCAGCAGCGCATAGAGCACGCCCGCGACCGCGGTCAGCGCCCCCACGGCCATCAGCACCCCGCCCCACCAGCCCTGCGGCGCGCCGGCGAGGTCGAAGGCGACGCGGACCAGACCGTAGAGGGCGACCTTGGTCATCACCCCGCTCATCAGGGCGGAGACGTGGCTGGGCGCCGCCGGATGGGCCAGCGGCAGCCAGACATGCAGCGGCGCCAGCCCGGCCTTCGACCCCGCCCCCAGCAGGGCAAGCATGACAGCCGCGGAGGCCAGCAGCGGCCCGCGCTCCGCCGCCCGCATCGCCTCGAACCGGTAGTCGCCGCCGGCCCCGGCCAGCAGGCCGAAGCACAGCATCAGGGCCAGCGTGCCGAGGCATGCCATGACCAGGTAGACCCGCGCTGCCCGCGGCGTCTCCGCCTCCCGGTGGGTCGCCAGCACCAGCAGCCAGGAGCCGAGCGACATGAACTCCCACCCCGCCAGGAAGACGAAGGCGTCGCCCGCCGCCAGCACCAGCAGCATCCCGGCCAGGAACAGCGGATAGGCCGGCAGCACCCGCCCCGGCTCCAGC
>DASPKT010000202.1:0-3242 GCA_035627915.1 Azospirillaceae bacterium
GCACCAGGCAGAAGCACCATTGCGCGTGGTTGGCGCCGGAGGTCCAGATCTTCTGGCCGTTGACCAGCCAGTGGTCCCCCTCGTCGGTGCAGCGGGTCTGGAGCGACGCCAGGTCGGAGCCGGCACCCGGCTCTGAGAAGCCCTGGCACCAGCGCACCTCGCCGCGGGCGATGGGCGGCAGGAAGCGCAGCTTCTGCTCCTCGGTCGCGAACTCCAGCAGCGTCGGGCCCAGCATCATCATGCCGTAGCTGCGGTTGGGGTTGAACGCGCCGATGCGCGCCATCTCCTGCAGGATCACCGCCTCGTGCCGCGGGGTGAGGCCGGCGCCGCCGTACTTCACGGGCCAGGTCGGCGCCCCCCATCCCTTGGCGGCGATTCGGCCGAGCCAGAGGCGGAAATCCGGGTCCGCGTCCGCCACCGCCCCGTTGGTGAGGTAGGGCTGCGGGTTCCGGTGGGCCAGGACGGGCGGGAAATTGTCCGCCAACCAGCGGGCCACCTCCTCCCGGAAGCCGGAGTCCACCTCTGCGTCCGTTCCGTCCATCTAGCGCCCCATGAGGTCGTCGATCGGCGCGGGCCATGCGGAAGGGCGGCGGCGTCGCGCCCGCTTCCCCCATCGGCCGGTTCATGCCAAGCCGCTGGCCGGCATCGCCTTTGTTACGGCCACCATAGTTCAGGGTGCGGGGGATTGCACGCCAAATTTTGCATCATGGGTTATTATTTTGGAGCGGAACCCCCGACCCTGCCGCCGCCCTCCGCCGCGCGAATCCGGGATGCCCGCTGGCCCGGGAAGGCAAAAAGGCACCGCGGGCCGGCGGCGCCTCGTCCCGGCGATGGCGGGGTAGGGGCGACACAAACTTTTACAGAGGTGCAAGGTTGCCGTACTATGGCAAGCGGAGAAGCCCACCGATGTTCCCTGGGTAGGAGAATCGAGCGTGTCGCGCATCGAACCGGAGAAGGCCCTGATCTATTCCAGCCCCGCCATCCACGAGCGGCGACGGCGCATCCTGGACGAGACGCGCAAGCTGATCGCCGAGAAGGGGCTGGCCGCCTTCAGCATGGACGAGATCTGCAAGCGCGCCGACGTGTCGAAGCGGACCCTCTACAACGCGTTCCAGACCAAGGAGCGCATGATCGCCATGGCGATCCACGAATATTTCGACCGCTACATCTCCCGCCTGCCCTACACGACCGAACCCGGCACCCTCCACCGCAACATCGAGCGCATGGTCTTCGTGGTCCAGCGCAACCGGCAGATCCGCAACTACATCAGCGCGATCATGTCGATCTATTTCAGCCTGGACGCCGACGGGGACATCTGGCGCACCATGCATTCGATGGCGGTCACGCCCAACCTGCAATGGATCGAGGCGCTGCACGCCAAGCGGCAGCTCCAGCCCTGGGTAGAGCCCAAGCGGCTGGCCGACGACATCGTCCGCTTCGAGTACACGATCATCTACGACTGGTGCCGCGGCCACGTCAGCGACGAGATGATCATCCCCAACCTGGTGATGACCTACCTGACCCTGATGGCGGGCGCCACGCGCGGGACGGCGCGCAAGGAGATCGAGGCGATGCTCCAGCAGTTCCAGGCGGACGGCATCCCGGTGCCGCCCTTCGGGCCGGGACGCGCCGCCCAGCCGGAGCTGCAGGCAAGCGACGCTTAATTTTGCCCTATGATGTAAGATTGAGCGTGCTACACTCCGCCTGAGCCGCGCCCCTCTCCGGGGCGGCCCCATCTGCCTGAGCGGAGTGACATGACCGACCAGCTTCCCCTGCCGCAGACCGGCACCCCGCGCCTGCTGGTCGAGAGCCCGCACGACGGCGTCGTGCTGCTGACGCTGAACCGGCCGGAGGCGCGCAACGCCGTCTCCTTCGAGATGTGGGAGGGCTTCTCCGCCGTCCTCGACCATCTGGAGCGCAGCACCCCGGCGCGCGCGCTGGTGCTGACCGGCGCCGGCGACTACTTCTCCTTCGGCGGCGACATGAAGGTGCCGCCGGCGCGCGGCGAGGGCGCGCTGGGGCCTGCTGCGCGGCTGGAATGGGGCCAGCGCATCATCAGCCGCCTGCGCCGCCTGCCGATCCCCGTGATCGCGGCGGTCGAGGGCGGCGCCTACGGCATCGGCTGGAGCCTGGTGCTGGCCTGCGACGTGGTGTTCGCGTCGGAGACGGCGGCCTTCGGCGCGCCCTTCGTGAACTACGGCCTGACGCCGGACGGCGGCGCCACCTGGCTGCTGAACCGGCTGATCGGCCGGTACCGCACGGCCGACCTGGTCCTCTCCGGCCGCTCCGTCGCTGCCGTGGAGGCGCTGGCGCTGGGCCTGGTCAGTCGCACCGTGCCGGCCGGCACGGTGGTGGAGGCCGCCCTCGCCTACGCCCGGACCATCGGGCAGGGCAACCGCCACGCGGTGGAGCTGACCAAGCGCCTGCTGCAGGCGGCCGACGAGGGCGACCTTGCCTCCAACCACGCGCTGGAGCTGGTCTACTGCGCCCACCTCCAGGACGGCGACGAGCTGCGCCGCGCCCGCGAGGCGTTCGCCACGGCGCGCTCCTCGGCGAAGAAGACGGACTGACCGGCGGCGTGACGCCCCCTTGAAGGAAAGTGCGGCCCCATGCAGTTCGACATGCGCAGCCTGCCCCTGATCTCGCGCTACAAGATCATCAACTCCACGGTCACGCCGCGGCCGATCGCCTGGGTGACTACCCTGTCCGCGGCCGGCGTCCGCAACGCCGCTCCCTACAGCTTCTTCAACGCCGTGGGCGACGACCCGCCGCTGCTGGTGCTGGGCCTGCTGAAGCACCCGGTCACCAACAACCTGAAGGACACGGCCAGCAACATCGTCGCCACGGGCGAGTTCGTGGTGAACCTGGTGTGCGAGGCGGACGCCCCCACGATGAACCAGTGCAGCGTGGATGCGCCGGCGGAGGTGGACGAGATCGACTATGCCGCGGTGGAGGTCGTGCCGTCGGTCGCGGTGAAGCCGCCGCGCATCGCCACCAGCCCGGTCAGCTTCGAGTGCCGTAAGGTCGCGGCCATCGACATCGGGCGCCAGACCGTGGTGCTGGGCGAGATCCTGGTGGCCCACATCCGGGACGAGTTCGTGCTGGACGAGAAGAAGCTCTATCTCGACACGCCGGCCATGAAGCTCATCGGCCGCACCCACGGCAGCGGCTGGTACGCCCGCACCAGCGACCAGTTCAAGATGGAGCGCCCCGTCTACGACCCCGCGCGCCCCGGGCCCGGC
>DASPKT010000203.1:0-4040 GCA_035627915.1 Azospirillaceae bacterium
AGGCGCCGCTGCGCCTGCTGGACCTCGGCACCGGGTCCGGCTGCATCCTGCTGGCCCTGCTGTCGGAGCTGCCGGCGGCCCGGGGCGTGGGCGTGGACCTCAGCCCGGCGGCGGCGGCCGCGGCGCGGCGTAACGCCGACCGGCTGGGCCTCGGTGGGCGCGCCGCCTTCCTGGCGGGCGACTGGGCGACGGCGCTGGGCGGCGGCGGCTTCGACGTGGTGGTGTCCAACCCGCCCTACATCCCCGACGCCGACATCCCCGGCCTGGCGCCGGAGGTCACGCGCCACGACCCCCTGCTGGCGCTGGCGGGTGGGGCGGACGGGCTGGACTGCTACCGGGCGCTGGCGCCGGAGCTGCCGCGGCTGCTGCGCCCGGGCGGGCTGGCGGCGGTGGAGCATGGGGCCGGGCAGGGGGCCGCGGTGGCGGCGCTGTTCGCCGCAACGGGGCTGATGGCGGTCGAGCGGCTGGACGACCTCGGCGGGCACGACCGGGTGGTGGTGGCCCGCGCCCCCGGCTAGACGCCCGTCCGGACGGGCGGGGTAATCGGGTTGTGCCAGAAAAAAGTGTTGGAGAACCGCCGCCTTGCGGGTAGGGTCACGGCCACGCGGCACGGCGGCCGGCGGGGCGTGTCCCCGCCGCACGACCCCGCGGCGTGACCATGGAACGATCGTCCCGCCCCCGGTTCCCGGTTCTCCGGACGGGAGGGCGGCGGGACCCCCGGCCGGTGACCAGCACCGGACCGCGGTGACGGTCATGCGCCGAACTCGAAGAGGGGCGAAAGCTTTCAGCCATATGAGACAGGGACCGAACAACCGGCGCTCGCGCGGCCGCGGCGGAAACAACAACAATAACAACAATAACGCCGGCGGTAACAACAACGCCGGCAACCGCCGCCAGAACGTGCCGTTGCGGCACCAGAACTA
This sequence comes from Azospirillaceae bacterium, assembly GCA_035627915.1. Classification (GTDB taxonomy): domain Bacteria; phylum Pseudomonadota; class Alphaproteobacteria; order Azospirillales; family Azospirillaceae; genus DASPKT01. The sequence continues at coordinate 924 of DASPKT010000203.1, forward strand.
CGACAGCAACGGCCCGGACGTCCGCATCCGCGGCAGCGCCTTCCAGGTCCACGAGAAGTACCTGGCCCTGGCCCGCGACGCCCAGGCGTCGGGCGACCGCATCGCGGCGGAGAACTACCTCCAGCACGCCGAGCACTATTTCCGCATCATCTGCCAGATCAACGAGGCGGAGCGCCAGCGCCAGGGCGGCGATCACCGCCACGGCAACGGCCAGCCGCAGGGCCAGTACGACGACGGCGACGGCCAGGACGACGCGGGCGAGCTCTCCGACGAGGACCGCGAGGCGGCGACCGCCTGAACCCTGCCGGATCCGGGCATCGGACCTGGCCGTCCCGGGACCCTTCCCGACGGAGGGGCCCGGCGGCCCGGAGCGGCTCAGCCCGGGATCAGTTCGTCCCCGGCGGCCACGCGGCCGCCCGTGAGGACGCGGGCATAGACGCCGCAGACGACGTGGCCGAAGCCCGACTTCAGGGCCTTCAGCACGTTCATGTCGCGCTCGCCCGTCACCGGGTCCACCTCGGTGGCGGCGCAGCGGGTGATGGTCTTGAAGACCTCCAGCTCCGCCCCGCCGACGGTGATGCGCCGGCCGACCCAGCCGTTCTCCGCCCAGGGCTCCAGCCCCTCCAGCAGCAGGTTGCCGCGGAAGCGCCGCGGATCGACCGGGGCGTGGGTCACCCGCTCCAGGTCCTTCACGCTGGCGAGGTTGATCAGCGAGACCGCCTTCTCCTGGATGTCGGAGAACATGTGGCCCGGCGCCTCGGCGATCTTGTAGGGGCCGGGGGCCGCGGCGCCCGCCATGTAGGCGGCCAGGAACTGCTCGATCAGCATGCGCCCGGTGGGCGTGTCGATGCGCCCGCGCGCCACCGGCCGGCCGCCCCGGCAGATGGTCAGCTGGCAGCTGTCGGCGTCGAAGGACGTCTCCAGCGTCGCCAGCTTCTCGTCCCGCATCAGCATCAGGAAGTTCGTCTTGGGCTTCCAGGACGGCGCCGCCGGGTCGAAGCCGGTGGCGCCGTGCAAGATGGCGAAGCGCCGGTCGTGCGGCAGCCCCTGGCCCTGGGCCAACTCCACGGCGGGAAGCTCCTGCGCGGACAGGCCCTTGACGGGAAAGCGGTGGATGGCGGCGATGCGGATCGTCATGACCGATCTATGCGGGCGGCGGGTACGCCTTGTCAACGCAACTACCGGCTCAACGCACGGACCGGCTCAACGCGCCTACCAGTGTTCCGCCGGGCCTGAGCCGTCCGCGGCCTCCGCCAGGCGCCGCCGCGTCGCCGGCGTGGTGTCCGCGGGCAGGGCGGCGGGATCGAAGAACCCGGCCTCCACGATCTCCATCCCGTCGACGCGGACGGCGCCCCGCCAGCTTTCCACCAGGACCAGCGCCACATGGTCGCTGGCCCAGGGGCGCAGCCGCGCATGCAGGGACAGGAGGCGCAGCGGGGGCAGGGCCTCCAGCCCGACCTCCTCCCGCAGTTCGCGGGCGCCGGCCTGGAGCACCGATTCACCCCTGTCCACCGCCCCGCCCGGCAGGTGCCAGCCGGCCACGTAGCTGTGCCGGACCAGCAGCACCCGGCCGTCGCCGTCCCGCACCAGCACCCGCACGCCCAGCGTCACCGGCCGGCGCAGGCGCTGCCAGGACAGGCGGAGCCGGTGGGCGGTGCGGAACAGCGGGGGGACGAGGCGGCGCATCATGGCGTGGCAGGCTTACCACGGCTTCCGCCGTTTTTCGCGCGAGTCGCGCCGCCCATGCCAACAATTCGATTGCCCGCCCGGCGCCCCTGCCACAGAGTGCCCGCGCCTGGGTAGTGCGGGGGAAACGATTTGCTGCCGGGGGGTGTCTCACGGATGCGGCGTGCGGCGAGGGCGGTGCGCGTCTGCGCGCCGGTGCTGGCGCTGCTGCTCGCCGGCTGCGACGAGCCCGCCCTGGAGCGGCCCGGCACCGTCAGCGTCGCCTTCGAGGGCGAGCTGGTCGGCTGGTCCCACCGCACCTTCAACGAGCGCACGGACTATTCGGTGGTCCGCAGCTGGGGCAACGGGCGGGTGCTGAAGGCGGTCAGCCGCAACAGCGCCAGCATCCTGACCCGCGCCGTGGCGATCGACATCCGCCAGACCCCGATCCTGGAGTTCGCCTGGCGGGTGGACGCGCCCCTGGCTGGGCTGGACGAGCGGTCGCCGGCCGGCAACGACTTCGCCGCCCGCGTCTACGTCACCTTCGACGGGGCGCCGGCCCGGCGCGAGGACGTGGTGCTGAACTACGTCTGGTCGGGTGCCGAGCCGGAGGGCAGCGTCTGGACCAGCCCCTACTGGGAGGGGGCCAAGCTGGTCGCCGCCACCAGCGGGGAGGAGCGGGCCGGCAGCTGGGTTACCGTCCGCCGCGACCTGCGCGAGGATCTGCGCGCCGCCTTCGGCTTCACTCTCGACCAGGTCGAATCGGTGGCCGTCATGACCGACACCGACGGGTCGGGCGGCAGCACCACCGCCTGGTACGGGACGATCCGCTTCCTGCCCGAGTAGGCGGCCTACCCCGCTTGTGCCCCGGACCGGCCCCTCCTATATCCAAGGCGCATCCTCCTGGATCGCACATGACGTGGATCAAGGCCGGGTCGGGCTGCCTCGCGGACGATCTGGCCGGCATCAGGGAGCACCGTAGATGGACTTCGAGAAGTACACAGAGCGCAGCCGTGGCTTCGTGCAGGCGGCGCAGGCCCTGGCCTTGCGCAGCGGCCACCAGAAGCTGACCCCCGAACACCTGCTGAAGATCCTGCTGGACGACAGGGAAGGGCTCGCCTCCAACCTCATCCGCGCCGCCGGCGGCGACCCCGCCCGCGCGCTGAACGCGGTGGAGGGCGAGCTGAACAAGCTGCCCAAGGTCGAGGGATCGGGCGCCGGCCAGGTCTATCTCAGCCCCGAGCTGGCCCGCCTGTTCGAGCAGGCCGAGCAGATCGCGCAGAAGGCCGGCGACAGCTTCGTCACCGCCGAGCGCCTGCTGCTGGCGCTCGCCATGGCGCAGGGCACGCCGTCCGCCCGCGCCCTGGCCGAGGCCGGCGTCACCGCCCAGAAGCTGAACCAGGCCGTCAACGACCTGCGCAAGGGCCGCACCGCCGACAGCGCCTCGGCCGA
>DASPKT010000204.1:0-25881 GCA_035627915.1 Azospirillaceae bacterium
CCACCGCCGCCGCCGCCACCGAATCCGCCACCACCACCACCGGGCTGACGTTCAACGGCTTCGCGCACGGCGATCGATCGACCATCGAGCAACGCGCCGTTCATGGCCTGCATGGCCGAGGCGCCCTGATCATCTGTTTCCATCTCGAGGAAGGCGAAGCCGCGGCTGCGGCCGGTCTCGCGATCCACGATCACTTTTGAAGAGGTAACGGTGCCGAACTGAGAGAAGGCTTCTTGCAGACGCTCAGACGTGACCGAGTAGGGCAGATTGCCCACAAACAATTTGCGACTCATTCAAGGCTCGGGGCTGGAGGAAGGATTGAGCGGAGTCCGGCTCGCGCTTGCTGGACGACTGGGTCCAAGCGTTTCGATGACATTTGACAGATGACCAAGAAGCTCACGAGAAGACGTTGACCGGCGATGCGCTCCGCGACTGTGCCGAGACTCATGATGATGCTCGTCGGCCGTGTCGCAATGCAGGCTTTATGCGCTGAATCACGGCTCAAGTCCACCGCAAGCGGACCGGCAAAGATAGCAGGGTTGAGATCGATTTGTGCAGGTCACACAATCGACATGGAAATTGGAGGAATTGCATGATCGTCGACCATCGCACCTACGAGCTGCAGCCTGGCCGGCTGCGCGACTTCCTCGCGCTCTACGAGAAGGAAGGACTGCCGGTGCAGAAGAAGCATCTCGGCAATTTAGTCGGCTTCTTCACCACAGAGGTCGGCAACGTGAACGAGATCGTGCATATCTGGGGCTACGAAGATCTCGCCGATCGCACCAGGCGCCGCGCCGCGATGGCTGCCGATCCCGCGTGGCAAGCCTATTTGCAGAAGAGCCGAGAATATATGAAGCACATGAACAACAAGATATTGGTGCCAACCTCGTTCTCACCCACGAAGTAAGGGAAAGTCATGGCGAACTCTCATCCACGCCGCAGCGGCGCTCAGGTCCTGATCGACCAGCTGCGCATCCACGGCACCGACACGATCTTCGGCGTGCCAGGCGAAAGCTACCTGGCGGCGCTCGACGCGCTTTACGCTCAGCGCAACTCCATGCGCTTCATCATCTGCCGCCAGGAAGGCGGGGCGGCCAACATGGCGGAGGCCTACGGCAAGCTCACCGGCAAGCCTGGTATCGCCTTCGTCACGCGCGGTCCGGGTGCCACCAATGCCAGCATCGGATTGCATACCGGGTTCCAGGATTCGACGCCCATGATCCTGCTGGTCGGCCAGGTGGCGCGCGAGGCGTCCGACCGCGAGGCCTTCCAGGAGATCGACTACCGCCGCATGTTCGGCCCCGTCGCCAAGTGGGCGGCCGAGATCGACAGCGCCGCCCGCATCCCCGAATTCATCGCCCGCGCCTGGCGCACCGCCACCTCCGGCCGCCCGGGCCCGGTCGTGCTGGCCCTCCCGGAGGACATGCTGCGGGAGGCCGCCGTGGTGGACGACCTCGGCCCCGCGGAGCCGGTGGAGGCCCATCCCGGCCTGGCCGACATGGACCGGCTGGGGACGATGCTGGCGGGCGCGCGCCGGCCGCTGATGATCGTGGGCGGCAGCGGCTGGAGCGATGGTGCTGCCGCCATGCTGCGCGCCTTCGCGGAGGGCTGGGACCTGCCGGCCGCCTGCTCCTTCCGGCGCCAGGACGTGTTCGCCAACGACAGCCCCTGCTACGCCGGCGACCTCGGCACCGGGCCCAACCCGGCCCTGCTGGAGCGGGTGCGCGCCGCCGACCTGCTGCTGGTCGTCGGCGCCCGGCTGGGGGAGATCACCACCCAGGGCTATTCCCTGGTCACGCCGCCCAAGGCGCGCCAGACCCTGGTGCACGTGCACGCCTCGGCGGAGGAGCTGGGCCGCGTCTACCAGCCCGACCTCGCCATCCAGTCCTCGCCCGGGCCGTTCGCCGCCGCCGCCGCCCTGCTGACCCCGCCGGCGAGCCGCCCCTGGGGGGCGTGGCGGGAGGCGGCGCGGCAGGACTACGCGGCCTGGCAGGTGCCGGGGACCTATGACGGGCCGCTCGACCTCGGGCGCGTGTTCCTGTGGCTGCGCGACCGGCTGCCGGCCGGCGCCATCGTCACCAACGACGCCGGCAACTTCAGCGGCTGGGGCCACCGCTTCCTGCGCTACGGCCGGCCAGGCCGCCAGCTCGGCCCCACCTCGGGCGCCATGGGCTACGCGGTTCCCTCCGCCGTGGCGGCCAAGATCGCGCACCCCGACCGGCTGGTGTTGGGGCTGGTCGGCGACGGCGGCTTCCTGATGACGGGGCAGGAGCTGGCGACGGCGGTGCACGCGGGTGCGGCGCCGGTGATCCTGGTCTTCAACAACGGCATGTACGGCACCATCCGCATGCACCAGGAGACGCGCTTCCCCGGCCGGGTCAGCGCCACCGACCTGACCAACCCCGACTTCGCCGCACTCGCCCGCGCCTACGGGGCCTTCGGCGCGTCGGTGGTCCGCACCGAGGACTTCGCCCCGACCTTCGAGGAGGCGGTCGCGTCGGGCCGGCCGGCGGTCATCGAGCTGCACATGGACCCCGACGTCATCACCACCCGCACGACCCTGACGGCGCTGCGGGCGAAGGCGTCCTCCGGACGGTAGGCGGTTCAGTCCGGAAGCTCGTCGCCGGGCTGCGGCGGCTGGCCGCCGGGCCGGGCCATCAGCCGGTCGAACGCGTCCCAGTCCACGCGCTCGCGGCGCTGGCGGAACAGGTCGGCCGTCCGCAGGGCCGCGACCTTCTCCGCCACGGCCGTCGCGACGAACTGGTTGAGGCTCGTCCCCTCCTCGGCGGCGATGCGCTCGGCTTCCGCCTTGACCGAGGCGGGAAGGCGCAGCGGGTAGGTGGAGGTCGTCGTCTTCATCTCAGCCTCGCCAATGCATCACGGGGTAACAGCACAGGCAGCCCGAACAGACCGGCCGCCGGAGCGAAATGCCGGACGTTGAAGGTCACCAGCGCGTCGGCGCGCCCGTTCACCGCCGCCTCCAGCACCAACTCGTCCCCGGGATCGCGGAGCCGCGGCCGCCAGAGGAACCAGGTCTCAACCGGTTCGACCAGCGCGGCGACGGCGTCGAGGTAGACCTGGACCTCCGCCGGGTCGAGGCCCGAGGCGGCGATGTGCTCCGGCCGGCTGCAGACCGCCTCGTACTCCAGCATCAGGGGGGCGGAGGCGAGCAGCGTCACCTCCGCCTTCCGGGCGCGCCGCAGGAGCTCCGCCGATGCGCCGGAAGGGCTGCGCATCGCGGCGACCACCGTATCCGTGTCCAGGACGAAACGCACCGTCATGCAGCCATGATCTCACATCACCCGTGATGTGAGAAGCGGCTGGGAAACCTGTCACATCGCCGGCGGCGGGACGGTCATGCCGCGCTGGACGGCGGGGCGGGCGGAGAGGGCGGCGTGCCAGCGGGCGATGTTGGGATGGGTGGTGCCGAGGCCGTCGGACTGGAAGACGTAGTCGACGAAGGGGAAGGTGGCGATGTCGGCGATGCTGTAGTCCGGGCCCGCCAGGTACTCCGCCTCGGCCAGCCGCGCCTCGATGGCGGCGAAGCTGCGCTCCAGCTCCCGCTTGTAGTGCTGGACCGGGTAGTCGAGCTTCTCCGGCGCCAGCACGGTGAAGCGGAAATGCCCCACCGCCGCCGGCCCCAGGTCGGTCAGCGACAGCATCAGCCAGCTCTCCGCCTCCGCCCGGGCGGCCGCGTCGGCAGGCATCAGCCGGCTGGACTTGGCGGCGAGGTAGGTCAGGATGGCGCCGGAGCCGAAGACGCGCCGCGGCGGCGTCTCGCCCTCGTCCACCATGGCGGGGAACTTGCCCATGGGGCTGACGCGGCGCAGCTCCGGGTCCTCCACCTCGCTGCCGGTGAAGTCCACCACATGGACCCGGTAGGGCAGCCCCAGCTCCTCCAGCATGATCGAGGCGCGGTGCCCGTGCGGCGTGCCGAAGCTGTAGAGGGTGATCATGCGGGAGGGACCGGGGCGGGAGGGAGAGGGGGAGGCGGCCAGAGGCGGTCAGGGCGACGCGGGCAGGACGCCGCCCGGCGGCGCGTCCTTGCCCTCGGCCGGGCTGTATTCCGGGACGATGTGCTGCAGCAGCGCCAGCACCCGGGGCACGTCGCCCCCGTGGGCCGCCGCCTCCAGCTCGTCCAGCGAGCGGCGCAGGATGGCGAGGTCGACCGCGCGCGGGGAGGCGACCAGCACCCCCTCGGCCTCCGTCCGCTCCGGCGGCTCGGCGGCGTCGAACATCTCCTCGTACAGCTTCTCGCCGGGGCGCAGGCCGGTGAAGACGATGCGGATGTCCTTGTCGGGCCGGAGCCCGGCCAGCCGGATCATCTGGCGGGCGAGGTCGACGATGCGCACCGGCTGGCCCATGTCGAGCACGAAGATGCGGCCGCGCTGGCGTCCCGCCCCCATGCCGTAGGCCGACGCCTGCAGCACCAGCTCCACCGCCTCCCGCACCGTCATGAAGTAGCGGCAGATGTCGGGGTGGGTGACGGTCAGCGGCCCGCCGGCGCGCAGCTGGCGGGTGAACAGCGGCACCACCGAGCCGGTGGAGCCCAGCACGTTGCCGAAGCGCACGGTCATGAACCGCGTCTCGAACCCGCGCACGCCCGAGGAGGCCACCAGGTCCAGCGCCTGGCAGTAGCACTCGGCGATGCGCTTGGTGGCGCCCATCACGTTGGTGGGGCTGACCGCCTTGTCGGTGGAGATCAGCACCATGGCGGCGGCACCGGCGGCGATGGCGGCGTCGGCCACGTTGCGGGTGCCCAGCACGTTGGTCAGCACGCCCTCGACCGGGTTCAGCTCCACCATCGGCACGTGCTTCAGCGCGGCGGCGTGGAAGACCAGCTCCGGCTGCTCCTCCCGCAGGACCTGCATGATGCGGGGGCGGTCGCGCACGTCGCACAGCACGGCGCGGCAGTCGAGGCCCGGCAGGCCTTCCCGCATCTCCAGCTCGATGGAGTAGAGGTTGAACTCGCCATTGTCGATCAGCACCAGCCGGGCCGGGTTCAGCCCGGCGATCTGGCGCGTCAGCTCTGAGCCGATGGTGCCGCCGGCCCCCGTCACGACGACGCGGCGGCCGGCGACCAGGCTGCCGATGGCGCGCTTGTCCAGCGCCACCTGCGGCCGGCCCAGTAGGTCCTCGATCAGGATCGGGCGCACGGTCACGCCGGCCTCGCCCACCGCGTCCTGGAACTCGGTCAGGTCGGGCAGCCGGCCCAGCGTCAGGTTCAGCGCCTCGCACTTCTCCACCAGCTCGCCCAGGTGCGCGCCCTCCATGCGGGCGCGCGGGCGGGTCAGGATCAGGCGCCGCGGCCGGTCGCCGCCGGCCGTCAGGTCCGCCATCACGGAGGAGAGGTCGGCTGTGCGGCCCAGCACCTTGATGCCGTGGATCTCGCGCCCGATGCGCCCGCCCTTGTCGTCGAGGATGCCGACGACGCGGTAGGCGGCCTCGCGGTCGGTCGACATGGCGCGGATGAAGATCTCCGCCTCGTCCCCGGCGCCGGCCAGCAGCACGGGGATGCGGTCGCGGGCGTTGGTCTCCAGGATGCTGGCGAGGCGCCGGTCCTTCAGGATGCGGTAGACCAGCCGGGGCCCGCCCAGCATGACCACCAGCACGAACCAGTTGATGAGCGGCACCGAGCGCGGCAGCGACTCCAGCCGCGTGACCAGGAACATCAGCATCAGGAACACCAGCATCGTCGCCGTGACCGCCCGCGCGATGGCGGTGAGGTCGCGCAAGGACGCGTAGCGCCAGACGCCGGAGTTCATGCCGAACACCCGGTAGGAGACGGCGGCGATCAGGGTGAAGATGGCGATGCCCGGGACCAGCGGCACCGCATAGTCCATGAAGTCGCTCCCGACCCGGAGGTAGAGCGAGATGACGAACGACGCGGCCGCCATGACGATGTCATGGGCATAGGCGAGGCTGCGGCGGTCGGTCACGGGAATGGGGGCCATCGATTTGCGCTTGTGCATGGGGCTCCCGCTGGCGAATCCGCCCGTGGCGCGGCCCGCGTGGCCGCAACCGTGCCGTTTGCCCCCGGGACCTTCAAATACACCCGCGCGCGGGGGCACGCCACGAATTTGTTGCTATGCGAAAGGCATGCGGCCCCCTCGGAATCCGCTACCCCAGGCGGGAACGCGCCATTCCGGCGGTGGGTTCCGGCTACAGCTTCAGGGTGAGCTGCACGCGCGAACCGCCGCTGTCGCTGACGTCCAGGTCGGCGCCCAGCTGGGTCGCCAGCGCCTCGACCAGGATGGTGGAGGCGTCCTGCTCGGGGTCGAAGCCGGGGGGCAGGCCGCGGCCGTTGTCCTCCACCGTCAGGCGCACCTGCTCCGGCGAGACGGACTGGAGCCGCACCCGCATCCAGGCATTGTCGGGGAAGGCGTGGCGCAGCCCGTTGGTGACCAGCTCGTTCACCACCAGCCCCAGCGGCATCGCGGTGTAGAGCGAGGTGCTGAGCGGCTCCACCTCCACCTCGACCGTCACGTCGGTGCGGCCGTCGGCGGCGTTCGCCATGGCGGTCTCCACCACCTCGCGGAAGTAGCGGGCCAGCTCCACCGTCCCGGCGGAGCGCGCCTCGTGCATCTGGCGGTAGAGGACGGCCAGCACCTCGACCCGGTGCATGGTCTGGTCGTACGCGGCGCGCGCCTCGGGATCGACGATGCGGTGGTGCTGCAGGCGCAGCAGGCTGATCACCAGCTGGAGACTGTTCTTGGCGCGGTGCTGGAGTTCGCGCAGCACCCCCTCGGTCTCGCGGAGCTGCTGCTCCAGCAGCCGGCAGCGCTCCTCCAGCCCGGGCTCCCCGCCGGACGAATGTCCGGGCGCGGGTTCCTCGGCAGGCGGTGTCGCATCGGCGGCGTCGGGGCTTCCCATTCGTGATGAGCCGGGTTTCCGTAAGCTGGAACCGGCCGGTTCTATCCCCTCCGGGCACCCGTTCAAATAGGGCTTAGGCAGTAGCTCGGGCGCCCTAGATCATATCGGCAGGGTGGCATGACCGTTCGGGCCACGCGCCGGAAACGTGCGTCCGCCGAACTATTTACCCGATGATCTTCGCGATCAGGGCGACCATCGCCAGGCCGATCAGCAGGCCCATGACCGGGTTGTTCTCCAGCCAGGTCACGGCCTGGGACTGCAGGGTCCGGCCGTCCTCCATGCCGTCTACGGCGGGCGCGGGCTGGGCGCGCTCCAGGCTGTTGAGGCGGGTCTCGATGCGGTCGAGCCGCTCTTCCACGGTCAGGAGGCGGGTGTCCAGGTCGGTCATGGTGCGTGTGCCGCAGACGTGCTTCGTTGCAGGGGGTACCGCGCCAGGATAGACCGGGCGGCGCCGCGAAGGGAAGTCACAGCAGGTCGCGCATCCGGTACCACAGCATCGCCAGCATCAGCGCCGGCGTGCGCAGGACGCGGCCGCCGGGGAAGCGGGCGTGCGGGATGCGGGCGAACACGTCGAACCGCTCCGCCTGGCCGGAGATCGCCTCCGCCAGCAGCCGGCCGCAGATGGCGGTATGGGCGACGCCTTGGCCGCTGTAGCCGTGGGAGAAGTAGGTCGCCGGCCCGATCCGGCCCAGATGCGGGGTCCGGTTCATGGTGATGGCGACGTGCCCGCCCCAGCAATAGTCGATGCGGGCGTCGGCCAGCTGCGGGAAGTAGCGCACCATGGTGGCCCGCAGCGAGCGCTTCAGGTCCGGGCGGTCGAGCCCGGAATAGCTGACGCCGCCGCCGAACAGGAACCGGTGGTCCGGGGACCGGCGGTAGTAGTTCAGCACGAAGTTGGCGTCCGCCACCGCCACGCCCGACGGGATGAGGGCGGTCGCGCGCTCCTCCCCCAGGGGCTCGGTCCCGATCAGGTATGTCGCGACCGGCATGATGGTGCCGGCCAGCTGCGGCACCAGCCCGCCCAGGTAGGCGTTGCCGGCCAGCACCAGGAAGCGCGAGCGCACCCGGCCGCCGCCGTCGGTCTCCACCCACGGCCGGTCGCCGGTGTCCAGCCTAACCGCGCGCGATCCCTCGTGGATGGCGACGCCCAGCGACTCGGCCGCCCGGGCGAGGCCCAGCGCGTAGTTCAGCGGGTGCAGCTGGCCGCTGCCCTGGTCGAAGAAGCCGCCGACATAGGCGTCGGTGGCGACCATGGACCGCACCTCGTCCCGGCCGACCATGCGGGCCATTGCGTAGCCGAAACGGTTCCGGCACTCCGCTTCGTACTCCGCGAGGTCGCGCTGCTGGGCCTCCTTCAGCGACGCGATCAGGTAGCCCCAGCGCAGGTCGCAGTCGATCCCGTGCCGCTCCACCAGCCCCTTCAGGACGTCCTTCGCCTCCTCGCTGAGGGCCCAGAGGCGGTCGGCGTCCTCGCGCCCGACCCAGCCCTCGATGGTGGACATGGGCTTGTTGAAGCCGGTGACGATCTGGCCGCCGTTGCGGCCCGAGGCACCCCAGCCCACCCGCTCCGCCTCCAGCACCACCACCTTGAAGCCGCGCTCGGCCAGGTGGATGGCGGTGACCAGGCCGGTGTAGCCGGCGCCGACGATGCAGACGTCGCAGGCGACCTCGCCGGCCAGCGGCGGCCGGGCGGGGGCGGGGTGCGCCGTGTCGGCGTACCAGGAGCGCACGTGCGGGCGCGGCGCGGTCATGGCCGCACCTCCGCGCCGGCGCCGGTCCAGGCGCGCCAGAGCGCGGCCGTGTGGGCGCGGCCGTACAGCAGGGCATGCACCGCGGCGCTGGACAGCAGCACCACGACCCCGGCGAACAGCACGTCGCTGAAGAAGTGCGCCCCCATGCCGATGCGCAGCAGGCCGGCGGCCATGCCCGTCGCCAGGCCGAGCGCCAGCACCTGGCGCGACCGCCGGGCCGCCACATAGGCGAAGCTGTGCAGGTAGAAAGCCAGCGCCGCGTCGCCGGAGACGAAGGAACAGTTCTTCTCGCAGGCGTCGGCGATGACAAGGGGCGGCGAGAAGTCGTTCTTGCCGCCGAACTCCTCCACCTGCCAGGGCCGGGCGCGGCCCCAATTGTCCTTCAGCACCGTGTTGGTGACCAGCCCCGGGCCGACCAGCAGGGCCAGCAGCAGGAAGCCCCAGGCCCTCACGTCCCGGCCCCAGAGAGGCCTGCGCCGGAACGCCGTCCACAGCGCCGCCAGCACGAAGGCGACGGCCATGACCCGGGCGCCGACCTGCACCAGATCGTGCAGGAACTCCGCCACCGGGTCGGCGCGCCAGGCGAAGCCGCCCTCGGCGGTCCAGAAATAGCCCGACACGGCCAGGTCCAGCCGGGGGCTCGCCACCATCGCCGCGGTGAGCGCCAGGAAGGCGGCCAGGCCCAGCAGGAGGGCGATCGGCCGGTGCCGGCGCACGGCGGGGTTGTCCATCGGTTCGTCACGCATGGGCCGAACCATGCCCCAGCCCCTCGGGCGCGGGCAACAGGCGCAAACGCCGTGACGGCTACGGCTTGGGAAGCATGGCTTCCGCCGCCATGTGGCGGGCGACGATGCGGGCGACCTCGCCGGAGGCGCGCAGGCGGCTCAACGCGTCGTCGACCTTGTCGGCGGCCCGGCCGCAGGCCCCGTCCCGGTTCAGCGCGGCATGGATCGGCAGGGAGAGCAGCGGCGGGTCCAGCGCCCGCAGGCGCCCGTCCAGCCCGGCTTCCCGCGCCGCCAGCAGGCCCGGCTCGCGCGGGCCGACGGCGAAGTCGCCGCGCCCGCCCAGCAGCATGCGCACCACCTCCGTCGCCGAGGGCGCGGTGATGACCTGCAGGTTGTCGCGGGCGAAGCCGTCCCAGGCGGCGCCGTAGCTGCTGCCGGCGGCGATGATGGCGGTCCTGCCCCGCAGCTCCTCCCAGGTGCGGAAGGAGAAGGGGCTGCCCGCCGGCACGAAGGCGACGATGTCGAGGGTGTGGTAGGGCACGCTCAGCCGGTAGCGCGCCGCCCGCTCCGGGTTGGAGAAGACGGCGGCGACGGCATCCACGCCGCCCGCCTCCAGCCCGGCCAGGACGCGCTTCCAGGGGCCGCCATAGACGGCGTCGACCTCCAGCCCGGCCTCCTCCATGGCGCGGCGGACGATCTCCACCGAGGCGCCGGAGATGCCGCCGTCCGGGGTCGCATGGCTGAAGGGCGGCCAGAGGTCGTGGCCTGACAGCACGCACCGGTCGGCCGCCAGGGCGGCGGGAACCGGCAGGAGCAGCGCCAGGGTGGCCGCGGCGGCGCGGGACGGCATCCTCATCCGACCTCCCCGATCCCTTCGGGGCGCCGTCGTCGGCGCCCCGGCTTCACGCCGTCCTAAGGTACCACTCCCACTCCAGCGGGGTCACCATGGCGGCGAACTTGTCGCGCTCGGCCTCCTTGGTGATGCGGTAGGTGTCGACGAAGGCGTCGCCGAACCAGCGCCGGAACACGGCCGACTTCCCGAAATTCTCCAGCGCCGCGTCCCAGGTGGTGGCGAGGCGCGGCACGTCGGCGGTGTAGGCGTTGCCCTCCGTCGCCGGGCCGGGGTCGACCTTGTTGTCCAGCCCGTGCAGCAGGCCGGCCAGCAGGCCCGCGACGACCAGGTAGGGGTTCGCGTCGGCGCCGGCGATGCGGTACTCGACCCGGCGGCTCTCCGGCCCGCCGGACGGGATGCGCAGCGGGGCGGTGCGGTTGTTGACCCCCCAGGCGATGGCGGTCGGCGCGTAGGAGCCGGCCTGGAAGCGGCGGTAGGAGTTGGCGCCGGGCGCCGCCAGCGCCATCGCCGCCGGCATCGTCTCCGCCAGCCCGCCGATGCAGTGGCGCAGCTGCTCGCTGCCGGCCGGGTCCTCGGACGCGAAGATGTTGCGCCCGTCCTTGTCCACCACGCTCATGTGCACGTGCATGCCGCTGGAGGCCTGGTCGGCGTAGGGCTTGGCCATGAAGGTGGCCTCGTAGCCGTGGCGCTGGGCGACGCCCTTCACCACGCGCTTGAACAGCACCGCGTCGTCGGCCGCCTTCAGGGCGCCGGCGACGTGGGCGAGGGTGATCTCGTACTGGCCCGGGCCGTACTCGGCGATGGCGGTGCCGGCGGGGATGCCCTGGGCGCGGGCGTGCGCGGTGATGTCGTCCATGACCGCCTCGAAGTCCTGCAGCTCCGACAGGCCGTAGACCTGGGTGCGGGTCTGGCGCAGGCCGCTGACCTTGGACAGCGGCGGCAACGGCGGCGCGTCGGGCTGGCGCTCCCGGTCGATCAGGTAGAACTCCAGCTCCACCGCCATCACGGGGGTGAGGCCGCGGCGCGCCAGCTCCGCCGACAGCGACTCCACCAGCGCGCGCGGCGCGTAGGGCCAGGGCTCCCCGTCCGGCCCGCGCATGGACAGCAGCAGCTGGCCCAGCGGCCGCGCCGCCCAGGGCACCGGGGCCAGCGTGCCCGGCACCGGCAGGCAGATCTGGTCGGGCACGCCCCGCTCGATGCTCATGCCGGTGGCCTCGATCGTCTCCCCGGTGATGTCCACCGCGAAGGTGCAGCCGGGGAAGGCGACGCCGTCCTTGAACACCTTCTCCAGCTCGTCCATCAGCACGCGCTTGCCGCGGAACATGCCGCACAGGTCCGGCAGCAGCACGTCGACGGCGGTGACATCGGGATGGCGGGCGCGGAACGCCTCGATCTCGGGGAGGGTGCTCATGGCGGGGGTACCGACTTGTCTAGACAGGTTCCATGTCGTCAGGCGGGCGCCCGGCTGTCAAGCGGCGTTCGCGCATGCCACTTCCGGGCTCCGCATCGTCCTTCCAAGGCCCCTTGGCAGCCCGTGGGGGGCCGGGCCTATACTGGAGGCACCGGTAACAGCACGGAGGGCCCGCGGGGGCGCTGAGCCGCTGCCCACGGTCAAGACGATCATGAACCAATTGGAAGAGTTCATCAGGTCCAGACAGATCACCGAGGTCGAGTGCCTGGTGCCCGACCTCTCCGGCATCGCCCGGGGCAAGATCCTTCCCGCCGAGAAGTTCCTGCGCATCCTGCGCGACCGCGGCCTCCGGCTGCCCGAATCGATCTTCGTGCAGACCGTCACGGGCGAGTATCCCGACGACGAGGACGTCACCAGCCCCGAGAACTGGGACGTCTACATGCTGCCCGACCCGGAGACGATCCGCTCGGTCCCCTGGTACGCCGAGCCGACCGCCCAGGTCATCTGCGACTGCGTCTACGCCGACGGCAACGGCGTCGACATCTCGCCCCGCTGGCTGCTGAAGCGGGTGCTGGAACTCTACGACGCCCGCGGCTGGAAGCCGATCGTGGCGCCGGAGCTGGAGTTCTTCCTGGTCCAGGTCAACAAGGACCCGGACTATCCCCTGGTGCCCCCGGTCGGCCGCTCCGGCCGGCAGGAGAGCGGGCGGCAGGCCTACGGCATCGACGCCGTCAACGAGTTCGACCCGATCTTCGAGGACGTCTACGACTTCTGCGAGAAGCAGGAGATCGACGTCGACACCATGAGCCACGAGGCCGGTGCCGCGCAGATCGAGATCAACTTCAACCACGGCGACGCGCTGAGCCTGGCGGACCAGGTGTTCCTGTTCAAGCGCACGGTGCGCGAGGCGGCGATCCGCCACCAGGTCTATGCGACCTTCATGGCCAAGCCCATGCAGAACGAGCCGGGCAGCGCCATGCACGTCCACCAGAGCGTGGTGGACAAGAACACGGGCGAGAACCTGTTCTCCTACGCCGACGGCCGCGACACGCCGATGTTCATGAGCTTCATCGCCGGGCTGCAGAAGTACCTGCCCTACGCGATGCCGCTGCTGGCGCCGAACGTGAACAGCTACCGCCGGCTGGTGCAGGGCTCCGACGCGCCGATCAACGTGCACTGGGGCCGGGACAACCGGACGACCGGCTTCCGCGTGCCGGTCAGCCCGCCCGAGGCCCGGCGGGTGGAGAACCGGGTGGCCGGCGCCGACGCCAACCCCTACCTCGCCATCGCCGCCAGCCTCGCCTGCGGCTATCTCGGCATCGTGCAGGAGCTGGAACCGTCGGACCCGGTCAAGGGCAGCGCCCACCGGCTGGCCTTCTCCCTGCCGCGACACCAGGCGGACGCGCTGGCGAAGTTCAACGCCTGCAAGCCGCTACGCGAGGTGTTCGGGGAGCGGTTCATCTCCGCCATCAGCCACGTCAAGCAGGCCGAGTACGAGGCCTACCAGCGCGTGATCTCCAGCTGGGAGCGGGAGAACCTGCTGCTGAACGTCTGAGGCCGGACGCGTGACGGAAAGGGGCCGCCGCGGGGCATCGCCGCCCCGCGGCGGGTTCCCCCGGCGGTGCGCGGGGGTATGCTCCCGGGGAGGTGAGGGCAGGCGCATCCTGTGGTAGCCTAGCGACCAGTGCCCCCAAGACGGCCGGTGCCCCCATGGACGGACGTTCCCTCTACGACCGCGACTACGCCGCCTGGGCGGAGGAGCAGTCGCGCCTGCTGCGCCGCCTGCGCGAGGAGCGCTCCAACGTGCCCCTCGACCTGGAGAACCTGGCCGAGGAGGTGGCGGACTTGGGCAACAACGAACTCGACGTCATCGAGGGCAACCTGACGCAGGCCGTGGTCCACCTGCTGAAGCTGGAATGGTCGCCCGACCGGGAGCCGCGTCGGCACTGGCTTGGCGAGACGACGGCATTCCGGGTGAACGCCGAGCGCAAGCTCATGCGGAGTCCCGGGCTGCGCGCCAGGATCAACGTGGCCGTCCTGTACCGGAACGCCGTCAGGATCGTCCGGAAATCCATGGGCAAGGCTTTCGGGGGCGACCCGGCGGTTTGCCCCTGGACGCTCGATCAGGTCATGGACGAGGAATTCATTCCGCAGAACCGCCACGGCCTGGTGGACGAGGACTGACGGCCCGCCCGGCCCACATCGCCATCCTGTATAGACAGCGACGCCCGGCCATGCGCAAAATCCGGTCCCGCCGGCCGGTGCTCCGCGCTATCGTCGGGAAACCACCAAGCGCCGGCCAAGGCGCGACCGCAGGGAAACCGCCGGGGACCGCCCCATGACCCATCTCGCCCGCACGCGCAAGGACGACCTGCTGCTGCTGTGCGCCCGCATCGGCTTCAACCCGCCGGTCTGAGCGCGCGCCCGCACGGGCCCATCCATCCTTCCGCACGACATCATACCGGACGAGAGACGCCATGACGCACATGCCCTCGCTGAACGCCGCCGACCTGAAGACCCTCGACGACCGTCACCACCTGCATCCCTTCACCGACTTCAAGGAGCTCTCCCAGGAGGGCGGCTCCCGCCTGATCGTGAAGGGCGAGGGGGTGTGGCTCTGGGATTCGGACGGCAACCGCATCCTGGACGGCATGGCCGGCCTCTGGTGCGTGAACGTCGGCTACGGCCGCAAGGAGCTGGCCGAGGCCGCCTACCGCCAGACGATGGAGCTGGCCTTCTACAACTGCTTCTTCAAGACGACGACCGGCCCGGCCGCGGCGCTGTCGGCGAAGCTGGCGGAGATCACGCCGGACGGCTTCAACAAGGTCTTCTTCGCCAACTCCGGCTCCGAGGCGAACGACACCATCATCCGCATGGTGCGCCACTACTGGAACCTGAAGGGCAAGCGGACCAAGAAGGCCTTCATCGGCCGCAAGTACGGCTACCACGGCACCACCATGGCCGCGACCTCGGCCGGCGGGATGACGGCGATGCACGGGCAGGGCGACCTGCCGTTCCCCGGCTTCCACCACGTCATGCCGCCCTACTGGTTCGGCTACGGCGGCGACATGGAGCCCGAGGCCTTCGGCCGCCACGCCGCCAAGGCGGTGGAGGAGAAGATCCTGGAACTGGGCGCCGACAACGTCGCCGCCTTCATCGCCGAGCCGATCCAGGGCGCCGGCGGCGTCATCATCCCGCCGGAGAGCTACTGGCCCGAGATCCAGCGCATCTGCCGCGAGCACGACGTGCTGCTGATCGCGGACGAGGTCATCTGCGGCTTCGGACGCACCGGCCACTGGTTCGGCGCCGACCGCTTCCAGATCAAGGCCGACTTCATGACGCTCGCCAAGGGCATCACGTCCGGCTACCTGCCGCTGTCGGCCGTCATGGTCGGCGACCGGGTGGCGGAGACGCTGATCGAGGAAGGCGGCGAGTTCTACCACGGCTTCACCTACTCCGGCCACCCGACCGCCTGCGCCGTGGCGCTCGCCAACATCGAGCTGATCGAGCGCGAGAACCTGGTGGAGCGCACCCGCACCGACACCGGCCCCTACCTGCTGAAGCGGCTGCGCGAGGAGCTGGGCGACCACCCCATCGTCGGCGAGATCCGCGGCGAGGGGCTGATCGGCGCCATCGAGATCGTCGAGGACAAGAAGACCCGCAAGGTCTTCGACGGCGACGGCAAGGTGGGCCTCATCTGCCGCAACCACTGCTTCCGCAACGGCGTCATCATGCGGGCGGTGCGCGACGGCATCGTCTACTCGCCCCCGCTGACCATCACCCGCGACGAGATCGACGAGATGGTGCGGCTGGCGAAGAAGTCCTTCGACCAGACGGCGAAGGAGCTGGGGCGGCTCTGAGCCGTCCCACGCCCTTGTGACGGCGGCCGCGGCCCGGCCGGGGAGGCTCCCCCGGCCGGGCCGTTCCGTTTCCGGGACCCGCCCGGCGAATGCCGCGGACTGCCCATCATCCCGCCGTAATCCTTTGGTCCTGTAACCGTTGACATTCCCGGCCCTCACGGGTGCAATGGCGCCCGCGCGGACCGGGGATGACCCCGGCTCCCAGGGAGACCCGGGACAACGTTCCCATCCGGAAAAGAGGTCGCTGATGAAGAAGAAGATCGCCCTCGGCCTGCTCGCCACCGCTGCGGCCGTGGCGCTCGCGGTGCCGGCCTTCGCCCAGACGAAGACGGTCAACATCTACAACTGGACCGACTACATCGGCGAGACCACGCTCCAGGACTTCCAGAAGGCGACCGGCATCGCGCCCAAGTACGACGTCTACACCGACCTGGAGACGCTGGAGGCCAAGCTGCTGACCGGCAACTCCGGCTACGACGTCGTGGTGCCGACGGCCGAGCCGACGCTGCGCAAGCTGATCCAGGCCAAGGCCGTCCAGAAGCTCGACAAGAGCAAGATCCCGAACCTCAAGAACCTGGACCCGCAGCTGATGGCGCGGGTGGCGGAGAGCGACCCGGGTAACGCCCACGGCGCCATCTACCAGTGGGGCACCGTCGGCATCGGCTACAACGCCGACAAGGTCAAGGCGGCGCTGGGCACCGACAAGATCGACAGCTGGAAGCAGGTCTTCGACCCCGCCAACGCGGCGAAGCTGGCCTCCTGCGGCATCGTCATGCTGGACAGCCCGACGGACATCCTGCCGTCGATGTTCCACTACCTCGGCCTGAACGTGAACTCGGAGAACGCCGAGGACCTGAAGAAGGTCGAGGCGGCGCTGCTGGCGATCCGGCCGCACGTGAAGACCTTCGTCCCCTCCGTCATCGACCCGTTGGCGGGCGGCGACGCCTGCGTCGCCATCGGCTACTCCGGCGACGTCTTCCAGGCCCAGGCCAAGGCGGCCGAGGGCACGAAGATCGAGTACTCGGTGCCGAAGGAGGGCGCGCAGCTCTGGTTCGACGTCATGGCCATCCCGGCCGGCGCGCCGAACGTGGAGGCCGCGCACGCCTACATCAACTACATCCTTGAGCCGAAGGTGATGGCCGGCATCACCAACTTCGTCAGCTACGCCAACGCGGTCCCGGGCTCGCTGGAGTTCGTCAACGAGGAGATCAAGACGAACCCGGAGATCTACCCGCCGAAGGAGCTGGCCGAGAAGCTGTTCACGGTGAAGCAGATCAGCCAGCGCGGCGACCAGGCCCGCAACCGGACCTGGACCAAGATCAAGACCGGCCGCTGACCGCGGCCGCCGACCACGGCCACCAACCACGGCCACTTGGCGGCCCGCCGCGCGAAGCGGTGGACAGGAAGGGAACGCCCTGGCAAGACGATTGCCGGGGCGTTTCTTTTGCCGCAGACCGCTCCTATGACGCCGTCCGCACTGGCCCAGGGCCCAACATGTCGCAGACCACCCCGCGTACCCTGCCGAACCGCTTCGAGCCCTGGAACGACCCCGACGCCGTTCCCTATGTCCGCATCGAGCGGGTGACCAAGCGATTCGGCGACTTCACCGCCGTCGACGACGTCAGCCTGTCCATCTACCGGCGGGAGTTCTTCTCGCTGCTGGGCGGCTCCGGGTCCGGCAAGACGACGCTGCTGCGCATGCTGGCGGGGTTCGAGACGCCGACGGAGGGGAAGATCTTCATCGACGGCGTCGACATGTCGGGCATCCCGCCCTACGAGCGGCCCGTCAACATGATGTTCCAGAGCTACGCGCTGTTCCCCCACATGACGGTGGAGGGCAACGTCGCCTTCGGCCTGCACCAGGACCGCGTGCCGAAGGCGGAGATACGGGACCGGGTGCAGGAGATACTGGAGCTGGTCCAGCTCGGCCAGTTCGCCAAGCGCAAGCCGCACCAGCTGTCCGGGGGCCAGCGCCAGCGCGTGGCCCTGGCCCGCTCGCTGGTGAAGCGGCCGAAGCTGCTGCTGCTGGACGAGCCCCTGGGGGCGCTCGACAAGAAGCTGCGCGAGCAGACCCAGTTCGAGCTGGTCAACATCCAGGAGAAGGTCGGCATCACCTTCGTGGTCGTCACCCACGACCAGGAGGAGGCGATGACCATGTCGTCGCGCATCGCCGTCATGAACAAGGGCCGGATCGCCCAGACCGGCACCCCGACCGAGATCTACGAGTACCCGAACAGCCGCTTCACCGCGGAATTCATCGGCTCGGTCAACATGTTCGCCGGCCGCATCGTGGAGTCCGAGCCCGATCATTCCCTGATCCGGTCGGAGGAGGCGGGCTGCGACCTCTACGTCTCCCACGCCGCCCACCTGCCGGAGGGCACGCCCTGCTGGGTCGCGGTGCGGCCGGAGAAGATCTCCGTCTCCAAGGAGCCGCCCGCCGACCTCTCGCGCAACGCCGCCCAGGGCATCGTGCGCGAGATCGCCTACCTCGGCGACATGTCGATCTACGTGATCGACCTCGACAGCGGCCGGCGCGTGCGCGTCACCGCGCCGAACGTGACCCGCCGGACCGAGCTTCCCATCACCTGGGAGGACCGCGTGTACCTGACCTGGCGCCCCTTCGCGGGCGTCGTGCTGACGGATTGAGGGGAGGGGCGTCGATGCCGGAGACCGCCGGGGCGCCGCTGGTCGGCAGGGACATCGTGGAGGCGGGGCCGGGGCCCGGCCGCGGTGCCGGGATCGGCGCCGCGCTGGCGCGCTTCGGCCTGACCGGGCGCCGCCTGGTCATCGCCGTGCCGTATCTGTGGCTGCTGGTCTTCTTCCTGATCCCGTTCCTGATCGTGGTGAAGATCAGCGTGGCGGAATCGGTGATCGCCATCCCCCCCTACACGCCCTTGTTCGAGCGGACGGAGGAGGGGCTGCGCCTGAACGTCAGCACGTCCGCCATCCAGTTCGTGCTGAGCGACAACCTCTACCTGCTGGCCTACCTGAATTCCCTGAAGATCGCCTTCGTCTCCACGATCTGCTGCCTGCTGGTCGGCTACCCCATGGCCTACGCCATCGCCCGGGCCGACCAGAAGTGGCGCGGGCCGCTGCTGATGCTGATCATCCTGCCGTTCTGGACCTCGTTCCTGATCCGGGTCTATGCCTGGATCGGCATCCTCAAGGACAACGGCATCCTCAACAACCTGCTGATGTCGCTGGGGATCATCGACGAGCCGTTGACGCTGCTCTACACCGACCTCGCCGTCTATATCGGCATCACCTATTCCTACCTGCCCTTCATGGTGCTGCCGCTCTACTCCACGCTGGAGAAGATGGACCTGTCGCTGCTGGAGGCGGCGGCGGATTTGGGCGCGCGGCCGCTGAAAGCGTTCCTCACCGTCACCCTGCCGCTGTCGGTGCCCGGCATCGTCGCCGGCTCGCTGCTGGTGTTCATCCCGGCCGTGGGCGAGTTCGTGATCCCGTCGCTGCTGGGCGGGTCGGACACGCTGATGATCGGGCGGGAGCTGTGGGTGATGTTCTTCAACAACCGCGACTGGCCGGCCGCATCCGTGGTCGCCATCGCGCTGCTGGCGTTCCTGGTGGTGCCGATCATGGTGTTCCAGCACGTCCAGGGCAAACAGCAGCAGGGGGCGTGAGGCGATGCCGAAGTCGGGCTTCCTGAAGGGCGCGCTCGTCGCCGGGCTGCTGTTCCTCTACATCCCCATCGCGCTGCTGATCGTCCTGTCCTTCAACGAGAACCGGCTGGTCACCGTGTGGACCGGCTTTTCCGTGAAGTGGTACGGCGAACTGATGGGCAACCAGCAGCTCCTGAACGCGGCTTGGCTGTCCCTCAAGATCGCCTTCCTGACCGCGAACGGCGCCGTCGTGCTGGGCACCATGGCGGGGATGATGCTGGCCCGCTTCGGCGCCTTCAAGGGCCGCGCCCTGTTCAGCGGCATGGTGTCGGCGCCGCTGGTCATGCCGGAGGTCATCCTCGGCCTGTCCATGCTGCTGCTGTTCGTCAGCCTGGAGCAGGTGATCGGCTGGCCGGCGGGGCGCGGGGTGACCACCATCATCCTGGCCCACATCACCTTCACCATGGCCTTCGTGGCGGTCGTCATCCAGTCGCGGCTGGTCAGCCTGGACGCCTCGCTGGAGGAGGCGGCGATGGACCTCGGGGCGCGGCCGGCCAAGGTCTTCTTCGTCATCACCCTGCCCATCATCGCGCCGGCCATCGTGTCGGGCTGGCTGCTGGCCTTCACCCTGTCGCTGGACGATTTGGTCATCACCAGCTTCGTCTCCGGCCCCGGCTCCACCACCCTGCCGATCGAGGTCTTCTCCTCCGTCCGCCTCGGCGTGAACCCGCAGATCAACGCGCTGGCGACCATTGTCGTCGGCATCGTCAGCATCGGCATCGTCATCGCCAGCATCCTGATCGCCAAGCAGGAGCGCGACCGCCGCCGGGACGAGCAGATGGCCCAGCAGGGGCCGTGAGGCTGGGCGGGAGCCTTGGTGCGGCTGTCAGGTCGTGTGTCCTTCGACAAGCTCAGGATGAGGCTTCGACAAGCTCAGGATGAGGCCTTGACAGGCTCGAGATGGTGAGCGTCCTACGGTAGGTACGCTTTCCCGTCACCCCCGCGGAGGTGGGGGTCCAGGCATTCAGCCCGCAATCCAGCCTGGGTAGGGGCGCTGACGGCGACGCCTGCACCCTTCGCCCCGCACCGCAGCAAGCTGAATGCCTGGATGCCCGCCTCCGCGGGCATGACGGTGGGGTAGGGGCTACGTGGCACCTTACCGTGGACCGCCGGTGCCTATCCCCGGGACCATCTCAACGTCCCTCAACCTGAGCCTGTCGAAGCCTCATCCTGAGCCTGTCGAAGCCCGCACCACACCCCCGCCGCCCACCGCACCGGCCGAAGACTGTTCCCGCCCGAGCCATGTCCGGCCCGCATGTCGGGGCCGGCGCGGGGCCGCATGGCCGGAATCGGGCCGGGCGCCTATATTCCCGGCATCGTCAACAACCGAAGAGGCCGTGTCTTGCGGTACTTCCTGATGCTTCCGATGCTGCGCCTGGGGAATTTCCTGCCCCTGGCCCCCGTCACCAACAGCCCCAAGGCCGCGCGCCGCGATTAAGGACAGCCGGCTTTATTCGTTTCGCAGTCACCCTTCATCTGATTGGCCGGTTGCCATTCCCGCGGGCCGGCTGGGTGTACTTGGAAGCGCCCCGGAGATTTCCCTCCGGGGCGTTTCGCTTTTCGGGGGCGCCTTCTGTTGTCAGCCCGCGGGCCGGGCGCTAGTGTCGCGGCCTGTGACGACCGACCGGAACCGCTTCCGAGGGCCCCCATGACCGACTTCACCCCCGGCTCCCCCGCCGCCGACGGATTCCGCATGCCGGCCGAGTGGACCCGCCATGCCCGGTGCTGGATGGCCTGGCCCTGCCGCGAGGAGACCTTCCTGAACGGGCTGAGCGCTGCCCGCCGCGCCTATGCCGAGGTCGCCGGCGCCATCGCCCAGTACGAGCCGGTGACCATGCTCTGCCCGGAGTCCGAGGTGGCGGCGGCGTCGCTCGCCTGCGGCAAGGGGGTGGAGGTGATGCCGGCGCCGATCTCCGACAGCTGGTTCCGCGACAACGGGCCGACCTTCCTGGTCAACGACGCCGGCGACCAGGCAGCCGTTCACTGGCGCTTCAACGCCTGGGGCCGCAACTACGAGGACTTCGCGCCAGACTCCGACGCCGCGCGGCTGGTGCTGGAGAAGCTGGGGGTGCGCCGGTACGAGGCGCCGCTGGTCATGGAGGGCGGCTCCTTCCACGTGGACGGGGAGGGCACGCTGCTGACCACGGAGGAGTGCCTGCTGAACCCCAACCGCAATCCCCACCTGTCCAGGGCGGAGATCGAGGGGCACCTGCGTGACTTCCTGGGCGTCCGCCAGTTCATCTGGCTCGGCCGCGGCTACGAGCAGGACGAGACCGACGGCCACATCGACGAGATCGCCTGCTTCGTGAAGCCGGGCGTCGTGCTGGCGATGACGACCGACGACACCGCCGATCCCAACTTTGCGGTCTTCCAGGACAATCTGGAGCGCCTCGCCGCCGCCCGCGACGCCGCCGGCCGGGAGCTGGAGATCGTGACCCTGCGCACGCCGGCCCGGCAGGAGCAGAACGGCGTCCGCCTGACCCTGTCCTACACCAACTTCTACCTGGCGAACGGGGCGGTGATCCTGCCGGGGTTCGAGGACCCGAGGGACGACGAGGCCTACCGCCTGTTCCGCCGCCTCTATCCCGACCGGGAGGTGGTGCAGATCCCGGCGCTGGACATCGTGCGCGGCGGCGGCGGCATCCACTGCATCACCCAGCAGCAGCCGGCCTGACGCCGGCTGCCCTTGCGCGCCGCTCAGTCCCGCAGCCAGCGGGCGGCGGCGCGGGCGGTCAGCGCCGCGTAGCCGGGCCATTCCGGCCCCAGCAGGCCGAGGTCCAGCCCGGCCGCGACGGCGGCGACGGTGGCGTCGTCCAGCGGGCGGCCGGTGTCGCGGGCGCGCCGGGCGATGGTCATCTCCTGGCCCCAGTAGTAGACGCGCGCCGCGCGCGTGTTGGCCCGCATGGTGCGGACCTGCTCCACCCGGTCGTCGCCGTTCAGCGGCAGCCAGATGTCGGCCAGCAGCGTGTCGGCGGGGGAGGGGTGGCGGTACTCCAGCGCGTCCGCCTGCACGACCCGGATCTTCGACCGCGCCGCCTCGGGAAGCTGGTCGAAGACGGCGCAGACCTCGTTCATCTCGATGACCAGGGGATCGCGCTCGACCACGGTGACCCCGGTCACCTCGGGCCGCAGGGCCGCGTTGGCGGCGCACCAGCCCATGCCCATGCCCATCACGACGGTGTCGCCGCGGGCGAGGCGGCAGCCGATCTCCTGGCTCTCGATCTCCATCGGGGTCATGGTCATCCAGGTGCTGACCCGTCCGTCCGCCTCCCGCCGCAACAGCCCCGCCATGTCGCGCACCAGGCAGCTATCCGACCAATAGCCGACCGCGCTCGCCAGCTCGGCCACGCGCAGCGACCAGTCGCCCCGGACCACGGACTTGTAGGCGGGGATGAACAGGTCGGTCTCGTAGAAGCGGAGGGCGGCGGCGCTGGTCATGGCGGGGTCATGCATCCCAAAAGGCGAATGGGGAAGCAGGATACCTGTTCCGCTCCTTCCACGCCCCGCGCAAATGATGGGATCGGGCAGGGACATGCCCGCCCGTGGCCGTCCGGGGCTCGTCAGGCCGGTGCCACTTCCTCCCGCAGTTCCCCCTTCCAGCGCTCCGCCAGCAGGGGCAGGGCCAGCGCCGCGGCGACGTCCGGCGCGGCGCGGCGCCGGTCCATCAGCAGCCGGGTGAGGCGGGCCACCGTCCAGGCGGCGTCGCCGCGCTCCACCAGGGACACGGGCGCGCCGGGGGCGACGGTGCCGGGCTCCAGCACCTCCAGGAAGAAGCCGGTCCGGGCCTCCGCCATCGCCCATTTGGCGAGCCGCGGCTCGCCCGACAGGCGCCCGGGCCAGCGGCAGCGCACCACGGGCTGGGTGACCCGCACGCGGGCGGTGCCGACGCGCAGCACGTCGCCGATGCGGGCGTCCTCGTCCGTGTAGCCCTCCAGCGTCAGGTTCTCGCCGAAGGTCGGCACGTCGAAGGGGCGGCCGGCCAGCTCCTGGAAGCGGCGGTAGTTCTCGATGGCGAAGGCGTGCAGCGCGGTGTCGCCCAGGTCGCGCGGGCGGTAGTCGCTGGCATCGCCCTCCAGCCCGGTGCGGGTCAACTCCAGCGGGCCGTGGGCGGGCCGCTTGGCGATGCCGGTCTGCCCCTTCTCCAGGCCGAGCCTGCCGACGGCGCCGGTGTTGAGGCTGAGCAGGGTGATGGCCATGGGGCGGCCTCATGGAGCCGGTTGCAAGCGGGAGGGACGCGGACGGCCAGTCCTCCCGCATCCGTCACCCCGGCGCAAGCCGGGGTCCAGGTTCACAGGCGCCACGGCGGGCCGCCCCTGGATTCCGGCTTGCGCCGGAATGACGGGATGGGGTGGTGGGCTCGCCCCGGAGGGGGCGTCCCCGTTACTTCAGCCGGTCGATGTCCTCGACGATGTGGGTGACGAGGCCGTAGTCCCGGGCCTCCTCCGCCGACATCCAGTAGTTGCGGTCGGTGTCCTGCTCGACCTTCTCGATCGGCTGGCCGGTCTCGCGGGCGATGATCGAGTTGATGCGCTTGCGCATCTTCACGATCTCCTTGGCCTCGATGGCGATGTCGGTCGCCTGGCCCTGGGAGCCGCCCATCGGCTGGTGGATCAGGAAGCGGGTGTTGGGCAGGCAGTAGCGGTCCTCGCGGGCGGCGCCCAGGAAGATGTGCGCGCCGGCGCTGGCCACCCAGCCGGTGCCGATGACCTGCACCTTCGGCCGGATGAAGCGGATCATGTCGTGGATGCTGTCGCCGCTCTCCACGTGCCCGCCGGGGGAGTTGATGAACAGGCGGATCGGGTCGTCGCCCTCCGCCGCGAAGGCGAGGAGCTGGCCGACGGCGTCCTGCGCCACCTTCTGGTTGATCTGGCCGAAGATGAGGACGGTGCGCGCCTTGAACAGGCTCTGCTGCACGGCGGCGAACGGGCCCGGCAGGGTCTTGGCCGGGTCCATCGGCTTCGTCTCCGGCTGGTCGTCGTCCTCGTCGTCGAGGCGGGGGTCGAGGCGGGGGTCGAAACGGGTCGGCTGGTCGATCACGGGAGATGCTCCTCGCGGCTTCGGGCTCTGTCTGGAGAAAGTGACGTAGCGGGAAATCGCGCCGGCTTCAACCCGCCAGCGGGGGAGGGGCGCCCCTGCCAGCCGAAAGAATCGGAAGGGCCGCCCCCTTCCGGCGGGCGGCCCTTGCCAAAGGTCGGTGGCGCCAAACGTCGGCGACGATGCCCGGTCAGGCGGCCTGCTGGACCGGGACGCCCTTCGACTGGAACAGCTCGACCAGCTCGCCCGACTCGTACATCTCGCGCACGATGTCGCAGCCGCCCACGAACTCGCCCTTCACGTAGAGCTGCGGGATGGTCGGCCAGTTGGTGAACTCCTTGATCCCCTGGCGCAGCGCCGGGTCGACCAGGATGTCGATGCCCTTGAACTTCACGCCGAGCAGGCTCAGCACCTGCACGACGGCGGCGGAGAAGCCGCACTGCGGGAACACCGGCGTGCCCTTCATGAAGAGAACGACGTCGTTCTCGGTGATGTCGCGCCGGATACGCTCTTCGACGGTCTTGTCCATGTCCTGGTCCTCTGGATACGGCTCCGGCCCGGGGGGTGGTCGGTTGCCGTGAAACTATCGTTCAGATGGTCCGCCGCGCGGTCCCTTTCCAGGGGGCGCGGAGTCGCCACCGCCCCTCAGTCCTTCGGCGCCGACGTGTTCAGCATCAGCGCGTGCAGCTGCCCGCCCATCTTACCCTGCAGTGCCGCGTACACCATCTGGTGCTGCTGCACGCGGCTCTTGCCCTTGAAGGCGGGGGAGATGACGGTGGCGGAGTAGTGGTCCCCGTCGCCGCGCAGGTCGTCGATCCGCACCTCCGCGTCGGGGATGCCCTCGCGGATCATGCGCTCGATCTCGGCCGCTTCCATTGCCATCGCTGTGTCGTCCCTTCCGTCTCAGGCCTCGCCGGCCATGTAGGCGGGCAGCCAAGCCTCGTTGACGCGCTTCATCTCGGCAACCGGTATCGCCCCGCCGGGCAGCCCCGTCAAGGCGTCGCCGCCGACGGTGCCGATGCGCGAGAGCGGCACGCCGGCCGCCCGCGCCCGGGCCTCCGCCTCGGCCACCCGGCCCTCCGGCAGGGTGAGGAGGTAGCGCGCCTGGTCCTCGCCGAACAGCAGGCCGACGTCGGCCCCGGAGAGGGCGGACACGTCGGCCCCGCGGCCGCCGCGCATCGCCATCTCCGCCAGCGCGACGGCGAGGCCGCCGTCCGACAGGTCGTGGCAGGCGGTCGCCAGCCGATCCTGGATGAGGCTGCGCACGAAGTCGCCATTGCGGCGCTTGGCCTGAAGGTCGACCGGCGGCGGCGCGCCCTCCTCGCGGCCCAGGATCTCGCGCAGGTAGAGCGACTGGCCGATGGCGCCCGCGGTCTCGCCGACCAGCAGGATGGCGTCGCCCTCGGCCTTGAAGCCGCTGCCGACCGCCAGGGTGGCGTCCTTCAGCAGGCCGACGCCGCCGATGGCGGGGGTGGGCAGGATCGCCCGGCCCTCGGTCTCGTTGTAGAGCGAGACGTTCCCGCTCACGACCGGGAAGTCGAGCGCGGTGCAGGCCGCCGCCATGCCGCGCACGGCGCCGGCGAATTGCCCCATGATCTCCGGCTTCTCGGGATTGCCGAAATTCATGTTGTCGGTGATCGCCAGCGGCAGGCCGCCGGTAGCCGTGATGTTCCGCCAGGCCTCGGCCACGGCCT
>DASPKT010000205.1:0-8402 GCA_035627915.1 Azospirillaceae bacterium
GCTGGCGGCACTCGAGCGCATCCCGCGCGAGAAGTTCGTGCTGCCGAATTTCCACGACCAGGCCTACGAGGACCAGGCGCTGCCGATCGCGCAGGGCCAGACCATCAGCCAGCCGCAGATTGTCGCGCTGATGACCGAGGCGCTGCAGGTCGAGAAGACCCACAAGGTGCTGGAGATCGGCACCGGCTCCGGCTACCAGGCGGCGGTGCTGGCGAAGATCGTGCGCCGCGTCTACACGATCGAGCGTCACCGGCCGCTGCTGGCCGACGCGATCCGCCGGTTCGAGCAGCTGCGCCTGCACAACGTCACCACCCGCTACGGCGACGGCACCCGCGGCTGGCCCGAGGCGGCCCCGTTCGAGCGCATCCTGGTCACTGCCGGCGGCGGGGCGGAGCCGCCGAAGGAGCTGCTGGACCAGCTGGCCCCCGGCGGCATCATGGTGATCCCGCTGGGCGCCGACCGGCGCGACCAGCGGGTGGTGAGGATCCGCCGCACCGAGACGGGGATCGTGCGCGAGGATCTGTGGCCCGTGCGCTTCGTCCCGCTGCTGCCGGAACTGCCGGAGGCGGTGCCCGAGCCCGTGCCGTCGGCGGAGCCCGGCCTGCGGACGGAGCCGGCGTGAACATGGGCAGGCGCCTTCCCGTCCTGGCGCTGCTGGCGCTCGCCGCCTGCGCCGACATGACGCCGCCGCCCCGGCCGGCGGCCCCGCCGCCGGCGCCGGCCAACAGCATCTTCGTGTCGCGCGGCGAGACCGTCTACGACGTCGCCAAGCGCTACAAGGTGCCGGTGCGCGACCTTATCGAGGCGAACCGGCTGGCGCCGCCCTACGCGCTGCAGGCGGGCCAGCGCCTGACCCTGCCGCTGCCGCGGGAATACACGGTCAGGGCCGGCGACACGGTCTACGGCATCTCCCGCCAGTTCAACCTGGACAGCAGCGAGCTGGTGCGCCTCAACGCCATCCCGGCGCCCTACACGATCCAGGTGGGCCAGGTGCTGCGCCTGCCCTCCGCCCGCCAGGGCGGGGCCCCGCCCACCCAGGTCGCCGCCGCACCGCCCCAGGCAGCGCCGCCGCCCCAACGCCCCGCCGCGGCCCCCGCGCAGCGCCCCCAGGTCGCGGCCCTGCCGCCGGCCGGGACCGCGGCCCCGCCGCCCGCGGCCGCCCCGCGCCGGAGCATCGAGACGGTGGAGCTGCCGCCGCAGGAGCCCGCCGCACAGCCCTCGCAGCAGCCCGCCGCTGGGGCGCGCCCGGCCCCGCCGGCCAGCGCCGCGGTGTCGCCCGTGAAGAAGGGGATCGACGCGGCGGAGCTGCCGCCGCCCGGGTCCGCTCCCGCCGCGGCGCCCGCGCCTTCCCAGGCGGCGCCGCCCCAGACGACGCCCGCCGCACCGCCGCAGACCCAGGTGGCCGCCCTGCCGCCGCCGGCCGCCCCGGCGCCGCCGCCGGTCGAGGCCAAACCGCCGCCGCGGACCTCCAGCCGCTTCGCTTGGCCGCTCTCGGGCGGCATCCTGTCGGCCTTCGGGCCGAAGCCGGGCGGGACCCACAATGACGGCATCAACATCGGCGCCCCCAAGGGGACGCCGGTCACGGCCGCCGACGACGGCATCGTCGCCTATGCCGGGAATGAGCTACGCGGGTTCGGCAACCTGCTGCTGGTGCGCCACGCCGACGGCTGGGTGACCGCCTACGCGCATCTCGACCAGATGCTGGTGGAGCGGGGCGCCCGCGTCTCCCGCGGGCAGCGCATCGGCACCGTCGGGGCGACGGGCAACGTCCGCGGCCCCCAGCTGCATTTCGAGATCCGCCAGGGCAACCGCGCGGTCGACCCTATCGAGCAGCTGGAGCGGCGCTGAGCCTCAGGGAATCGTCCTGCCGAGCCGGCCCGCCAAGTCCTGGATGTACTGCCAGGCGACGCGGCCGGAGCGGCTGCCGCGGGTGACCGACCACTCCACCGCCTCCGCCCTGAGCCGCTCCGGCTCCACATCCAGCCCGTAGGCCGCGGCGTAGCCCTCCACCATGGCGAAGAAGGTCTGCTGGTCGCAGTTGTGGAAGCCCAGCCAGAGGCCGAAGCGGTCGGACAGGCTGACCTTCTCCTCCACCGCCTCCGACGGGTTGATCGCGGTGGAGCGCTCGTTCTCGATCATGTCGCGCGGCATCAGGTGCCGGCGGTTGGAGGTGGCGTAGAACACCACGTTGGCCGGCCGCCCCTCGACGCCGCCCTCCAGTACCGCCTTCAGCGACTTGTAGTGCGCGTCGTCGGTGCCGAAGGAAAGGTCGTCGCAGAACAGCACGAAGCGCCGGGCCGAGTCGCGCAGCGCCGCCAGCAGCCGGGGCAGGGACGGGATGTCCTCCCGGTGGATCTCCACCAGCGCCACCGGCTCCGCCCGGCCCAGGTTGACCGCCGCGTGCACCGCCTTCACCAGCGAGCTCTTGCCCATGCCGCGCGCGCCCCACAGCAGGGCGTTGTTGGCGGGCAGCCCGTCGGCGAAGCGGCGCGTATTGTCCAGCAGGATGTCGCGCTGCCGCTCCACCCCCCGCAGCAGGGCGATGTCCACCCGCGAGACGGTGCGGACCGGCGACAGGCTGCCCGTCTCGGCGTGCCAGACGAAGGCGTCGGCGCCCTCGGCCGCGACGGCGCGCGGGGGCGGCGGGGCCAGGCGCTCCAGCGCGTCGGCGATGCGGGTCAGGACGGGCAGCAGGTCGGGCGTGGTCATGGCCGGGGTCCGCGGTTGCCGGAAGGGGGTGTCGGGCCCATATCGGGGGCGCCCGGGGAGCCTAGCGGCGGGCCGGTTTCGATTGCAACCGGACGCCTTGACGGTATAGTCCCGCGGGACCGCGCCCGACCCTTGTCACACTTGCCCTCACAGGAGTTTTACGGATGTTCATCTCCACGGCCATGGCCCAGACCGCAGGCCCCGCCGGCGCCACCGGCGCCGACACGCTGATGTCGATCCTGCCGCTGGTGCTGATCTTCGTGGTCTTCTACTTCATGCTGATCCGCCCCCAGCAGAAGAAGCTGAAGGAGCACAAGGCCATGCTCGAGGCGCTGCGCCGCGGCGACAAGGTCGTCACCGGCGGCGGCATCATCGGCACCGTGGTGAAGGTCGGCACCGACGACGAGCTGACCGTGGAGATCGCCGAGGGCGTGCGCGTGCGCGTGCTGCGCGGCACCGTCTCCACCGTGCTCGCCAAGACCGAGCCGGCCAAGGCCGACGACGCCGGCGCCGCCGCCGCGAAGAAGTGACCCTTCGGAGCCGCCGCCCGCGCCGGACTTGTCCCTGGGACGTCCGGTGCGCGGGTGGTAGGCTCGTCCCTTTCGCGACAGGAGTCCCCGTGGTGCGGCAGGCCGGAGCGGCAGGCAAGGTGGGGGAGGGCCGGACCGCCGGCCTGACGGCCCTGCTGCTGTCGTTCCTGCTGGCCCTGTGGCTGACCGCGGGCCCGGCGCCGGTCGGCGCCCCCGCCGGCCTGGACGGCGCCGCGGTCCTGGAATCGAAGCGCGCCGACCGCGGCCCCGTCGACCGCTGGGGCGATCCCCGCGTCGGGGGCAGCCGCTTCCGGCCGATGGACGGCGTCGCCGCCGGCGCCGATCCCGCCCCCTTCGTCCCCGCGAGGCTCGCCCTCGCCCAGGAGGGGTTCCGCGCGGCCCCGCCGCTGCCGGCGCCCGACGCCGGCGTCGAGGAGGCGGGCCCCCATACGGCGGCCGCCCGCGACCCGCCCGCCGCGGCCTGACCGGCATTCCCGACGCAACCGCCGGCGGCCCCGCCCGCCGGCCGCATCCCATTTCCTGTCGCGCCGCGCCCGCCGCGGCCCAGGCCCGACCACGGGGCTGAACGCACATGCTCAATTTCTCACGGGCGAAGACCATCGCCATCTGGACGGTATGCCTTCTCGGCGTGCTGTTCTCCATCCCAAGCCTGGTGAACACCAGCGGGCTGCCCTCCTGGGTGCCCCAGCGCCACATCAACCTCGGCCTCGACCTGCAGGGCGGCTCCTACCTCCTGATGGAGGTGGACGTGGCCGCCGTGGAGGCGGAGCGGCTGGAGGCGGTGGTGGACACCATCCGCCGCCAGCTGCGCGAGGCCGGCATCCGCTACGTGGACCTGGCCGTGCGCGAGCGCGCGGTGTCCTTCTCGCTGGTCGACGCCACCCAGGCCCCGGCCGCGCGCGAGGCGCTGAAGGACCTCATCACCGGGGCCGACGTCCAGGGCCGCCGCGAGTTCGACGTGGCGCAGGAGGACGGCCGCTTCCGCCTCGCCCTCTCCCAGGCCGCGCTGGTGGAGAAGTCGCAGCGCGCGGTGGAGCAGTCCATCGAGATCATCCGCCGCCGCATCGACGAGACCGGCGTGAACGAGCCGGTCATCGCGCGCCAGGGCACCAACCGGGTGCTGGTGCAGCTGCCGGGCGTCTCCGACCCCGACCGCATCAAGCGCCTGCTGGGCCAGACCGCGAAGATGACCTTCCGCCTGCTGGCGGACGACACGCTGCCGCCGGGCTCCGCCGCCCCCCCGGGCACGGAGTGGCTGGAGTCCACGGACCGGGCGCAGCCGGGCCGCATGCTCGTGCGCAAGCGCATCGAGGTGGACGGCGCCACGCTGACCAACGCCTCTCCCTCCACCAACCCGCAGACGGGCCAGTGGGTGGTGAACTTCGAGTTCGACAGCGTCGGCGCCCGCCGCTTCGGCGAGGTGACCAAGAACAACGTCGGCAAGCCCTTCGCCATCGTGCTGGACAACAAGGTCATCAGCGCGCCGCGCATCAACGAGCCGATCACCGGCGGGCGCGGCCAGATCAGCGGCAGCTTCAACGCCCAGTCGGCCAACGACCTGGCGGTGCTGCTGCGCGCCGGCGCCCTGCCGGCGCCGCTGACCATCCTGGAGGAACGGTCGGTCGGGCCTGAGCTGGGGGCGGACAGCATCCGCGCCGGCCTGATCGCCGTCATCGTCGGCGTCGTGCTGGTCGTCGCCTACATGGTGGTGACCTACGGGCTGTTCGGCGTGTTCGCCAACATCGCGCTCATCTTCAACCTGTTCCTGACGGTGGCGTGCCTGTCGCTGCTGGAGGCGACGCTGACGCTGCCGGGCATCGCCGGCATCCTGCTGACGCTGGGCATGTCGGTCGACGCCAACATCCTCATCAACGAGCGCATCCGCGAGGAGGCGAAGAAGGGCCGCACGGTCCTGTCGGCGCTTGAGGCCGGCTTCTCCCGCGCCAACAACACCATCATCGACGCCAACCTGACGACGCTGATCAAGATGATCATCCTCTATGCCGTCGGCACCGGCACGGTGCGCGGCTTCGCGGTGACCATCAGCCTCGGCATCATCACCTCGATGTTCACCGCTACCGTCGTGGCGCGCTGGCTGACCGCCTGGTGGTTCAAGCGCACCCGTCCGAAGACGCTGAACGTCGGCTTCCTGCGCCTGGCGCCGGAGAACCCGAAGATCCAGTTCATGAAGGGCCGCCACGTCGGCATCGCGCTCTCCGTCCTGCTGAGCGCGGCGTCGGTGTTCCTGTTCTTCAAGCCGGGCCTGAACTACGGCATCGACTTCGCCGGCGGCGTGGTGGTGGAGATCCGGACCGAGCAGCCCGCCGACTTCGCGAAGCTGCGCAGCACGCTGGAGGGGCTGGACGTGGGTCCCGTGGCGCTCCAGCAGTTCGGGCCGCCCACCGACGTCATCATCCGCCTGGAGAACCAGGCCGGCGGCGACGCCGCCAACCAGCAGGTGGTGAAGCAGGTCCAGGCGACCCTGCAGGAGACCTTCCCCGGCACCACCATCCGCCGGGTGGAGTCGGTCGGAGCCTCGGTCAGCGGCGAGCTGTTCCAGGACGGCATGCTGGCGCTGGCACTGGCGTCGGTGGCGATGCTGGCCTACATCACCTTCCGCTTCGAGTGGCAGTTCGGCGTCGGCGCGGTCGTGACCATGCTGCTGGACGTGACCAAGACGATCGGGTTCTTCGCCATCACGGGGATGCAGTTCAACCTGACCTCCATCGCGGCGATCCTGACCATCATGGGCTACTCGATCAACGACAAGGTCGTCGTGTACGACCGCGTCCGCGAGAACCTCAGGCTCTACAAGAAGATGCCGCTGCGCGAGCTGATCGACCGCAGCATCAACGAGACGCTGAGCCGCACAGTCAGCACGTCCATGGCGATCTTCCTGGCCACCCTGCCGCTGGCGCTGTTCGCCGCGGAGGCGCTGCGGGAGTTCGCCTGGGTGCTGCTGTTCGGCGTGGTGCTGGCGACGTCCTCCTCCATCTTCATCGCCGCCCCCATCCTGCTGTACCTGGGCGAGCACCGGCTGCGGCGCTCGACCACGGGCGAGGAGGGGCCGGCGGCCGAGGGCGAGGGGACGGCCGCGGCGCCCGCCACGCGCTGAGGCCGACCCGCTGGGGCGACGGGCCGGCCGCCGGGGGGGGATATCCCTTCCCGGCGGCTGGCCCGGACGCCGCCGCACCACCATATCCGGGGCCTGGAGCAGGCCGGAGGGCGAGCCATGGACGTGACACCGATGATCCCGGCGGACCGCCAGGTGATCGACACCTACGGCCCCGGCCTGTTCCGGGTCGCCAACACCGTGTACACGCACCCGGTCATCGTCTTCCCCGACCGCGTCGCGGCCTGGGCGGTCACCGACTTCCCCAACCTGAAGCTGGAGGACTTCGCCGAGGTCGCCGCGGCGTCGGTGGAGATCCTGCTGATCGGCAGCGGGGCGAAGATGCAGCTCATGCATTCCTCGCTGAAGCGCGCCCTGCGCGACGCCGGCATCCGCGCGGACGTGATGGACACGGGCGCGGCCTGCCGGACCTACAACGTGCTGCTGGCCGAGGAACGGCGCGTGGCCGCGGCACTGCTGCCGGTCTGAGGCGCTTGCGGCTGCTCTCCCACACCCCTCTGCCGTCATGCCCGCGGAGGCGGCCATCCAGGCATTCAGCGCGCTATGTCGCCGGGCGGAAGGGCGCCCACGGGGACGTTGGTGTCCCTCTCCACACCGGATCGCAGGCTGAATGACTGGCCCCCCGCCTCCGCGGGGGTGACGCCGGAGGGGTGGAGGCGGTGGGCGACAGTGCCCCGCCCATCACCGCGAACGCGGTCGGGCCCTGAATCGACGACCAACCCGCCGCACCCGCCCCAAAGGAAAAGGGCCGGCACGCCGCCGGCCCCCTCCGTTCAGCCGCCCATGCGCTGGGCGACGAATTCCCAGTTCACCAGGTTGTCCAGGAAGGCCTTCAGGTAGTCGGCCCGGCGGTTGCGGTAGTCGATGTAGTAGGAGTGCTCCCACACGTCGCAGCCGAGCAGGGCCTTCTGGCCGTGCGCCAGCGGGTTCTCCGCGTTCGGCGTCTTGGTGACCTTCAGCTTGCCGTCGGTGTCCTCCACCAGCCAAGCCCAGCCGCTGCCGAACTGCGCCACGCCGGCGTCGGAGAAGGCCTTCTTGAAGGCGTCCACGCTGCCGAAGTCCGACACCAGCCGCCGCTCCAGCTCGCCCGGGATGCTGCCACCCCCCTGCGGCTTCATCCACTGCCAGAACAGGAGGTGGTTCCAGTGCTGGCCGGCATTGTTGAAGACCGCCTGCTTGTCGGGCTTGCCGAAGGAGGCCTTCACGACCGTCTCCAGGTCCTTGCCCTCCAGGTCGGTGCCGGCGACCAGCTCGTTCAGCTTGGTCACGTAGGCCTGGTGGTGCTTGGAGTGGTGGTACTCCAGCGTCTCGGCCGACATGTAGGGCTGCAGCGCCTCGCGCGCGTAGGGCAGCGGGGGGAGTTCGAAGGCCATGGTCGTCCTCGTCTCTGGAAGGGTTGCAACGGGTCCCGCCCTTGGTAGGACCTTCGGGCGCCCGCGTGAACCCCGCCGACGGGGCTAACCCCTTAGCCCAAGTCCTTGAAGAACCTCGCGGCGCGGTGGCCGGAGAGGATCGCGCCCTCGATCGTCGCGGGCAGGCCGGTGTCCGTCCAGTCGCCCGCCAGGGCGAGGTTGGCGAGGCCCGTCCGGGTGCCCGGCCGCCGCGCGACGGCGTCGGGCGTCTGCGCCGGGGTGGCGCGCTTCTCCTTCAGCACGCGCCAGGGCGGCAGCGGGTCGGCGGGCAGGCCCAGCGCCCGCGCCGCGTCCCGCCAGAGCAGCGGCGCCAGCACCTCCGCCGGCCGGCCGCACAGCGCGTCGGCGGCGCTGACGGTGACGGAGACGGTGTCGCCGCGGCGGAACAGCCACTCCGCGGTGCCGCCGACCAGGCCCAGGATGCGCTCCCCGCCCTGCGGCGCGGCCGGCAGCCGGAAATGCGCGTTCAGGATGGCCCGCGCCTCCGTCGGCGCGCCGGTGCCGGGCAGCAGCTCCTCCACCGCCTGGGGCGGCAGGGCCAGCACGACGGCGTCGCCCGGCGCCAGCGCCACCGCCACCCCGT
The DNA here is from genome assembly GCA_035627915.1 of Azospirillaceae bacterium. Lineage (GTDB taxonomy): Bacteria > Pseudomonadota > Alphaproteobacteria > Azospirillales > Azospirillaceae > DASPKT01. Next base: position 8,389 of record DASPKT010000205.1, read on the forward strand.
CGAAGCCCAGCCCG
>DASPKT010000206.1:0-3675 GCA_035627915.1 Azospirillaceae bacterium
GTGCCCGGCAGTGTCCGCCAGCGTCGCCCGGCCCGGCTCCTTGCCCAGCCACTGGAAGGCGTCGGTGTAGACATGGTTGCTGTCGGCGGACGGCGCGTCGCCGGTCAGCCTCAGGGTCCAGCCCGCCAGCGTGCCGGTGCCGCCGGCCGCCGCGTCCACGACGACGAGGCGCCACGCGCCCTCGCCCGCCTCGCCCCGGAACGCCTCGGCGGAGGTGGTGAAGCGCAGCGGCTCGGCGGTCCCGCCGCCGCCGATCCGGTCGTACAGCAGGACCGAGGTGCCGGAGGGGGAGACGAGGCTGACCTGGAGGTCGCCGGCGCGGGCGTGCGGGATGTCCAGCGTCACCTCCGCCCGGTCGAGGACGATGGCGCCGGCGATGGCGATCGTGCTCTCCACGCCGGCCGCGTCGCCGTCGGGAATGGCGAGGCCGGGGGCGGCGGAACCGGAGCGGACCAGCTCATTGGCGCTGGTGGAGCGGGCGGTCCAGGTCTCGGCCAGCCGCACCGCGGCGCGGGGATCGACGATGCCGTGGCCGTAGTCGCGGCTGAACTGCATCCCGCCGCCGTTCCAGTCCCCCGCCGCGTTGGTGAGCCAACCGGAGCGCCAGATGTCTGTCGGCCGGGCGGTCAGCGCCAGGATGTCCTGGACGTCGCGCCAGCCGAGGCCCGGGTTCGCCTGCAGCATCAGCGCGACCGTGCCCGACACCAGCGGCGCCGACCAGGAGGTGGCCCCGCCCGGCGCGCTCAGCAGCAGCGCCGCGCCGGGGTTGGAGAAGGGCTGCACGGTGCCGCCGGAATCCACGCTGCCGACCGCGATGGAGAAGCGGTTGTTGCCGTAATTGTGGGCACCGAGGTCGTCGCCCTGCGCCCGGTAGTTGCCGGCGGAGCGCACGAACACGGTGCCGAGCCCGCCGCGCCCGGTGGCGGCGGCGTCGCGGATCGCCTCGCCCGCGGCGGCGAAGGTGGCGCCCGCGAAGTCGTCGCGGAAGGGCTGGCCGCTGTAGCTCCAGCTGTTGTGGGAGATGTCGACCGCCGCCTGGCGGCCCAGCAGGTCGATCTCCTGCGCCGGGGTGCGGGTGGAGACGGAGCCCATGCGGAACCCCACCAGGGTCGCCTCCGGCGCCGCCCCGACGCGGCCGCCGTTGTTCATCCCCGCCGCCAGCAGCAGCGCCACCTCCGTCCCGTGCGGGTCGTCGCCGGTGGCCGACGCGTCGGCGTCCTTCTGCACGGCGTCGTAGTCGCGGGTGCGGTCGACACGGGTGCCGAACTCGGCATGGGCGTGGTTGAAGCCGGTGTCGACCACCCCGATGGTGACGCCGGCGCCGCGCCAGTCGTCCCAGATCCGCCGGAAGTCCAGCCCGGTGCCGGGCTGCAGGTACCATTGTCCGGGATAGTTCGGGTCGGTCGGGGTCACCATGGCGGGGCGCATCCGTCGCAGCTTTAGGATGCGCCATGATCCCGTCGGGGACGGGTCCGGCCAACGAAGCCTTCGGCCAGCGGCCGGGCAATGTCGGGGGAGTCGCGGCCGGCGACTCCCCGCTAGAAAGTGGTGGCGGTCATTCCACGTCGCGCCAGGGCACCGCGGGCCCCTCGGGCACCGGCTTGCGCGGCTGGCTGCGGGCCAGCACCAGGCAGCGCTCCAGCCGCTGGACGAACTCGTCCGGGCGGAAGGGCTTGGCGATGATGTGCACGGCGCCGTAGCGCTTGGCGTGCTCCAGCACCTGCTGGTCGGGCCGGGCGGTGACGAAGATGACCGGCAGCTCCTGCCAGTGGATGCTGCCCCGGATCGCTTCCAGCGTCGCCAGCCCGTTCAGCCCCGGCATGTTGATGTCGAGCAGCACCGCCTTGGGCGTCACCCGGGTCAGCGCGTTCAGGCAGGAAATGCCGTCCTTGACGGCCACGGGCGTGTAGCCCGCCGCCGACAGCAGCGTCGCGATCAACTGCCGGTTGGACGGATCGTCCTCGGCGAAAACGATGGCACCCTTGCTCATGGTTCCTGGACGTTCCCTGATCGACGCTGACAGCCTGCGGGCCAGCATAGCACGACGGCACGGGCGCGGAGAAAAAGGGATGGGCGGGGCGGCCCCACCAGGCCGCCCCGCCCGCCCTCAGACCCGTCGGGTCAGCCGAGGTCCACCAACCCGGCCAGCTTGACGAAGTCGAGGGAGGAGACGTCGAAGGTCAGCGTGCTGTTGCCGAACATCTCGCCGTTGCGCGGCTCGATGTCGTGGCCGTTGACCTCGATGTGGTCGATGAACAGGTTGCGGTCGCCGCCCGGGCCCCTCAGGTCGTTGAAGAACTGGACGCCCAGCTTGTCGGGATCGCTGCCCTGGGGCAGCTTGAAGGTGAACTCCTGCCAGCCCTTGCCGCGGTCCATGGTGACCGTCTGCTCGGCCCCCACCTGCTTGCCGTCGGCCAGCAGCTTGAACTTCGGGTCGCCGTTGTAGCCGGTGCCGGAGGCGAAGACCTTCACCGTGACGGGGACCGGGGTCGGCGTCGGCGTGGGAGCCGGGGCGGGCGCCGGAGCCGGCGTGCCGGCGAGGTCGATGGTCAGCGTGCCGTTGCCGTACATCGCGCCGCTGCCGGGGTCGTAGGTCTTGCCGTCCACCGTCACGCGGTCGATGAACAGGTTGCGGTCGCCGCCGGAGCCCTTCAGGTCGTTGAAGAACTGGATGCCCAGCTTGTCCGGGTCGCTGCCCTGGGGCAGCTTGAAGGTGAACTCCTGCCAGCCCTTGCCGTTGTCCATGGTGACCGTCTGCTCGGTCCCGAACTGCTTGCCGTCGACCAGCAGCTTGAACTTCGGGTCGCCGTTGTAGCCGGTGCCGGCGGCGTAGACCTTCACCTCGACCGTGGCCGGGGTCGGCGTCGGGGTGGGAGTGGGCGTCGGGGTCGGCGTGGGCACCGGAGTGGGTGCCGGCGCGGGCGGCGGGGCGGTCACGGCGCTCTTGAACAGGGCGGCGTCGTCGGACACGTCGATCCTGGTCACGCCGTTGGTCCACAGGTCCACGTCACTGCCGGGCAGCAGCTTGCCGTTCACGAAGATCTTGTCGACGTGGATGTTCCGGTCCTTGCCGGCGCCGTCGTAGAGGTTGTTCAGGAACTCCAGCCCCAGCACCTTGGGCAGGGCGCCCAGCCGCGTGCTGAAGGTGATGTCCTGCCAGCCGGTGCCCTCCACCACCGAGACGCTGGCGGTGTCGCCGACCTGCTCGCCGTCCAGCAGCAGGTTGAACGTCGGGGCGCCGTTGTAGACGTCGGCGTTGGCCCGCACCGTGATCGTGACCGGCAGGTCGAGCGGCGTCGGGGTGGGCGTCGGCGTCGGCGTCGGCGTGGGCGTCGGCGTGGGGGTCGGGGTCGGCGTCGGGCCCGGGGTCTGCACCGGGTCCCAGCCGGCGCGGGTGGTGACGTTGCCGACCTGCACGATGTCGGTGCTGTTGCCCGAGATCATGATGGTCTTGGCGCCGGGGCTCTCGATCAGGTTGCCCTCGATGCGGATGTCGTCGATCCGGTCGCCGCGCAGGAAGATGCCGTCCTTCACCGCGTCCACGATCTCGTTGCCGCGGATCTCCACGTCCTCGATCAGGCGCGAGGTGCCGGCGTAGACCATCACCGCGCCGTGGCCGGTGTTGTAGCCACCCACGTTCTTGATGACGTTGTCCTCGACCAGCACGTTGCGGAC
>DASPKT010000207.1:0-3555 GCA_035627915.1 Azospirillaceae bacterium
CGTATTTCCGGCTGTTCGTGGAGGCGCTGACCGGCGCCCTGCTGGAGGAGCGGCCGCTGTCCCTGGCCGCGGCGGTCCCGGACGGCGGGCGCATGGCGGCGTACGAGGCGCTGCTGCTGCCGCTGGCGGACGACGGGCGGCGCGTGGACGCTATCCTGGTCGCCTGCCGCCGGGCGCCGGCGCGCGCAGCGGCACCGGTCCCCGCCTGATCCCTCAGGCGCTTTCCTTCTTGGCGCCGAAGGTCGGCTGCTCCGCCAGGTCGCCCTCGTGCGGGAAGGCGTCCACCACCTCGTAGCCGGCGCTCTCGGGGAAGCGGACCAGGGCCTTGCGCCGCGCGCGTCCCATGTCGCCGGCATAGAAGAAGACGTAGCGCCCCTCGTGCCAGAGCTGGGTGACGCGCTGCGGCTCATAGCCCGGGACCGGCGCCTCCGGGCTGCGCCGCAGCAGCACGATCCAGCCCGTCTCCGACAGGCCCCGGCGCTCGTCCAGCACCAGGATGCGGCGGTCGACGCGCTCCAGCTCCTGCACGCGCCGGGTCAGGCCGGCGACGCGCAGGGTCATCTCCGAGGACTCGTCGTCGTCGGCGTCCGCGGTCAGGCGCTGGCCCAGGCTTTCGCGTGCCAGTGCCCGGATCTGCTGGCTGAGCGCCACCCGGCGCCGCTTCAGCTCCAGCAGCCCGCGCTTGGACTGCATGATGTGCTGGCGCGCCCGCACCACCGCCGGCTTCAGGGCGATCAGCACGATCATGGCCCCCAGGGCCAGGGCAAAGCCGTTCATTCCGCCGCCTCCGCCGCCAGGGACGGGGGTGACGGCGTCGCGGGCTCGCCCGGCATCGGGCCGGCATGCACGACCTTGAAGCCGACCGTCTTGGGAAAGGTCCGCTCCAGCAGCTCCCGCGCCTCGTCCAGGCCCATGGCCCAGACATGGACCGGCTGCGGCCGGGCCCAGCTGTTGTCGTAGAAGGGATGCCGCTCGCCCCGCTTCACCTGGTGGGCGACGGAGCTGTTCATGACAAGCATCTCGAACGGCTTGTTCGGCATCTGCTCCTGGCCCAGCAGGCGGACGAAGCGGTGCGGCGACGCCTCCAGCTCGCGCAGCTTCTTCTTCAGCTGCGCCTCCTGCCGCTGGGCGGCGAAGAGCTGGGTGGCGGCCCCGGCGGCCGTGTTCTTGCGCGATTCGACCCGGTCGGACAGGCCGCTGGCGATGCGGGAATACATCGCGATCTTCTGGCGCAGCTTGTCGGTGTCGGCGAGGTGCTCGAGCACCAGGGTGTAGCCGTGCGCGCCCAGCGCCACCAGGGCCGAGGCCGCCACGGTGGCGAGGAACACGAACAGGCCGAATTCCAGGATGCCGATGACCCCGGCCGTCAACGCCCCTACCTCCCCAGGTTGGCCTGCCAATACTTTAGAGGATTGTCAAAATCCGGCAAGACGCAAGTTCAGGGCCGCAGAAGCGCCAGAGTTGATCCCGGGAATCCCATGAAGAACGGCCCGGTTTCCTACCCCTTGTACATGCCGGCGACCTGCCGGCCATACCGGTTGTAGGCGCCGGACCTCCCCTCACCCGCCCGCCAGCACTGCCAATGCGCGGTCCAGCACCGGGTCGCGGCCCTGGAGGTAGGCGGGGAAGTCGACATGGGCCGGCACGTCGGGCGCCACGGAGCCCGCGGGCACGTCCCAGAGCAGGTTCATCCAGTAGCAGACGTAGGGGTCGCGGCAGCCCTTCTCCCAGTCGTGCTTGCCGGTGGAGAAGTAGGCGGCGATGCCGGAGTTGGGCAGGGTCAGCGCGTCGCCCTCCGCCCACATCACCAGGTGGTCGCCGACCGGCTCGCCGACGATGCGGCTGCGCGCACCGCCGTAGTACTTGGCCATGGCGGTGTTGACGATGGCGGCGGAGAAGGTCTCGTTCCCAGTCACGACGACCAGCCGGCCGTCGGCCGGCAGCGCCTCCGCCAGCTCCCGGACGAAGCCCATCATCCGGGTGTAGTCGCCGCCGCCGTTGAAGCGGAAGTCCAGCACCGCGTGCCGCAGCCCCCGCGCGCGCAGCGCCGCCAGCGCCCGCGCCTGGGCCGCGGCCAGCGTCTCCCCCTCCGCGTCCTCGTAGGCGTGGAGGCGGAAGTAGAGCGCCTTCGGCTCCTCCAGCACTTCCACCAGGAACGGGCGGTCGACGTCGCGCAGGTAGAGCGGCAGGGGGGCGTCCGCCGGCAGGACGGTGCGCCAGCCCTCCGGCTCGCCCGGAAGCGGCTGCGGGGCGATCATGCGCCAGGGCCAGACGCGGGGATAGGCGGGGTCGGGCGGCAGGGCGGCCACGGCGAGGGCGGTACGGGTTCCGTCGGCCAGCTCCAGCTCCAGGTCCAGCGCGTCCTTCGCGTCGGACAGGCCGACCGCGTGCAGCAGCTCGGGGCTCTCCAGCATGACGGGGGCGGTGGCCTTCACGTGGGAGGGCGGGCCGGCGCGGTAGAGCGACAGCGTCTCCAGCGTCGCCAGCGGGTCGCGCCCCTCCAGCGCGGTCACCCGGGCGCCCAGCAGCGCCGCCTGCTCCGCCCGCGCCCGGACGACGCGCAGCTCGTCCCCGAACCAGCCGAAGCGCAGGGGCAGCCGGTTCAGCCGGTTGGCCCGGCCCAGCGTGCCCGTCGTGGTGTGGGCGTTGCCGGCGGTGGTGACGGCCCGCGCCACCCCCATCTCCAGCTCGACCGGCGTCAGGGTGCCGTCCTTCGCCTTCAGCTCCTCCAGCACGCGGGCGAAGGCGGCCCTGCCCTCGGCGGTGAAGGAGCGGTCGTAGTCGGGGAAGCGGGACAGGAAGTCCAGGTCCTGCAGCTGCGCCTCGCGCGCGTCGCGGGGCTTGGGATAGTCGGGCGTAGGCCCCGCATATTCGAACAGCCAGACGAACCCGCCGGCCAGCGCCCCCAGGAGGAGGAGCACCGCCGCGACGGGAACGCCGACCCACAGCGCCAGCTTGCGCACCAGACTCCGCTTCGCCATCTCGCCCCACCCCTGTCCCTACCCCTTTCGGATGGGAGGAGGATAACGCGGTGTCGCGTAACGGATCATCCGCGCAGTTGTGTCGGGTCGGTTACCACCTTGCCTTTTTCGTCCTCGACTCGGGGGTGCCCCGGGTGTGTCATGACGGCGGAGGAAACGGGCGCCCCGCCGCGGGTGGCCAGTCCGGGCCGGTCGCGGTCGAAACGAGCCCTGGGGTGCCACGAGCGATCCCGGAGGCGTGCGATGAACAACGGCAAGAGAGCGGCGCCGCGCTGCGCGGCCCTGGTCGGTCCGTATCTCAGCGGCAAGACCACCCTGCTGGAGAGCCTGTTGCTGGCGACGGGTGCTGTCCAGCGCAAGGGTAGCGTCGGCGACGGCAGCACGGTGGGCGACTCCTCGACCGAGGCGCGGGCCCGCCACATGAGCGTGGAACCGAACCTCGCCAGCACCGAGTATCTGGGCGACCGCTGGCATTTCATCGACTGCCCCGGCTCCATCGAGCTGATGGCCGAGTGCTGCCGGGCGCTGACCTGCGCCGACGTGGCGGTCGTGGTGTGCGAGCCGCAGCCGGACA
>DASPKT010000208.1:0-10000 GCA_035627915.1 Azospirillaceae bacterium
TCGAGGACGGAGAGCAGCGGGTCGCGCAGCGTGCCCCCGCCCCCGCCGATGCCGACCAGCTCCACCGTGTACTCCCGCCCCGCCTGCAGGGCGACCCGGTACCAGTCGGCGTCGCCCGCCGCCTCCAGCGTGCCCGTCGCCCGGCCGCCGGGCGTGACCTGGCCGGCGGTGGCGGCGCTGGCGCCCACGTCGTCGGCCGAGCCGTCGTCGTTCACGACGGTGACGCGGCCGATGCCGGACAGCGGGTCGAGCTGGGCGCCCGACACCTCCGACAGGACCAGGGTGAAGGTCTCATCCCCCTCCGCCGCGGCGTCGCCCAGGATGCCGACCGCGACCTGGGCCGAACTCTCGCCGGCGCGGATCGTCACCGTCCGGTCGACCGCCGTGTAGTCGGTCCCGGCCGTGGCCGTCTCGTCCCGGGTCGCCACCCGCACGCTCACGTCACGCACCGCGGCGTGCGACAGCGACAGGGTCAGCGTGGCGTCGCGCCCGCCGGCCCCGCCCTCCGCCAGGCTGAGGCCCGCGACGGAGAGCACGGGCTGCGGCACGTTTGCGGTAAGGCGGTAGCTGCCGGTGCCGAGATACCCCTCCGCCGCCAGGAAGTAGGTGCCGGACTGGCGCGGCGTGTAGACCAGCTGGGCGTTCAGTCCGGCGCCGCCGTCGTCGTCGGACGCCAGCAGGGCGCCGTCGGCGTCGCGCAGCCGCAGCAGCGGGTCGGCGAGCGTGCCGGCCCCCGTCTCCGCCCCCTCCAGGTCGAAGACGTAGCGCGCGCCCGCCACCAGCTCGATCCGGTACCAGTCGGCGTCGTCCAGCCGCTCCACCGTCCCGGTGGCGGAGCCGCCGGGCGCCAGGCTGCCCGCCGTGGGTGCGGTCACGCCGACATCGTCCCCGGCCACCCCGTCGTCGTTGACCAGCGTGACCGTGGCGGCGCTCTGCAGCGCCAGGATCGCGTTGACCGGATCGCTCAGGCGCACGGTCAGCGTCTCGTCGGCCTCCAGCGCGGCGTCGGCGGTGACCTCCAGGGTGACGGTGGCGCTCGTCTGGCCGGCGGCGATGCGCACCGTCTGGCCGAGCGCCGTATAGTCGCTGCCGGCCTGGGCGCTGCCGTTCTCCGTCGTGACCGTGACCGTGACGTCCTGGCCGGCCACTGCGGACAGCGCGACCGTCAGGCGGACGGACGTGGAGGCGGACGCGGTTCCCTCCATGACGGTGACGGAGGCGATGGACAGGCTGGGCGTGCCGCCGGTGACCAGCGTGTCGATGGCGAGGCGGGCGCCGGTGCCGAACTTCACGTACTCCACGCCCTCCAGCGTGTCGGCGCCGTCCGGCCCGGTCACCCGGAAGCGGCCGTCCGCCTGGCGCTGCACCGAATAGTCCGCGCCGTTGCCGGAGAACAGCCCGGTGTCCTCGCCGGCGCCGCCCACCAGCGTGTCGTTGCCGGCCCCGCCCTCCAGCGTGTCGTTGCCGCCGCCGCCGGCCAGCCGGTTGGCCGCCGCGTTGCCCGCCAGCAGGTCGTGCCCGGCCCCGGCGACGGCGTTCTCGATCACCGTGCCGAAGGCGATGGCGATGTTGGCGGTCAGCCCGCCGCCGTTGCTGAACGCCCCCTCCCGCAGGTCGACGCGGGCGGCCTGGGAGAAGCCGGACAGGTCCAGCGTGTCGGTGCCGCCGGCATCCCAGATCGCCACCACGGGGCTGGTGTTGACGGTGAAGTCGAAGGGGCTGCGCCCCGCCGTGGCGTTGAAGCCGTAGACGGTGTCGCCGGTGCGCGTGGCGGTGTTGGCGCCGTAGATGCGCTGGACCGCGGCGATGTCGTGCAGCAGCGGCGTCGCCGCGTAGTTCCCGTCGTGGTCGGCCCCCGTGCTGGAGGCGGAGAAGTAGGACATCAGCGTGTATTGCCGGCTGTCCTGCTGGTAGGGCGCGTCCTGGGCGTAGGTGATCGCCCGGTCCTCGCTGGCGTCGTATTCGCCGGGGTGGGACAGGCCGATGGCGTGCCCGACCTCGTGGATCATGGTGGTCAGGCCATAGCCGCCGGGGTCCAGTTCGGCGTTGGAGGGCTGGCGCGGGTTGATCCACACGTCGCCGCCGCGCCCGCTGCGCGGATGGTAGGCCCAGGCCTGCGCCGGGCCGGTCGTCGTGTTGGCGAAGCGCATGTCGGCGTTGCCGCCGTCCTCGCTGAACCGGAAGCTGATGTCGGCGACGTCGCTCCACACCTCCAGCGCCAGCTGCGCGGCGGAGCGCTGGGCGGCGCTGAAGGCGCTGAAGCCCGGCGTCTCCAGCGCGTCCTCGTAGTCGGGGCCGGGGGTGGTGAGCAGGCCCCAGGTCACCGTGTCGCCGGACCAGCGGGTGCCGGAGCGGGTGATCAGCCGGACGATCTGGTCCAGCGTGTAGACGTCGGCGGTGCCGCCGGGCGGCCCGTCCACCCCCGGCACCGGGCTGATCTCCAGCCCCATGCAGGCGGGGCACTGGCAGGGGGACGACGGGTCTGCGACGTGCGGCATGCGATCTCCCTCGAGGCGAACCGGCCGGCGGGGCTTGCCCCTGCCCATCTTCTTGCCTGCCTGCCGGCGGGTGCGTCCCGCCGGACCGGCGGGATGCTACTGCGGCCCCTCACCCGGGGCGGACCGGGGCACGGGCCGGGGGGCCTGGCCCAGCGTGGCGGCGACCAGGGCGCGGACGGCCGGCGCCACCGCGTCCGTGCCGGCGCCCGGCAGGTGCACCGCCACGGGTGCCGCCTCCAGCACGGGGCCGGGGGGCAGCGACGGCGCGTGGCGCGCCCGGCGCAGCGACAGGGTGACCACCGATCCGGCGGCGCCCGGCACCACCTCGCCCGCGGGGCGGGCCAGCGCGTGCAGCACGAAGCTGACCCGGTCGGGCTGGAGCAGCCGGGGGTCGCCGACCTCGAGGATCTCGACGGGCAGGTTGGAGAGCCGCGCCGACACGGCGGCGGCGAGTTCATCCCTCAGCCTGTCGCGCAGGCCGGGGGCCGCCGAACCGGAGGCGGGGTCCAGATGGGCGAGCACGCCGAGGCGCGCCACGTCCGACATGATGGGTTCCTGCATGGCGTTCCCCCGCACCGGCGCCAGGCACGCCGCCAGGCCGGCCAGCAGCAGCGCCGGCGCCAGGCCGGACCGAGCCGCCGCCAAGCGCGCCGCTGCCCCGGTCCCCGTCCTTCCCCTGGAGTTCACCGCCATGACCCGCCCGGCCGGCCGTTACCCATCACTTTCGGGGTAACTATGACCCATCCGCGGGGAGTCTTCAATCCGGGGGCCGGCGCAGCCCCTCGGCCAGCCCGGCCGCCATCGCCGCCAGCTTGCGCAACCGGCCGCGCTCGAACAGCAGGACCTTGGCGGCGGTGGAGGCGAGGATGCGCAGCGTCCAGGACCTCAGCGCCGGCACCGCGGCGCCGTGCAGCCGCAGGGTCCAGACGGCGTTGCGCGCCTGCATGCGCCGCCGCCAGGCGGCATGGTTGGTGACCGCCAGCTCCCGGCTTCCCGCGCGGACCGCCCGCAGGGCGCCCAGCTCATGGTCGACCAGCGCGTCCGCCACGGCGGCGAGGCCGTAGCCGGCGCGGCGCAGGCGCACGCAGAACTCCACGTCCACCCAGTCGATGAAGAACCCGGCGCGCAAGCCGCCCGCCCGCCGCCAGGCCTCGACGCGGACCAGGCTGCCCGACGCCGGCGCGAACAGCAGGTCGGCGAGGAGCGCCCGCCCCTCACCCGGCCGCGCCACCCGCCAGGCCCGGCCGTCGGCGCTGACCACCCAGGCCGGGCCGGCGGCCATGCCCGGTTCCAGGTTGACCGCGGCCAGCAGCCCCAGCGCGTCCGGTGCGGGCGCGTCGGCCAGCGCCCGCAGCAGCGCCGCGACGGCACCCGGCCGCGCCACGCTGTCCTGGTCCAGCAGCAGGACCCAGTCGAACCCGTCCCGGGCTGCCGCCTCCATCAGCCGGTTCTGCGCGGCGGCGAGGCCGGCGTTGCCCTCCCCCGCCAGGCGGACGGCGCCCGCCGCGGACGCCGCCTGCTCCGCCCGGGCTTGACCATCGGGATCGGACCCGTTGTCCAGCAGGTACAATCGTTCCACTTGCGGAACAATGGCGGCGACGGCCGACGCCAGCCGGGGCGGCGGCTGGAAGGTCACGATCGCGGCGGCCACCCGGGGCGGGGCCGCCGCGGGCATGGTGCCGGCACCGGCGGGGGGTGTCGTCCTGTCCATGGGACCGCAGGAATAGCCGCCGCCGCCGCGGGGCACAATGGAGTACCCCCTCCAAACTCGCCATTGCCCCCGCGCGGGCGGGGGGTCATAACTCCCGGGTCTCAAGAACCGGACCAGCACGCCCGAGGTCGCCACAGCCATGCCCAAGGAACTCGCCCAGCCCGTGAGCGCCGCCCCGGCCGCCCCCTGGATCGATCCTGCGGTCCTGTTCGCAACACCCGACCGGCCCGGGCAGGACGGGTCGGCGCAGCTGCACATGCCCTTCGCCGCCTGGTGCGTGGAGCGGTTCCGCCCGCAGCTGGTCGTGCAGACCTCCCCCGTCCCCGGCGACCTCTACTTCGCCTGCTGCCAGGCCGTCGCCGCGCACGGCGTCGGCAGCGTCTGCTTCATGATGTGCGCCGGCATCGGCGAGCGCGAGGACGGCGGCGGCTTCTTCGAGGCGCTGGCCTGGAACGAGAGCCGCTACGGCCTCTTCTCCACCCTCAGCCGCACGCCGCTGTCGGAGCAGGCGTCCAGCTTCGCCGACGGCGCCGTCGACCTGCTGGTGATCGACGGCTACCACGACGAGGCCTCGGCCCGCCGCGCCTATGAGCTGTGGCTGCCGAAGCTGAGCCCCCAGGCCGTGGTGCTGATCCACAACACCAACCTGCGCAAGGACGGCAACGAGGTCTGGCGGTTCTGGCCGGAGCTGGCGGGGCGCCATCCGAACGTCCATTTCGCCGCCGGCCGCGGGCTGGGGGCGGTGGCGCCCGGCAAGGCGCCGCCGGCGGAGTTCCTGCGCCTGGCGGGGCTGGACGGGGCGGAGCGCGAGGCCGCCGACCTGCTGTTCCACCAGGCCGGCCGCGCCGTGCAGACGGTGGGCGACCAGGAGGCGCTGACCCGCGACCGCAACCGGCTGCTGCGGGAGCTGCAGCGCCTGGAGGGCGAGGCCGGGGCGACGCGCCGCGACCTCTCGCAGGCCGCCGACCGGCTCGCGGCGCTGCAGAGCGAGGCGCACCGGCGGGCCCAGGCGGAGGACCAGGCCCGGGCCGTGCGCGCCGAGCTGGACGCAGCCCTGGCCCGCCTGGCGACGGTGGAGGAGAACCCCCGCGCCCTGCAGGAGGCGCGCGAGCAGATCGCCGAGCTGCGCGCCGACCTGCTGGACCGCGAGAGCCAGCTGCTGCTGGACGCCATCCGGATGAACGAGCTGCACGAGCAGCTGCGGACGGTGCAGGGCGGCGTCGCCGACCGCGACCGCCACATCCTGGAGCTGAACGACATCGCCACGGCCCTGCGCGACCGGCTGGGCACCGTCGAGGGCGGCATCGCCGAGCGCGACGCCCGCATCATCGAGCTGACCTCCCTGGTCTCCGGCCTGTACGGCCGGCTGGGCGACGCCGACCAGCGCATCCAGACGCTGTCGGCGGACCTGGCGGAGCGCTGCACCCTGACCGGCCGCCTGGAGGCGACCATCGCCGGCATGGAGCATTCGCTGCGGCACGCCGCGGAGGAGAGGGTGCGGGCCCAGGCGGAGTTCGACCGGCTGCACGCCGAGATCGCGTTGCGCGAGCAGCGCATCGCCGCCCTCTACGCCTCCACCTCCTGGCGCTTCGCCAAGCCGGTGCGGGCGCTCGGCAAGCTGGTGCGGCTGCTGAGGGGCCGCACGCATTGATAAGGGCCGCCGGAGTCACTAGGTTTGCGGGGGAACCACCGGCGTTCCCCCCTCAGCAGGAACCAGCATGACCACGACCGCGGCCATCGCGCCGGCCCCCGCGCCGGGCTTCCAGATGTCGACCCCGACGGCCGACCGGCTGCTGCGCCAGCTGGCGGAGCTGGGCGAGGGTGCCGCCCGCAAGCCCACCTTCCTGCGCGCCGCCGACGCGGTGCAGCGCGCGCTGTACGCGGACTTCAAGCTGACCTACGGCAACGACCGCTTCGCCAAGCTGCTGGCGCTGAAGGCGGTCAACCTGGCGATCAGCCGCTACCATTTCCTGCACCGGCACACGGTCCTGGGGGCCAAGCCCCTGCAGCTGATGCTGGACCCCTCCAACAGCTGCCAGCTGCAGTGCCCGGGCTGCGTCCACAGCTCCAACGACTTCCTGAAGAAGGCGTTCGAGTGGCCCAAGAACATGATGCCGAAGGCCCATTACGACCGGCTGATGGAGGACATGGGCCCCTACGCCTTCAGCGCGACCCTGTACAATTACGGGGAGCCGCTGCTGAACAAGAACGTCAACAGGATGATCGCCCAGGCCCGGGAGTACCAGCTCTTCACCTGGATCTCCTCCAACCTGTCGCTGAAGTTCGACGCGGAGGGGCTGGTCCGGTCCGGGCTGGACTACCTGACCATCTCGGCCGACGGCGCGACGCAGGAGGTCTATTCCAAGTACCGGCGCCGCGGCAACCTGGACCTGGTCATCGACAACGTCCGCCGGCTGGTGGCGGAGAAGCGGCGGCTGGGCACCAAGCGGCCCTACCTGCTCTGGCAGTTCCTGACCTTCGAACACAACCTGCACGAGGTCGAGGCGGCCATCGAGCTGGCCCGTGAGCTCGGCTGCGACGAGGTGCTGGTGGCGACGCCCTTCGACGTCAGCTACGACGTGGCGGACATCCGGGTCGCCACCTCCCCGCTGGAGGGACGCCACACCTTCACGCCGTTCGAGGAGTGCCAGGAGCGCCTGGACCAGGTCGCCGGCACCTTCGTGGGCGACCCCGCCATCGACGCGGCCTTCGAGAAGAGCTGGTACCGCGGGATGGAGGAGCTGGGCGGGCTGCACGAGCCCAACCGCGGCGACGCGCCGATGTGCCGCTGGCTCTACGAGAACCTGACGCTGGACGGCGCCGGCCGGCTGATGCCCTGCTGCATGAGCCCGACCTTCGAGCGGCACCTGGTGTTCGGCAACATCGCCGACGCCAAGCCGGACGCCATCAACACCGAGGAGGCGGTGCTCTCGCGCCTGGCCTTCGCCGACCGCCCGGCCTTCGACCGGGCGATGGAGGGAGTGCAGGAGCTGAAGCAGTCCTACTGCGGACGCTGCACCGAGACCTCCACCCCGATGTTCGGCGCCACCAACGCGGCGGTGACGCTGCACCGGCTGGACTTCGCCTCCCGCGTCAGCTTTGAGACCTACAACCGCCTGTCGCAGTGGGACTGAGGCCGGCCCGGTCACAGTTTTTCGCCCCGCCCGGACATCCGCCGGGCATCGCGCGTCCCGCCCGATGTGGTAAACAGCGGGGGTGAGCCCGCATTCGCCCGCCCAATCGGCCGCCCAACCGCCCGCCGACGACCGCCCGTTCCGGCCCCGCCCCCTGCGCGGGCCCGGCGGCGCGCGCCTGCTGCGCGCCGCGGCCCGGCGGCTGGCGCTGGGCGACGTCGCCGGGGCCCTGTTCCGGCTGGGACAGTCGCTGGCCCCGTCGCTGGCCTACCGGCTGTGGCGGCGGCGCGGCCGGGCGGCCCTGGCCGCACCGGCCCCGGCGGGACAGGGGCCGCTGTTCTCCCTGATCCTGGACGACGGGCCATGCGGCGACGCGGCCGCGACGGCCGCCGGCCTTCTGGCCCAGTCCTACCCCCGCTGGGAGCTGCTGGTGCGCGGCCCGGCGCCGGTCCAGGATCCGCGCGTGCGCGCCCTGCCCCCCGGCACCGACGCGGTGGAGGCGGCCGCCGGCGACTATGTCGGGCTGGTCGGGGCCGGCGACGCGCCGGCGCCGGAGGCCCTCGCCCTGGCGGCGGCGGCCCTGGCCGAGCGGCCGGACACCGACCTTCTCTACACCGACGAGGAGCTGGCGGACGCCGCCGGCCGGCCGCGGCGGCCGGTGCTGAAGCCCGCCTTCGACCCGGACCTGCTGCTCTGCCGCGACTTCATCGGCCGACTGGCGCTGATCCGGGCGCCGCTGGCCCGCGAGGCGGCCCCCGGGCCGCAGGGCGACCGCGGCTACGGCATGCTGCTGCGGGCCGCCTTCGCCGCCGGGCAGGGCCGGGTTCGCCACTTGGCCCTGCCGCTCTACCGCCGCAGCACCGGCATCCGCCCGGCCGACGCGGCCGCCAACCTGCCGGCCGTGCAGGGGGTGCTGGACCGGCACGCGCCCGGCGCCGTGGCGGAACCGGTCGGGCCCGTCCTGCGCGTGCGCTGGCCCCTGCCGCAGCCGGTGCCCCCGGTCAGCGTCGTCGTGCCGACCAAGGACCGGGTGGAGCTGCTGCGCCCCTGCCTGGAGGCGGTGCTTGACCGCACCCAGTACCCGGCGCTGGAGCTCATCGTCGTCGACCATGAGAGCCAGGATCCGGCGACCCGGACCTTCCTGGACGCGGTGCGGTGGCGGCCGGGGGTGCGCATCCTGCCCTATTCCGGCCCCTTCAACTTCTCCGACATCAACAACCGGGCCGCCGAGGCCGCGGCCGGCGAGGTGCTGGTCTTCCTCAACAACGACGTGGAGCCGCTGGGGCCCTACTGGCTGAACGAGCTGGTGGCGCAGGCGCTGCGGCCCGGCGTCGGGGCGGTGGGGGCGAAGCTGCTCTATCCCGAGGGGACGGTGCAGCACGGCGGCATCGTCCTGGGGCTGGGCGGCGGCGTGGCCGGCCACCGGTTCCAGCACGAGTCCGGCGACGACCCCGGCGAGGAGTTCATGGCGGTCTGCGCCCATGCCACCTCCGCTGTGACGGGCGCCTGCATGGCCGTGCGGCGCGGCGCCTTCGAGGCGGTCGGCGGCTTCGACGCGCAGGCCTTCCCCGTCGCCTTCAACGACGTGGACCTCTGCCTGCGGCTGAACGAGCGGGGGCTGCGCACCGTCTGGACCCCGCACGCGGTGCTGATCCACAAGGAATCCGCCAGCCTGGGCCGCCCGCGCCGGCCGGAGCGGCGGGAGCAGTTCGCGCGCGAGGAGGCGGCCTTCCGCGGGCGCTGGGGCACGCTCCTGGGGGGCGACCCGGTGTGGCACCCGCTGCGCTCCCTGGAGGGGCCGGAGGCCTGGCTGGCCTGGCCGCCGACCCGGCCGGAGAGCCTGGCCCGCTGAGGGGCCTCAGCCGAACTCCGCGATCCCCAGCAGCTGCACGCCGTTGAGCGTGGAGCCCATCGCGAGGAAGCCCTCGCCCGTCCAGTAGATCGACTCGCCCGACCCGGTGTTGCGCAGGACGACGTCGTCGCGGCCGTTGCCGTCGACATCGCCGATGCCGATCAGGCGCCAATCCTCCGGCAGCCGGATGAAGTCGCGGAACCCGGCGTTGCCGCCGGAGACGTCCCAGAACAGCAGCTCCCTCGACACCGTGTTGAAGAACAGCAGGTCGTCGGCACCACCGCCGAGGAAGTCGCCGACCGCCTCCACCCGCCATCCGCTCCCCTGGGCGAACTGCAGGAGGTCGACGAAGCCGTCCGGCTGCGCCTCCGACGTGTCGGTCAGCATGAGCAGCGAGTTGGTGTTCCCGTTCAGGAACAGCACGTCGTCGCCGCCCGTCCCGTCGAGGTTGCCGACGCCGGCCACGCTGAAGCCGGACGCCAGGTCCAGCAGGTGCCGCAGGGTCCCGGTGCCGCCGTCGACGATGTTGAGCCTGTTGCCCTGCGCCAGAAGCAGGTCGTCGCCGGCGCCGCCCACCAGGTTGCCGATGCCGCGGACCTGCTGGCCCTCCGCCGCGTCCAGCAGCGTGAAGCCGGCGGCGCCCGCCGCCCGGTTCCAGGTGACCAGCGCCCCGGAGGTCAGGCGGAACAGCGGGTCGGCCTTCCCGTCCGCGTTGAAGTCGCCGGTGCCGGCCACGCTGGTGGTGGACGTGTCCAGGGTCAGCAGGGGGCCGAAGCCGTCGGCGCCCTGCGGCGCCGTCCAGCTG
>DASPKT010000209.1:0-7502 GCA_035627915.1 Azospirillaceae bacterium
CCACCAGCTGACGCTGGACCTCGGCTACCGCTACTCCGACTACTCCACCGCGGGCAGCACCGACACCTACAAGCTGGGTGGCGACTGGTCGCCGGTCGAGGACATCCGCTTCCGCGCCGGCTACAACCGCGCCGTCCGCGCCCCGAACGTGCGTGAGCTGTTCGCGGCCCAGGCGCTCGGCCTGTTCAACCTCGCGTCCGATCCGTGCTCCGGCGCCACCCCGGTGTTCACGCAGGCCCAGTGCGCCAACACCGGCGTGACCGCGGCCCAGTACGGCACCATCGTCGACAACACGGCCGGCCAGTTCAATGCCATCTTCGGCGGCAACCTGAACCTGGACCCGGAGAAGGCCGACACCATCTCGCTCGGTGCGGTGCTGACCCCGACGGCCATCGACGGCTTCAGCGTCGCGGTCGACTATTTCCACATCAAGGTCGAGGACCAGATCGGCACCATCCCGCCGGACCTGGCCCTGCAGCGCTGCGCCACCACCGGCAACCCGGTGTTCTGCGACCTCGTCAACCGCGGCATCGGCGGCACCCTCTGGTTCGACCCGAGCGGCTTCGTGACGGCCACGAACGTCAACACCGGCACCACCAAGACCGCCGGCGTCGACGTCGAGGTCAACTACAGCTTCGATCTGGACCAGATGGGCGCGGCGAACGCCGGCGGCCTGGCCTTCAGCTTCGTCGGTACCTACCTCGACAAGTACATCAGCGAGCCGGTTCCGGGCGAAGGCAACTACGACTGCGTGGGCTTCCACGGCACCACCTGCGGCGTCCCGCTGCCGGAGTGGCGCCACAAGTTCCGCACCACCTGGACCTCGCCCTGGGGCTTCCAGCTGTCGTTCAACTGGCGCTACATCGACGGCGTGAAGGTCGACACCTCCTCGTCCGATCCGGACCTGGCGGGCTCGTTCTTCCCGGCCGCCGAGAAGATGAACAGCCGCAACTACTTCGATCTGGCCGGTTCCTGGGACGTCATGCCCGGCATCAGCCTGAGCGGCGGCGTCAACAACATCTTCGACCGCGACCCGCCGATCACGGCGAGCACCGTCCAGGCGTCGGTGTTCGGCAGCGGCAACACCTACCCGCAGGTGTACGACACGCTGGGCCGCTACTTCTTCATCGGCGCCCGCGCCGAGTTCTAATACAAGAAAGTACGCGAGTACCGACTTGGAACGGCGGGCTTCGGCCCGCCGTTTTCTTTTGTGTGCCAAGTGGCTGCATGCCGGCCGCAGGCGCACCTGTTCCATCCCCGGGGCCAGCGCTGCCGGGGCTCGTTACGCAGCCGGTACGGTCGGATCAACCCAGCGGGGCCAGGTCGAAGGCGACGGTGGTGCGGTGCTGGGGCCCGTGGAACGGGATGGTTCCGTGCCAGAAGTAGGAGGGGAACAGCACCAGCCGCCCCGGCCTGGGCTGCACCGCCTTCACCCAGGGCACGGCGATCTCCGGCCCCACATTGGCGTCGCCGAACTTCAGCCAGCCTTCCTTCACGCCGGCGTCGCCGCAGGCGTCCGGCACCTCCACGTAGTAGCAGCCGCTGATCCAGCCCTGGGGATGGACGTGGTCGGTGTGGAAGCCCCGGTCGCGCAACCGCGAGGACCAGGAACCGGTGAAGGCGAAGCGCGGGCTGCGCCGGCCGAGATAGGGGTGCCCGGGTCCGTCCGGCAGCTCCGCCACGTAGCGGCCGACCGCGGCCGCCACGGCGTCGCGCAACGCCTCCACCTCCGGCACCCCCTTGCCGAACAGGTTCTCCGACGTCTGGGTGCCGTGGCGCAGCGTCTGGTCGATCGGCTCCACCTTGGTCGTGTGCAGCCGGTCCAGCGCCGCCGCCAGGGCGGCGTTGAAGGAAGCCATGTCCGGGTAGCCCGCCGGCGCCTCCAGGTCGAGGACGCCGACGAAGCGCTCATAGTCGTTCAGCGCCGCCTCCGCCGGGTCGCCCAACAGGCGCAGGCACAGCGCCTCGTAGGCGATGCCGTGCTGGTCCTCCGGCCGCAGTCGCCGCAGCCGCCGCGCCGCCTCCAGCGCCCGGGCGGCGTCGCCCCCGCGCAGGATCGACTCGACCAGGCCCCGCAGCAGCGACGGGTGCTCGCCGGCGCCCTCCAGCGCCGCGGCGAAGCGCTGCTCCGCCTCCGCCACCCGGCCCAGCCGCAGCAGCGTGTAGCCGTAGGTGCGCAGCACCTGGGGATCGCCGGGGGCGAGCGCCAGGGCCGCCTCCAGCTCCTCCAGCGCGCGGCCGGTGCGGCCGAAATGGGCCGACGCCTCCGCCGCCATCTCCAGCACCGCCGCAGACCCCGGCAGCCGTCGCCGCGCCTCCTCGTAGGAGGCCAGCACCTCGTCGCCGCGGCCCAGCTGCCAGAGCAGCTTGTTCAGGTTGGCGTGGGCGTCGCGGTAGGCGGGGTCCAGTTCCAGCACCCGCCGGTAGGCGGCCACCGCCTCCTCGTGCCGGTCCAGCGCCGTCAACGCGTTGCCGAGGTTATGCCAGGCCTCCTTGAGGTCCGGCTGGATCTCCAGCGCGGCGCGGTAGCAGTCGACAGCCTCCGCGAACCGGGCCAGCCGCTTCAGCACCAGCCCCAGGTTCTGGTGCAGCTTGGCCGAGCGGGGGTTCAGCGCGAGTGCCCTGCGGTTCAGCGCCTCCGCCTCCTCCAGCCGGTCCAGCCGCTGGAGCAGGGCGGCGAGGTTGGTCATGGCGGCGACGGAGCCGGGATCGGCCCGCAGCGCCTGGCGCAGCGCCGCCTCCGCCTCCTGCGGGCGGCCCAGCGCGTCGAGCGCGCTGGCCTGGTTGTAGTGGGCCTCCGCATAGTCCGGCTTCAGCCGCGCCGCCTCGCGGTAGGCGGCCAGCGCCTCGGCGGCGCGGCCCAGGTCGGCCAGCGCGTTGCCCAGATTGTTGTGGACGTGCGGCTGGCGCGGGTCGGCGGCCAGCGACCGGCGCATGAACTCCACCGCCGCGTCCGGCCGCCCCGCCCGGCGCGCCAGCAGCCCCAGCAGTTGCAGCGCGTCGGCGTTGCGTGGGTCGGCGGCCAGCACCCGACGGTAGGCCTGCTCGGCCTCCGCCAGCCGGCCCGCCTTCTGCAGGGCGAGCCCGTCCTGGAGCAGCCGGACCAGGGCCGCCCGGGCGGGGGAGGGGTGGGAGGGGGTGACCATGGGCGCTCCGTCGCCGCCTCCACCGGGGAGGCACGCGCGCAGTCTACCCGATCCGCCGGCGATCTCTAGCCGACGCCGAACTTCTTGCGGACGTCGTAGTCGTGGCCCTTGGCCCAGCGCTCCACGAAGGCGGTCAGCTCGGCGTCGGGACGCTCCGGCAGGACGAGGATCAGCTTCACGTACTGGTCGCCGTGGGTCTGCCGCTCGGGGTTGGCGACGCCCTTGCCCTTCAGCCGCAGCACCGTGCCGGTGTTGGAGCCGCGCGGCACCTTCACCTGCACCGCCCCGTCCAGCGTCGGCACCTTGATGGTGGCGCCCAGCAGCGCCTCCTGCAGGGTGACCGGCACGTCCAGGTGGATGTCGTCCTCGCGCCGGACGAAGTAGGGGTGGGGGTCGACATGCACCTCGACGATGGCGTCGCCGGCCCCGCCGCCGCCCAGGCCGGCCAGGCCCTGGCCCTTCAGGCGCAGCTTCTGGCCGTCGGTGGTGCCGGGCGGCACGTTGACGTCGATGCTCTTGCCGGTGGACAGGTTGAGGCGCCGCTTGGTGCCCAGGCAGGCGTCGGTGAAGGGGATGGTGACGGAGTAGGCGACGTCGCTGCCGCGCGCCTTCACCCCGTGGCCCCCCGCCCCGGCCCCGGCGCGCCGCCGGGCGCCGCCGAACAGGTCGGCGAAGGGATCGTCGTCGAAGTCGAAGGGGTTGCCGGTGCGCCCGGCGCCGGCATAGGCGCGGCGGAAGGAGCGGTCCGGCCGCTCGGCGCCGGTGGCGTCGATCTCCCCGCGGTCGAAGCGGGCGCGCTTCTCGGGGTCGGACAGCAGGCTGTAGGCCCCGTTGACCTCCTTGAAGCGCAGCTCGATGTCGGCGCGGCCCGGGTTCAGGTCCGGGTGGTACTGCTTGGCCAAGCGCCGATACGCCTGCTTGATGTCCTCGGGCGACGCGGACTTCGTGACGCCTAGGATTTGGTAGGGATCGCGCATGGGTGCCGCTAAGTGTTGAGCTCTATACCAGGGAAGATACGCTCCCCCGGTGGGCGCTTCAAGCGACGCCCATGCACGATCCCCGCAAGCGTCAACTCACGATCTTCCAGCTGCCGTCCGGCTGCTGGCAGGCGGTGCCGTATGCCTGTTCGGTGCGGCCGCCCACCGTGATGGTCTGCTGGAACTCCCGGCAGTAGGAGCCGCCGGTGGTGCGCCCCTCGCGGGTCGGGGTGACCACGACCGAGTTGCCGTTGTTCGGGTTGTTCCAGACGATGGGCTGGTTCAGCGGGGCGCTGTAGGCGCGCTGGGTGTTCTGCTCCAGCGCCAGGCGGTCGGCGCGGTCGAGCGAGGCGCCGATCTCGCTGCCGGCGAGCGCGCCCAGCAGGGTGCCGAGGCCGGTGGCGATGAGGCGGCCGCTGCCGCTGCCGAACTGGGAGCCGATGACGCCGCCGGCGACGGCGCCGCCCAGCGTGCCGGCCGTCTGCTTCTGCCCGGCGTGCGTGGTGCAGCCCGCGAGCATGGCCGTGGCGGCGGCGGCGATAACGAACTTCCTGAACATCTTCATAGCCTCTCTGGCCATCTCAAACCCGTGTCCGGCACCTGGCCCCCGTGGCCCTAGCGCCGGCCGTCCCGTCTGTCGCCCGGGAGGGGCCGGCGTCCTGCCATGCGGCGCCGGGCATGGACAAGGATCGACTGTTCCCTATGCTAGGCCGCAATTCCGGCATAACTATGACCTGGATCACAACATGGATATCGCCCAAGGCCACGATCCCTTCGCGCTGTTCCGCGCCTGGCTGGCGGAGGCGGAAGCGGCCGAGCCCAACGATCCCAACGCCATGTCCCTGGCCACCGTGGGGCCGGACGGCATGCCCAGCGCGCGCATCGTCCTCCTGAAGGGTCTCGATGAGCGCGGATTCGTTTTCTACACCAATACCGAGAGCCGCAAGGGAGACCAGTTGGGGGCACACCCGAAGGCCGCGCTCTGCTTCCATTGGAAGAGCCTGCGCCGGCAAATACGGGTGGAGGGCGAGGTGGAGCGGGTGACGGAGGCCGAGGCCGACGCCTATTTCCAGTCGCGCCCGCGCGGCAGCCGCATCGGCGCCTGGGCGTCCGTGCAGTCGCGCCCGCTGCCCGACCGGGCCACGCTGGAGGCGCGGGTGGCCGAATTCACGGCGCGGTTCGGCGAGGCGGAGATCCCCCGCCCGCCGCACTGGTCGGGCTACCGGGTGGTGCCCGGCCGGATCGAGTTCTGGCAGGACCGGGAGTTCCGGCTGCACGACCGCCGCCTGTTCGTCCGCGCCGCCGGCGGCGGCTGGACCGACGAGCGGCTCTATCCCTGACCGGCCGGCCATGGCCGACGCCGCCCCGACCGCGGAGGAGGAGCGCGACGCCCGCTGGCGCCGCCAGGCGACCTATGCCAGCGTCGGGGTGGCGCTGACGCTCATCGGGGTCAAGCTGGCGGCCTACCTCGCCACCGGCGCCGTCAGCCTGCTCTCCTCCCTGGTGGACAGCAGCGTCGACGCGCTCGCCTCCATCGTCACGCTGTTCGGCGTGTCGCGCGCGCTGCGGCCGCCCGACGTGGCGCACCGCTTCGGCCACGGCAAGGCGGAGCCGCTGGCGGCGCTGGTGCAGGCGGCCTTCGTCACCGGCTCCGCCGTGTTCCTGCTGTACGAGGCGATCGGCCGGCTGGTGGAGCCGCGGCCGGTGGAGCGCACCGACATCGGCATCGCCGTCATGGTCTTCGCCATCCTGGTGACGGGCGCCCTGCTGCTGTACCAGCGCCGCGTGGTCCGGCGCACCGGCTCCATCGCCATCGGCGCCGACAGCCTGCACTACAGCGGCGACCTCTACATGAACCTCGCCGTGATCGGGGCGCTCGGCATGACCGCCTGGACCGGAAAGCCTTACTGGGACCCGCTGTTCGCGCTGGGCATCGGCGCGTTCCTGGTGTGGGGGGCGGGGCGCATCGTCCGCACTGCGCTGGACGTGCTGATGGACCGCGAGCTGCCCGACGCCGAGCGCGACCGGGTCGTGTCCATCGTCATGGGCCACCGCGAGGCGCGGGGCCTGCACGACCTGCGCACCCGCTCCACGGGCCTGGGCGAGCACATCGAGTTCCACCTGGAGCTGGACCCCGCCCTCACCCTGTCCGCCGCCCACGACATAACCGATGAGATCGAACGTTCACTGCGGGGGGCCTTCCCCAACGCCGAATTCTCCATACATCAGGAGCCTGCGGGGCTGGAGGACGACCGGCTGGACCATCGGATAGGTCCGGCTCGCCGGAGGCGCTAGCAGGGATCAAGTCGGTTCCCTCGCGCGTTGCAATCCTGTGCGCCCCGTCACAGACTGGGACGTTACACACCGTTAATATCGGGCACGTTCCGGAAGCGGGGAACGTTATGGGTTTCCAGGTAAATTTCTGGGGCGTGCGCGGGACCCTCGCCACGCCCCTCGCCAGTCATCTCGAGTTCGGCGGCAACACCAGCTGCGTTGAGGTCGTTGCCGGGGACGAGGTGATCGTGCTCGACGCCGGCACCGGCATCCGCCAGCTCGGCAAGCGGTTCATGCGTGACGGCGTCAGGCGCGCCACGCTGCTGATGAGCCATACCCACCTGGACCACATCTCAGGATTCCCATTCTTCGAGCCCGGCTACCGGCCCGACTTCGCGCTGCGCGTGCTGGCCGGCCATTGCGGCGGCGGCGGCGACGGGGAGTGCATCCGCACGGTGCTGGAGAAGCCCATGCAGACGCCGCTGTTCCCGGTGCCGCTGGCGACCATGCAGGCCTGCGTCGGGTTCGAGGATTTCCGCCCGGGCTCCGAGTTCGCCATCGGCGCCGACGTGCACGTCCGCACCGCGGCGCTGAACCATCCCGGCGGCGCCGTCGGCTACCGGATCGAGCACAAGGGCCGCAGCTTCTGCTACGTCACCGACACGGAGCACGTGCCGGGCCAGCCCGACCGCAACATCCTGAAGCTGATCGAGGGGGCCGACCTGGTCGCCTACGACAGCTCCTACACGGACGAGGAGTTCGCGGCGCGGCGCGGCTGGGGCCACTCCACCTGGCGGGAGGGCATCGCGCTCTGCCGCGCGGCGGGGGTGAAGCGCCTCTGCCTGTTCCACCACGACCCCGACCACGACGACGCCCGCATGGCCGCCATCGAGCGCGAGGCCATGGCCGAATGGGCCCCCGTCTTCGCCGCCCGCGAAGGCACCGGCATCGACCTGCTGGCCCACGGCACCGCCGCGGTGGCGTGAGGGGGTAGGCGGAGGCGCGCACCGGGTGTCGCCTGCGTTCCGGCAGGTCGTCACCCCCTAGTTCATTTTTTCGTCACCCCCGCGTTTGCGAAGCTGGCGCGAAGCGCCTAGGCGGGGGT
>DASPKT010000210.1:0-4782 GCA_035627915.1 Azospirillaceae bacterium
CCGCGGCCAGAAGCTCGTCGACGATGAAATCGGCGTCGCCGAGGTCGAGCAGCCCGTCCAGATCGTCGATCCGCCGCCCCAGCCAGTCGGCGGCAAGGTCCGGCAGGCCGGAATTGTCTCCGCCCGTCCCGAAGAGGTCGCCGAGGACCGTGCCGACCTTCTGGTCGGAAAGTGCGCCCTTGATCTTCTCCTTGAAGACGTCGAGGAGGGCCTCGCCCGGCTTCAGGAGCGTGCGCTCCACCAGGCCGATCTTATTGTCGATCTTGCCCAGCACGGTATCGGCCTTCGCGAGGTGCTTGGCCACGTTCTTCACGAAGGCCGGCGAAAGGTCGGAGATGCCCAGCTTGTACGAGACGCCGACCTCGGCCCCACGCGTCCTGCCCGCCAGGCTCTTCGCCTTCACGGCCAGCCGGTCGGCCGCAGCCCGGGTGATCTCGTACTCGAACGAGCGGGACAGCTTGAACTCGGCCTTGCCGAATATCTTCAGGGTTCCCGGGATCGCGCCCAGCGGAGTGGCCAAACTTCCCTCGGCACGGGCGCCGAGCCCCTGGCCGCCGGTGACGCGGATCTTGTGGAGGGTCGTCGGCCGGATACCGTCTTTGTCGTCCTCCACCGGCGCCGGCCCCGGTGCATTGAACGCGTCCAGCACCTCACTGTGCACGTTGACCGGGCGGCCGATGCGGCGGAGGGCGTCGGCGAGGGCACGGCCTACCCGCTGGTCGTCATCATAGGTCAACCGGTAGCTGATGCCGCGCTGGAACGATGCGGATGTCCCGGCCGAGGCGGACACCACGCCGGCGGCGACCGACGCCTTGACCTCGCCGGCCAGTTCGCCCTGGGCGACGAACTCCACCGTGGCGTCGTCGGCGGGTTCGCCGTCGCCCTGCGGCCCGATCAGGAACGCGGCGCCGCCGGCCGCCTTCACGTCCAGGGCGAAGGGGGGAAGGCTGGCGCTCTTGGACCAGGTGGCGCCCGTCCACCCGAACTCCCGGCTCCGCGGGTCCGGCCGCCCCTCCAGCGTCCACAACCGTTCGCGCAGGTCGGCGATGCGGTCCACGAGGGGGACGCCGAGGAAGTGTCCGGCGAGTTCCCGGACCTCGTTGGCGGCCGCGTTGGAGGCGATGGTCCGCAGCACCTCGGGAAGCGGCTTGCTCCCCTGCTTGAGTTCATCGTTGATCAGGTCGAGAAGCTTTGAGAGGGCGTCCGCGCCCCCGTCCCCGGCAACCAGTTGCTTGGCGCCCGATACCAGCCAGCCCATGTAAGACCTCCCCGGATCTTTCCAGACCAATCCCTATGCCGCGCGGCATCTTCTCGCGCCGCGTGCGCACCGGGTTAGGGAGGTTGACACATCGACCAATACCTGCAAGGCAAAATCCCGGCAGGTACACCAACTTTTCAGCCGCGCGTCCGCCAGGTGAAGGCGGCCGACATGGCGTAGTTCCAGACGGCGCCGACCACGGCGCCGGCGGCGCCGGCCAGCCACCAGCTGGACTGGTCGCGCACCATCATCTCCGCCACGCCCACATTGGCGACGGCGCCCAGCCCGCAGATCAGGCAGAAGGACAGCAGCCCCGTGAACCAGCGCCGGCCGCGCCGCCGCCGGTCGCGGTAGGTGAAGGCGTTGTTGAGGGTGTAGTTGCTGACCATGGCGACCAGCGTCGCCATCTCCTGCGCCGGCAGGAAGGGCGCGCCGGCGGCGTGCACCAGCAGCCCCAGGGCCGTGAGGTGCACCAGCACGCCCAGCGCGCCCACCGCGGCGAACTGCAGGAAGGTGACGGGCACGTAGCGCCCCACCGTCTTGTCCAGCAGCAGCAGCAGGTAGTCGCCGGCCACGCGGCTGTCCAGCTTGCTCTCCCCCCGCTCGCGCAGGCGGAAGCGGTAGGGCAGCTCCTCGAACCGCAGGGGCCGCGGGGCCGAGGCGAAGAGGTCCACCAGGATCTTGAAGCCCTGGCCGGACAGGCGGTGCACCGCCTCCTCGAACGCCTCGCGCCGCAGCATGAAGAAACCGCTCATCGGGTCGCTCAGCTCGCAGCGCAGGACGGCGCGGCCCAGCCGGCCGGACAGGTCGCTGATCCGGCGCCGCGCGCGGTTCCAGTCGCCGACGCCGCCGCCCGCGGTGTAGCGGCTGCCCACCACCAGGTCCAGCTCGCGCCGCGCCCGCAGCCGCTCCAGCATGGAAGGCAGCAGCGCCTCGTCGTGCTGCAGGTCGGCGTCCATCACCGCGACGTAGGGCGCGCTGGTCGCCAGGATGCCCTCGATGCAGGCGCTGGACAGGCCGCGCCGGCCGACCCGGCGGATGCAGCGGACCCGCGGGTTGAACAGGGCGATGGCGCGGACCAGCCGGGACGTGCCGTCGCCGCTGTCGTCGTCGACGAACACCGCCTCCCAGCGGACGCCGTCCAGCACCCGCTCCAGCCGGTCCAGCAGCACCGGGATGTTGTCGACCTCGTTGTAGGTGGGGATCACCACCGACAGCTCGGCGACGATCTGCGGCTGGGAGAGGGAGACGCCCTCGACGACGGCGGCGGGTTCGCGGACGATCATCGGCTTCCCCAGGGGACGGACGGCCACGCGGCCGCCCCCCAGCAGGGCACGATATCGAAAGTGTCGGGACCCGGACCTTGGACCGAGGCGCCGGCCGGCCGCCCCTGGCGCAGGGGGTAGGCATCCCCCGGACGGGGCGGTGCCGGGCCGGCCGTCGGCGGCACCCAGGGCGGCGCGGCGCTCCCATCCTTACCGCCCGGGGGCGGTCCTTACCTCCTGGGGGAGCTTACTTCCCGGGGGCGAGGAACTCGACCTCGGTGATGGTGCCGGACGTCAGCGAGGACAGCACCGCGCGGATCGTCGTCTCGTGGTTCATTCGCGCAGTGTCGGCGGTGGAGGGGTGGCCGGCGCGCAGGACCAGGGCCCGGGCGCCGCGCGGCGTCTCCTCCACCCGCTCCGCCTCCAGGTCGCGCAGCAGGGGCTGCGGCAGGTTGCGGGCGGACAGCGCGTGGCGGGTGGCGGCCCACAGGGCCTGGGCGTCCTCCACGTCGGGCAGCGGGGGCGGCGGGGCGATGCGCGCGGCCGCCGGCGCCTCCAGCCGGTCCACCTTGCCGGTGCGCCGGGCCCGCCGGCCGGCGCTGTGGCGCTCGCGCTCCAGGAAGGTCTCGGCCGCCTCGTCCTCGTCCTTGGCGTGGAAGTCGAGGGTGACCTCCTCCACCTTGCGGCCGCGGCGCTTGATCTTGGCGTCCGGCATCTCCACCCGGAACGGCGCCAGCTGGTTCACCTCGGCGATGGCGCGGTCGATGGTGCGGGTGCGCAGGATGCCGAAGTCCTTGTAGGCGCCGTCCGGCACGTTCAGCAGCCGGCGCAGCGTCTCCACGTCCAGCGTCAGGGACGGGTAGTCCATCTGGTAGCGCTGCATGCCGATCTCGTAGAGCTTCAGCGCGTAGGTGCTGGTCACCTTCACCATCGCCGGCCCGGACAGCCGCGCCCAGAGCTGGGAGGTGCGCTGCAGCTCCAGGAAGGCGTCGGTGAACTGGAAGTGGATGTCGGCGCTGTCGCTCTCCAGCTCGTCCTCGGGCCGCACGTAGCTGCTGATGATGCGCAGCTCGGCGCGCGACCGGCGGCCGCGGAAGGGGCCGATGACGACCAGGCTCGACTCGTAGATCTCCTTCACCGCGTCGAAGATGCGCTCGTTGCCCTTGTGGTTGCCGCGGACGACCTTCTTGGGCAGGCGGTAGAGCTTGTTGGCGAAGTTCTGGCTGCCGGCCAGGTGGATCATGAAGTTCAGCATCTTCTGCGCCGGCAGGGACAGGCGGGTGCCGTTGGCGGGGTAGCTGTAGACGGCCTCCGCCGCCTTGATCAGGTGCTTGTAGCCGTCCCGCTCGAAGGTCGCGGCGGCGACCTGCGCGGTGCGGCCGGCGGTCTCGTCGAAGGGCACCACCGCGGCGCCCCCCTCGGCCGGCAGGGGCGCGCCGTCCACCTCCACGTCGATGACCACGCCCGTGCCGGCGGAGCGCGGGTCGAACGGGACGACGGTGGAAACCGCCGCCGCCGGCGTGTCATGCTCGGCCGCCTCTTGCGGCGGGGGCTTGCGGCTTCTGGGCGGCATGGGCTGGTCCCGTTCCTGGAAACGGGGGCAGATTAGGGCCTTCCTTACTTGGGCCGCAAGTAAGGAAAGGATTCCCGCGGAGTCCTTACTCCCGGGGGGATGGGGCCTTACCCCCTGGGGCGCAAGGGGAATCGCCCCACCCCGTAAGCGCCGCCGCCCCCGCCCGGTAAGGCCCGGCCGCGGATTCCCCAGGAATCCCGCGGGGCCCCGCTTCCATGAATCTAGTTAGAACCTGGAACAGGTAAGGGACGCTGTTCGCTTGGGCAAAAACAGGGGTCGGCGGAGCGCATCCATCCTTACACCCCGGGGGAGCGCACGGCAGGCACCGGCCCGCTGAATCGCGCCGAATCGGAATGCGGATAGGCGCTCCCCTCATCCTTACCGCCTGGGGGCGGACGCTTCCGGGGCGGTCCCAACCTTACTTCCCGGGGGCGCCGGCCGGCGAAGCCAGGGCAGCCACGGACGCCTCAGGTAAGGATGCCCGTGCCCCGGGAGGTAAGGATCACGACTCGGGCGGCGTCGACGACGACTCGGGCCGGAATCGAAGCCCCCGGGAGGTAAGGAAAGGCTCCGCGCGGCGGTTTCCAGGGGTGGCGGAGCGCCCCCGGGAGGTAAGGTTGGGGCGCCGTTGCCGCGGCCCCGGGCGCGGCGTCCGGGGCGCTCCCCCGCGGCGTAAGGATGGGGCG
>DASPKT010000211.1:0-2947 GCA_035627915.1 Azospirillaceae bacterium
ACCGCGCGCTGGAGGCGGGCTCCACGGTGCTGGCGAACGGCGGCGCCGCGCTGGACGCCGTGCAGGCGGCCATCGAGGTGATGGAGGACGACCCGCTGTTCAACGCCGGGCGCGGGGCGGTATTCACCGCCGAGGGGCGCAACGAGCTCGACGCCGCGATCATGGACGGCGCCACGCTGAAGGCCGGATCGGTCGCCGGGGTGACTCGGACACGCAACCCGATCAGCCTGGCCCGGGCGGTAATGGACAAGTCGCGCCATGTGATGCTGACCGGGGCGGGGGCGGACCAGTTCGCCCTGGCCAACGGGCTGGAGCAGGTCGACCCGGCCTGGTTCTTCACCGAGCGGCGCTGGATGGGGCTGGAGCGGGAGCTGAACGCGCTGAAGCTGCCGATCCCCACGCGGCCGCCCAACGCGCCGGCGGCGGCCAAGTCGATCAGCCATGGCCCGCTGGTCGACGAGCACAAGTTCGGGACCGTTGGGGTGGTAGCCCTTGACCAGAAGGGAAACATCGCCGCCGGCACCTCGACTGGCGGCACCACCGCCAAGCGCTGGGGCCGGGTCGGGGACGCCCCGATCATCGGGGCGGGGACCTATGCCGACAACCGCAGCTGCGCGGTCTCGGCGACCGGGACCGGGGAGTATTTCATCCGGCTGACGGTGGCGCGGAGCATCTGCGCCCTGGTGCAGTACCGGGGAATGAGCCTGCAGGCGGCGGCCGACGAGATCGTCCAGAAGCAGCTGAGCGAGCTGAAGGGCGACGGGGGGGTCATCGCCCTGACCGCCGACGGCCAGCTGGCCTGGAGCTTCAACACGCCCGGCATGTACCGAGCCCAGGCGGCGGCGGGGCGGCCGACGGTGATCAGCATCTACAAGGATGAGCCGTAGGCGGCATGATTCCGCGCCTGACCCTCGACATCGACTGGCGCGACCTTCGGTTCGCCTGGTCCGCCCGCGCCGACAAGGGGGCGGAGGGGCGGATCCTGGGCGGGATTCCGGCCGATCGGGGCGGGGTCGTCTGCCTGTCGGTGCGGACGGCGCTGGATGCCCTGCTCGCCGAGCTCAAGTTGCCGGCGGGCAGCGAGGTGCTGATGAGCGCCGTCAACATCCAGAACATGGCCGACATCGTGCGGGCCCACGAGCTGACGGTCGTCCCGGTCGACATCACGCTGGATGGCCTGGCGCCGACGCCGGCACAACTGGAGGCCGCGGTGACGCCCGCCAGTCGGCTGTTCCTGCTGGCCCACCTGTTCGGGGCGCGGGTCCCGACCGAGGGGCTGGCGACGGTTTGCCGGCGTCATGGCCTGCTGTTCGTCGAGGACTGCGCACAGGCCTATGACGGAGTGCTGGACGCTTCGCCGGGGACGGATGCGAGCCTCTACAGCTTCGGGCCGATCAAGACCGCGACGGCCCTGGGCGGGGCCGTGGCGCTGTTCGCCGACCGGGGGCTGGCGGCGCGCGTGCGGCACCGGACGGCCGGCTATCCGCCGGTCCCCCTGGGCTGGTGGCGGCGGCGGGTGGTCAAGCACATGGCGCTGAAGGCGGCCTCGGCGCCCTGGGCGACGGGTCTGGTGATCAGGCTGCTGGCGCTGCTGGGCAGGGACGCGGACGCGGTGATCGGCGGCGCGGCGCGCGGGTTCAAGGCCGGCGACCTGCTGAGCCAGCTGCGGCGGCGGCCGCCGGAGCCGCTGCTCAGCCTGCTGGCGCGGCGGCTGGAAACGCCGAGGCGGGCCCAACTGGCCCTGCGGCTGGGCGAGCGCCGGGGCCAGGTCCGGCGGATCGTGGAGGGGGTGGGCAGGGCGCCCGGCCTGCACGTGGCGCGGCACGCCTGGTGGCTGCTTCCGGTGCTGACGCGCGACCCTGCGACGGCGATCGACCGGGGGCGCCGGGCAGGATTCGATGTAACCCGTGGTGCGACCAGCCTGCGGGCGTTCGCGCCGGCGCCGGTCGCCGAGGCGCTGATCGGCCAGGTGGTCTATCTGCCGCTCCGGACCGGGATGTCGGCCGGCCAGGAGCGGGCGCTGGGCGCCGTCGCTGGCCGCTTCGACGCCATTGTCGACCGCGCGGACCGGGTTCCGCATCTCTCCAAGGTCCTGGAGCCGACCGCATGAGCAAGAAGAACTGGATTCCCGTCCGAGGCGCGCAGGGCCGGCATAGCCGCCAGGCGCATGCCGACCTGCCGGACGGCGCCTATGAGCGGGAGATGTCGAAGGAGGGCTTCTTCGGGCCGGCCGCCTTCCTGTACCACCCGCGGCCGCCGACCGGCTGGAGCAGGTTCGAGGGGCCGCTGCGGCCACGGGCATTCGACCTGAATCGGCTGAACCAGCCTCAGACCTCGCCCTGGGATGCGCCGGTGGTGCTGCACAACAGCGCCACTGAGCTGAGGTTCTGGAAGCCGGAGGGGGCGCTGACCGACCTGGCCCGCAACGCCGACGGGGACCAGCTGCTGTTCATCCACGCCGGGGCGGGCGACCTGTTTTGCGACTTCGGGAGGATCGGCTACCGGGCCGGCGACTACCTCTATCTGCCGCGCGGGACGATGTGGCGCCTTGCGCCGGCTGAAGCGACGGCTGTGCTGACCATCCAGGCGACCAACACCCACTTCACCCTGCCGGACCGGGGCCTGCTGGGGCCTCACGCCATCTTCGACCCGGCGATGCTTGACACGCCGGCGATGGACGAGGCCTTCCGCGACCATCAGACCCTTGCCGGAGAATTCCCGGTGCGCATCAAGAAGCGCGGACAGGTCTCCGTCGCCACTTACGAATACAACCCGCTGGACGCGGTGGGCTGGCATGGGGAACTCTCGCCCGTGCGGCTGAACGTCAAGGACATCCGGCCGGTGGTCAGTCACCGCTATCACCTGCCGCCCAGCGTCCACACCACCTTCCTGAGCGACCGGTTCGTGGTCTGCACGTTCACGCCGCGGCCGTTCGAGACCGATCCGG
>DASPKT010000212.1:0-15227 GCA_035627915.1 Azospirillaceae bacterium
TGGTGCATCGAGCAGACGCTGCGCGGCCCGGACGGCTGGACCCCAAACATGATCCTGGACGACGGCGGCGACGTCACCGTGCTGATGCACGAGAAGTACCCTGAGATGCTGGACGACGTCCGCGGCCTCTCGGAGGAGACGACCACCGGCGTGCACCGGCTGTATGAGATGATGAAGAAGGGCACCCTCAAGGTCCCCGCCATCAACGTCAACGACAGCGTCACCAAGTCCAAGTTCGACAACCTGTACGGCTGCCGCGAGAGCCTGGTGGACGGCATCAAGCGCGCCACCGACGTGATGATGGCCGGCAAGGTCGCCGTGGTCGCCGGCTACGGCGACGTGGGCAAGGGCTCCGCCGCCTCGCTGCGCAGCCAGGGCGCCCGGGTCATGGTCACCGAGATCGACCCGATCAACGCGCTGCAGGCTGCCATGGAAGGCTATCAGGTGGTCACGATGGAAGAGGCCGCCCCGCTGGGCGACATCTTCGTGACCGCCACCGGCAACATCGACGTGATCACGCTGGACCACATGCGCCGCATGAAGCATCGGGCGATCGTGTGCAACATCGGCCACTTCGACAGCGAGATCCAGATCGACTCGCTGCGCAACTACAAGTGGGAAGAGGTGAAGCCGCAGGTCGACGAGGTCGTCTTCCCCGACGGCAAGCGCCTGATCGTGCTGGCCAAGGGCCGCCTGGTGAACCTGGGCTGCGCCACCGGCCACCCGAGCTTCGTGATGTCCGCCAGCTTCACCAACCAGGTGCTGGCCCAGATCGAGCTGTGGCAGAACCACGCCAAGTACGAGCGCAAGGTCTACGTGCTGCCCAAGCACCTCGACGAGAAGGTCGCCCGCCTGCACCTGGGCAAGATCGGCGCCAGGCTGACCGAGCTGACCCCGAAGCAGGCCGAGTACATCGGCGTGGCGCCGCAGGGTCCGTTCAAGCCCGACCACTACCGCTACTGATCGCGACCGGGCGGCCCGCGGGCCGTCCCGTCCGCAACAAAGTTGAGCCGGCGGGTCCCCGGGGGCCCGCCGGCTTGCTTATTTCATGTCCCGTTAACTACACTCCGAACCCGTGAAGACGACCAGCACATATCTGGCCGCGACCGGGCTCGGCCTTGCCGTCCTGGCCGGACCGCTCGCCTGGGCCGGCCTCCTCGGCTGGGACGCCCTGCCGGGCGCCGCCGCCTGGGCGGCGGCCGCGCTGGGGCTGGGCCTCGGCGGCGCCGGCGCCTGGGGCCTGACCGCCGCCTGCCGCCGGGCGGATGCGCGCCGCGCCGAGATGGAGGCCGAGGCCGCGCGGCTGCGCGCGCTGGTGCAGGCGGCCCCCGACGCCTGGTGCGCCTGGGGCAGCCAGGGCAGCCAGGCCGCCTCCCCGAACTTCGCCGAGACGCTGGGCCTGTCCCGGCCGGCCCGGCTGGAGGACGTGGAGACGGCGCTGGCGCCCGGCGACGCCGCCGCGCTGCACGGGTCCTTCCGGCACCTGGGGGAGACCGGCCAGCCCTTCCGCCTGACCGCGGCCAACGCCGACGGCTCCCGCATCTTCCAGGTCAGCGGCACCCGGGCCGAGGCGCCGGACGGGGCCGGGCCGGGCGCCGAGCGGTTCGACGTGCTGTGGCTGCGCGACGCCTCGGCGACGGCGGCGGAGATGCAGGGCCTGCTGGAGGGCCGCCAGCGCGCCGAGGCCGAGCTGGAGGAGCTGCGCCGGGCGCTGGACCAGCTGCCGGTGCCGCTCTGGCTGCGCCGCCCCGACCTGTCGATCGCCTGGTGCAACCGCGCCTATGCCGCCGCCGCCGGCGCCGGGCCGGCCGCGGTGCTGGCGCGACAGCTGGAACTGCCGGGCGCCATCGGCGAGCCGGCCCGGGCGCTGGCCGCCCGCGCCGCCCGTACCCGCGTCGCCCAGGTGGAGAGCCGCCACGTCGTGGTCGCGGGCGAGCGCCGCCTGCTGCGCCTGACCGAGGCGCCGCTCCCGGCCGCCGACGGCGTGCCGCCAGCGCTGGCCGGGGTCGCGCTGGACCTCACCCGCGAGGCGGAGCTGCGCGACGAGCTGGACCGCCACCTCGCCGCCCATGCCGAGGTGCTGGAGCACCTGGGCTCCGCCATCGCCATCTACGGCGCCGACACCAGGCTGAAGTTCCACAACCGCGCCTATGCCAGGCTGTGGGGACTGGACGCCGCCTGGCTGGAGACGGAGCCCGGCTACGGGGAGATCCTGGAGGACCTGCGCGCCCGCCGGAAGCTGACCGAGCAGGCCGACTTCCCCCGCTGGAAGCGCGACCGGCTGGCCCAGTTCACCTCGCTGCTGGAGCCGCAGGAGGACATGATCCACCTGCCGGACGGCACCACCCTGCGCAGCCTGTCGGTGCCGCACCCGCTGGGCGGGCTGATGTTCGTGCTGGAGGACGTGACCACCACGCTGGCGCTGGAGTCCTCCTACAACACGCTGATGGCCGTGCAGCAGGAGACGCTGGACAACCTGGCCGAGGGCGTCGCCGTGTTCGGCGGCGACGGGCGGCTGAAGCTGTCCAACCCGGCCTTCGCCCGCATCTGGCGCCTGCAGCCCGACGATCTGCGCGGCGAGCCGCACCTGACCCAGATTGTGGAGCGCCTGCGCCCGCGCCTGGACGGGGAGCAGTGGCCTCAGCGCCGGGGCATGCTGATCTCCGGCCTGCTGGACCGCGGCGCCGTGGCGGGCCGCATCGACTGCAACGACGGCAGCGTCATCCAGTACACCACCGTGCCGCTGCCGGACGGGGCGGTGCTGACCAGCGTGCTCGACGTCACCGACAGCGTGCGCGTCGAGGAGGCCCTGCGCGCCAGCAACGAGGCGCTGGCGACCGCCGACCGGCTGAAGTCGGAGTTCATCGCCAACGTCTCCTACCAGCTGCGCACGCCGCTGAACGCCATCATGGGCTTCGCGGAGATCCTGTCTAACCAGTATTTCGGCCAGCTGAACGACCGCCAAGCCGAGTACGCCCGCGGCGTGCTGGAGGCAAGCCGGCGGCTGCTGGCGCTGGTCAACGACATCCTAGACCTCGCCACCATCGAGGCCGGCTTCATGGTGCTGGAGCGCCAGGAGGTCGACGTGGCGCAGCTGCTGAACAACGTCGCCGACCTCACCCGCGACTGGGCGGGCAAGCGCGACCTGCGGCTGGAGGTGGCCTGCCCGCCCGACGCCGGCACGGTCCAGGCCGACGAGAAGCGGCTGAAGCAGGCCCTGTTCAACCTGGTCAGCAACGCCGTGAAGTTCACCCCGGCCGGCGGCTGCATCACCCTGTCGGCCGCGCGGTCGGACGGGGAGGCGGTGCTGGCCGTGTCCGATACCGGCGTCGGCATCCCGCCCGCCGACCAGGAGCGGGTGTTCGGCCGTTTCGAGCGCGCGGGCGCGCAGAGCGGCGCCGGCCTGGGCCTGTCCCTGGTCAAGAGCTTCCTGGAGCTGCACGGCGGCGGGGTGGAGATCGACAGCCGCCCCGGCAGCGGCACCACCGTCCGCTGCCGCCTGCCCCTGACCCCGCCGGCACCGGAGATGGCCGAGGCCCGGGACGGCGCCGCCGCGGAGTGACGCGGGGCCTTGCCGGACGGGCCGGTTCACCCCCTCACCCACCCCACGCCTGCGGCGCGGGGCCCCTCCCTCTCCCGCCGGGGGAGAGGGCGTGCGGGGCGGGCTGGTTGTTCCTTCGTCCTCTCCCCTTGCGGGAGAGGAAGGGTCCCGACGCGGAAGCGGCGGGGAGGTGAGGGGTGCATTCTCCGCGGCCGGGGCGACTCACCCCCTCACCCACCCCACGCCTGACGGCGCGGGGCCCCTCCCTCTCCCGCGGGGGGAGAGGGCGGTTTGGTGGGGCGGCGGGTTTCCCTTCGTCCTCTCCCCTTGCGGGAGAGGAGGGGACCCGGCGCGGAAGCGCCGGGGAGGTGAGGGGTGCGTCTCCGCGGCGGAGCGAGCCCTCCGCCGGCGGGCGGCGCTCAGGCGCCCGGCACGCCCTTGCTGGTGGAATACTCGAAGTGCAGCGCCTCGCCCGGGTGGACCAGCGGGTGGATGGCGTGGGCGGCCAGCGCCGCCTCGGAGAAGCCGCAGAGGATCAGCTTCAGCTTGCCGGGATACGTCGCGATGTCGCCCACGGCGTAGATGCCGGGCGCGCTGGTGGCGAGCGTGGTGGGGTCGACCTTGATGTGGTGCCGGTCCAGCTCCAGCCCCCACTCGGCGATGGGGCCGAGGTTCATGGCGAGGCCGAAGAAGGCCAGCAGCGCGTCGGCCTCCAGCACCTTCTCCTCGCCCTCCAGGGTGGCGACGCGCACGCCGGTCAGCACCCCGTCCGTTCCCTCCAGGCCGGAGAGCTGGTAGGGCACCACCATCTCGATCCGGCCCTCCGCCGCCAGCTGCTCCATGCGGGCGACGCTCTCGGGTGCTGCGCGGAACTTGGCGCGGCGGTGGACGACCATGACCTTGGCGGCCACGTCGGCCAGCGACAGGGTCCAGTCGACCGCGCTGTCGCCGCCGCCGGCGATCACCACGCGCTTGCCGGCGAAGTCCTGCCGCCGCTTCACCAGGTAGAAGACCGAGCGGCCCTCGTACTGCTCCAGCCCGTCCAGCGGCGGCTTGTTGGGGCCGAAGGCGCCGACGCCGGCGGCGACGATGACCGCCTGTGCGTCGATGCGGGTGCCCTTGTCCGTCTCCACCAGCCAGCGCCCCTCGCCCGTGCGGGTCAGGCCGGTGACCTGCTGGCCCAGGTGGTAGGTGGGGTGGAACGGGGCCGCCTGCTCCGCCAACCGGTCGATCAGCACGCCGGCGTCGATGGCGGGGTGGCCGGGGATGTCGTAGATCGGCTTCTCCGGATAGAGGGCCGAGCACTGCCCGCCCACCATGTCGAGCGCATCGACCACGTGGGTCCGCAGCTTCAGCATGCCGCATTCGAAGATGGCGAACAGGCCGACGGGGCCGGCGCCGATGATGCAGACGTCAGTGCGGTGCGGGGCGGACATGCGGGTGCTCCTGGGGCGCGCTCGATCCAGAGGGGTGCCCTTCATGTCCCGAAAAGCCGGGCTTGGCAAGCTCAGGCGAAGAGGGTCAGGACCCCGGTATAGCCGTAGAGCCGGTCGTGCGCGATCTCGCCCCCGGCGAAGAAGCCGGCCAGCGGCACCTCGCCCAGCTTGCGGGCGACCAGCCCCAGCTCTCCCGCCTCCCCGAACAGGGCCGGCCCGCGCGCCACGCAGGAGACGTAGAGGGCGCCCTTCGCCGGCCCCGGGAGGCGCGACGCCGTCCGCTCCACCATGCGCTCCAGGTCGAGCCGTGCCGCGGCCGCGTCGCGGCGGCAGAACAGCACCGGCCGGCCCGGCTCCACCGCCTCGCCGATGGCGATCCAGCCGCGCACCGGGTCGATGCCGACCAGGTTGCGCACCAGGTAGTCGCCGGCGTCCGACCCCTCCACCGGCAGGCCGGCATAGATGTAGCCGCCGACGCGGCGGAGGTCGCGGGCCAGCAGCTCGCCGATGTCCTCCTTGAAGCAGGCCAGCGCCGGCCGCCCGTCCAGCTCCATCAGCACGTTCTCGCGCGCCTGGGTGACCCGGCGCACCGGCCCGATGGGGCTGCAGCCCTGGGTGACGCCGACCGACACGGAGACCGCCCCGTCCAGCAGCGCCCCCGAGACGCCCGCCTCCTGCACCAGCCCGGCCACCTGCGCGCAAGCCCCGCGGGAGGAGGCGAGGCCGCCGACCAGGAAGCCGCCGGCCTCCGCCGCCAGGGCGCC
This sequence comes from Azospirillaceae bacterium, assembly GCA_035627915.1. Taxonomy (GTDB): domain Bacteria; phylum Pseudomonadota; class Alphaproteobacteria; order Azospirillales; family Azospirillaceae; genus DASPKT01. The sequence goes on from DASPKT010000212.1 coordinate 5,742, forward strand.
GACGATCTCGGCCAGCCGGTCCTGGCGCGGGTCGGCGTGCACGATGCCGAGGCGGGGGGCGTGGCCGGCCCGCCAGCCGCCCGTCTCCTCCCGGAAGCGGGCGATGTCGCCGGTCACGGCGGGGAAGGTGCGCACGCTGCCCTCCGGCAGGCGCGCCGCCAGGACCGACACGCCGGGCGCGTCGAACAGCTCCGCCCCGGTGCCGCAGATCCCGATGCCCACCGTCCCGACCCAGTCGCGGATGCCGGTGACGCCCTTCAGCAGGGTGAGGATGCTGCCGATGTCGTCGGCGAGGTGGTCGGTGACGTAGAGCAGCCCGAAATTGGCGCCCTCCGGCACGCGCAGCCGGTCGAGGCAGGCCTTCGCCGCCTGTCCCCAGTCGGGCCCGGCCGCCAGCGCCGAGGCGAATTCGGGGGGCGTGCTCACCGGCGCCGCCTCACCTTGCCTTGCCCGGCGCCGCGGCACCGTCCGCCGCCCCGCTCCCGGCCCCCTGCCCTCCCTTGATCGCATCCAGCGCCCGGGTCACCGTGGGCAGCACGTTGCGCACCATGATGGCGACGCCCTCGGCGTTCGGGTGCATGCCGTCGGCGAGGCTGAGCTTGGGGTCCAGCGCCACCCCCTCCAGGATGAAGGGGTAGAGCGGCACGCCGTACTTTTTCGCGAGGTCGGGGTAGACCGCGTTGAACGCCTCGCCGTAGGCGCGGCCCAGGTTGGGCGGGGCCAGCATGCCGAACAGCACGGACGGGACGCCCTTTTCCTTCAGCTTGGCGAGGATGGCGTCCAGGTTGGACCGGGTGGCCGCCGGGTCGATGGCGCGCAGCCCGTCGTTGCCGCCCAAGGCCACGATCATCAGGTCCGGCTTGTCCGCCAGCAGCCAGTCCAGCCGCGACAGCCCGCCCGCCGTGGTGTCGCCCGACACCGCCGTGTTCGGGACCCGGACGTCGTACCCCTTCTCCTTCAGGGCCGCCTCGAGCTGCGCCGTCAGCGCCTTGTCCGGCGGCAGGCCGTAGCCGGCCGAGAGGCTGTCCCCCAGCACCACCACGTCGAGCGGCGCCGCCGCCGCGGGGGCCGCCGGAGCGGTCGCCAGGGCCGCGACCAGGCCAATGGCTCCCGCCATCCGCGCCGGAATGGCCCGCAGCGCCGCGTTGACAATAGCGCGACCGAGGCCATATCGGCAGGAGCCTCCCGCCGCCACCATTCGAGTAATCCGCATGTCCCTGGCTTCTCCCGTGCCCGCCGTCCTGCTCGACGACGTCCATCTCAAATTGGAAAGCGCCGCCGGGCCCGTCAACATCCTCAAGGGAATTCGTCTTTCGGTCGGGGCCGGCGAGAAGGTGGGGGTGGTCGGCCCGAGCGGGTCGGGCAAGTCCACCATGATGATGATCATGGGCGGGCTGGAGCGCCCGACCTCGGGCACCGTGCGCATCGCCGGCGCCGACCTGGGCGCCATGGACGAGGACGCGCTGGCCCGCTTCCGCCGGGATAAGGTCGGCATCGTCTTCCAGGCCTTCCACCTGATCCCGACCATGACGGCGCTGGAGAACGTGGCGGTGCCGCTGGAGTTCGCCGGCCTGCCCGACGCCTTCGACCGCGCCCGCAAGGGGCTGGAGGCGGTCGGGCTGGGCCACCGCCTAACCCACTATCCGGGCCAGCTGTCCGGCGGCGAGCAGCAGCGCGTGGCGCTGGCCCGCGCCTTCGCGCCGGAACCGGCCCTGCTGCTGGCGGACGAGCCGACCGGCAACCTGGACGGCGAGACCGGCAACCAGGTCATCAAGCTGATGTTCGGCATGGCGGAGCGCTGCGGCACCACCCTGATCCTGATCACCCACGACCCGGCCCTGGCCCAGCGCTGCGACCGCGTCATCCGCATCCAGGACGGGCTGATCGTCGCCGACGGCCGCCCGGCCCTGCGCGCGGCCAGCGGCGAATGACCATGCAGGCGACGATGTCGACCGGGGCCCGGCTGGCCCTGGCCCTCCGGCTGGCGCGGCGGGAGCTGCGCGGCGGCCTCAAGGGGTTCCGCATCTTCCTGGCCTGCCTCACGCTGGGCGTGGCCGCCATCGCGGCGGTGCAGTCGCTGTCCTCGGGCATCCTGGACGCGATGCGCGAGGACGGGCGCGCCATCCTGGGCGGCGACCTCGCCATCCGACAGCTCTACCGGGAGGCGACGCCGGAGCAGCTCGACTGGCTGCGCGGCCAGGGCGAGGTCGCGGTCAACGCGGAGATGCGCGCCATGGCGCGCCTGCCGGCCGACCCCGCGCGCACCAGCCTCATCGAGCTGAAGGCGGTGGACGGCGCCTACCCGCTCTACGGCGCCGTCACCTTCCGCGACGGCGATGCGCCGCTGCACGAGCGGCTGGCCGAGCGCGGCGGCACCTGGGGTGCCGTGGTGGAGGAGACGCTGGCCCTGCGCCTGGGCGTCGAGCCCGGCGACCGCATCGCCGTGGGCGACGCCGAGCTGGAGCTGCGCGGCATCATCGCCCGCGAGCCCGACCGCGCCGGCGGCGGGGGCCTCAGCCTGGGGCCCCGCCTGATGGTGGCCACCGGGGCGCTGCCGGCGACCGGGCTGATCCAGCCCGGCAGCATGGTGACCTGGAGCTACCTGGTCCGGGTCCCCCCCGGAACCGACCTGAAGGCTTGGCAGGACCGGCTGAAGGAGGCGCATCCGGATGCCGGCTGGCGGGTGCGCGACTACACCAACGCCGCCCCGCAGCTGACCCGCTTCATCGAGCGGCTGACCCAGTTCCTGACGCTGGTCGGCCTGACCTCGCTGCTGGTGGGCGGGGTGGGCGTCGGCAACGCGGTGCGGGCCTACCTCGACGGCAAGAATGCCACCATCGCCACGCTGAAGTGCGTGGGCGCCCCCGGCGCGCTGGTGTTCGAGGTCTACCTGATCCAGATCCTGGCCCTGTCCGCCATCGGCATCGCCGCCGGCCTCGTGATCGGCGGTGCCGTGCCGCTGGTGGCGGGGCGGCTGCTGTCCGACATGCTGCCGGTGGCGGCCTCCATCGGGGTCTATCCGGGAGCGCTGGCGGTGGCGGCGGGCTTCGGCCTGCTGACCTCCCTGGTCTTCTCCCTGTGGCCGCTGGGGCGGGCGCGCGAGGTGCCGGCGGCGGCGCTGTTCCGCGACGTGGTGGCGCCGCGCGGCGGCCGGCCGCGCGCCGGCTACCTGGCGCTGCTGGCGGTCTCCTCGCTGGGGCTGGCCGGGCTGGCGGTGGCGACCTCCACCGACCAGGGCTTCGCCGCCGCCTTCGTGGCGGGCTCCGCGGCCACGCTGCTGGCCTTCCGCGCGTCGGGCTGGGCGGTGACGAGGCTGGCGGCCCGGCTGCCGCGCCCGTCGCGCCCGGGCCTGCGGCTGGCGCTGGCCAACCTGCACCGGCCGGGCAACCCGACCGGCACGGTGGTCCTGTCGCTGGGGCTGGGCCTGACCGTCCTGGTCGCCATCGCGCTGATCGAGGGCAACTTCCGCAAGGAGGTGCAGGAGACGATGCCGGAGGACGCGCCGGCCTTCTTCTTCGTCGACATCCAGCCGAACCAGCTGGGCGAGTTCTCCGACGCCGTCCTGGCGGTGCCGGGCACCAGCGACCTGCAGATGGTCCCGTCGCTGCGCGGCCGGATATCCACCGTCAACGGCAAGCCCGCCGAGGAGGCGCTGGTCGCCAAGGGCGAGAGCTGGGTGCTGCGCGGCGACCGCGGCGTGACCTACCAGGCGGAGAGCCCGGGCAAGGACGTGGTGGTGGCCGGCGCCTGGTGGCCGAAGGACTACCAGGGGCCGCCGAAGCTGGCGCTCTACAAGGACATCGCGGAGGCGTTCGGCATCGGCCCGGGCGACCGCATGGCGATCAACATCCTGGGCCGCGACATCGAGGCGGAGGTGGCGGTCGTGCGCGACCTCGACTTCTCCTCCCTCGGCATCAACTTCACCATCGTGTTCAGCCCCGGCGTGCTGGAGGGGGCGCCGCAGACCCACATCGCCACCCTGCGCGCCGCGCCGGAGGCGGAGCAGGCGGTGCAGCGGGCGGTGGCGCAGCGCTTCACCAACATCACCGCCATCCGGGTCAAGGAGGCGCTGGAGACGGTCAACCGCATCCTGACCGACGTCGGCGCCGCCGTGCGCATGACCGCGGCGGTGACGCTGGTGGCCGGCACGCTTGTGCTGGCCGGCGCCATCGCGGCGGGGCACCGGCGCCGGGTCTACGACGCGGTGGTGCTGAAGGTGCTGGGCGCCACCCGGCTGGTGGTGCTGCGCGCCTTCCTGGTGGAGTACGGCCTGCTGGGCCTCATAACCGCCGCCATCGCCGGCGCCATCGGCACGCTGACCGCCTGGGCGGTGCTGACCCAGGTGATGGAGATCGAGTGGACCTTCCTGCCCTCGGCCGTGGCGGTGACGGCGCTGCTCTGCACCGCCATCACGCTGACCCTGGGCTTCATCGGCACCTGGCGGGCGCTGGGCCAGCCGGCGGCGCCGCTGCTGCGCAACGACTGAGCGGGACGGGGAGGCGGCGGTCCCCGGCCGCCTCCCTACCTCTTTCGTACAGGACCGTCTGGACGGGCGTGCCCGGTTGGGTTGATAGTTTCCCCCATCTTCCGTGATTCCGCGCCGGTCGGCGGCGGCGGCGGACAGGACTGGGGGCGGCCCGTGCGCTTCGACATCAAGACGAACCTACTGGTGGTGCTGGGGGCCCTCGGGCTGATGCTGGCGGTGACCGCGGTGACCGGCTGGCGCGCCATCGGCGCCGGCCAGCGCGACCTTGGCATGGTCTACGAGGACCGGGTCATTCCCTTGCGCGACCTTAAGCTCATCTCCGACGCCTACGCCGTCTTCGTCGTCGACGCCTCCCACAAGGTGCGCAACGGCAACTTCACCTGGGAGGAGGGGCTGAAGTCCGTGGACTCCGCCCGCGCCGACATCGCCCGGCTGTGGAAGGCCTACGTCGCCGCCGACGGCTTCGACCTTGTGGAGGCCAGGCTGGTCGCCGACATCCGCAAGCTCCTGGTCGCCACCGACGCCGCGGTGGAGGAGCTGGCGGGGATCCTGAAGGCGAAAGACGCGGCGGCGCTGGACTCCTTCGTGAAGGGCAGGCTCTACCAGACCGTCGACCCGCTGACGGAGAAGCTGGCCGAGCTCATCAACCACCAAGTCACGGGTGCGGCCGCCGCCTACGCCCACGCCGGCGCCGCCGCCCGCACCGCGACCCTGGTGGCGGAGGTGCTGGGAGTGCTGGCATTGCTGACGATCGCCGGCGGGGCGGCGTCGGTGCTGCTGCGCGTGGTGCGGCCGCTGCACGCCCTGACCGGGGCGATGAACCGGCTGGCCGAGGACGACCTAGCGGTGGAGGTGCCCGGCACCGGCGCCGGCGACGAGGTCGGCGACATGGCCCGCGCGGTGGAGGTGCTGAAGCGCCACGCCCAGGAAGCGCAGCGCCTGCGCGCCGAGCAGGAGCAGGAGCGCGAGAACGCGGAGCGGGCCAAGCGCGAGGCGCTGGAGGCCATGGCCCAGAAGGTGGAGGGGGAGACCCGCCACGCGGTGGACGAGGTGGCCGAGCGGACCCAGCAGATGGACGTCCACGCCACCGCCATGGCGAGCTCGGCCGACCTGGTCAGCCAGAACAGCCACAGCGTGGCCGCCGCCGCCCAGCAGGCCCTGCACAACGCCGAGACGGTGGCCGCCGCGACGGAGGAGCTGACCGCCTCCATCGGCGAGATCGGCCAGCAGGTCACCCATGCCAGCGTCGTCAGCCGCAAGGCCGTGGCGACCGGCGAGCGGACGCAGGAGACGATCGCGTCCCTGTCCGAGGCCGTCGCCCGCATCGGCGACGTGGCCGGGCTGATCGCCGAGATCGCCAGCCAGACCAACCTGCTGGCGCTGAACGCCACCATCGAGGCCGCCCGCGCGGGCGAGGCCGGCAAGGGCTTCGCCGTGGTGGCGGGCGAGGTCAAGAACCTGGCCGCCCAGACCGCCCGCTCCACCGAGGAGATCACCCGCCAGATCGCGGAGATCCAGTCGGTCACCCAGGTCGCCGTCAGCGCGGTGCAGGAGATCGGCCGCACCATCCAAGAGATGGACCAGATCTCCAGCACCATCGCCGCCGCCATCGAGGAGCAGGGGGCGGCGACGCAGGAGATCGCCCGCAACGTCATCCAGGCCGCCGAGGCGGCGCGCGAGGTGTCCGCCCGCATCGCCGACGTCTCCAACGAGGCCGCGGCGACCGGCGAGCGCGCCGGCACCGTCCGCGGCACCGCCAGCGACGTCGCCAGCAGCATCGGGGCGCTGCGCTCCGTCCTGGTGCGGGTGGTGCGCACCTCCATGGCGGAGGTCGACCGCCGCGCCCACCAGCGCTACGCGGTGGAGCAGCCCTGCACGGTGACCCTGGCCGGCCAGCGGGTGGAGACGGTCATGCGCAACCTGTCGCAGGGCGGCGCCCTGGTGGACGCCGCCGGCGCGGTCGCCCAGGGCCTCGCCGGCACCCTGTCGGTGCTGGGGCTGGGGCTGGAACTGCCGGTGACCTCGCTGGAGCGCGAGCGGGGGCTGCTGCACCTGCGCTTCGAGGTCGACGAGGCCACCCGCCGCCGCGTCGGCGACCTCATCGAGCGGCTGTCTCTGAAGCTGGTCGCCTGACCCCGCGTACGGCACGTACGGCAGGCACATACGGCGAGGCCCGCCCCAAGCGGGCGTAGGTCGCATGGAGCCGCGAGGCGCAATGCGACACCGGGCTCGGGGTACGGCCGGCGTCGCATTGCGCTGACGCTCCATGCGACCTGCGTGGTGACGACCTACCCCGGCTCAGAAGCTGTACCGCACGCCGACGCGCAGCAGGTGCGCGCCGAAGTCGTCGGCGTCGTCGAAGCCGTCGGTCTCCAGGTCCGACCAGGTGTAGCGGTAGCTGGGGACGATCTCGACCGTCTCCGACACGGCGAAGGAGACGCCGACCTCGCCATGGACGGCGAAGGAGGTCTCGGTGCCGCCCTCCAGACGGTCGCCCTCAAAGGTCACGTCGTCGGCGTCGACGGTGGTGAAGCCGACGCCGCCGCCTACGAAGGGGCGCAATGCCCCGCCGGTGTCGAAGTCGTAGAAGGCGGAGACGGTGCCGCTGTAGAGGTGGATGTCGCTGTCGAGGTTGGCGGTCTCGCCGGCGGCGGAGATCCGGTCCAGCGTCAGCCCGGCATAGCCCAGCTCGCCCTCCACGCGGACGTTGCCGAAGCGGTAGCCGAGGGCGGCGCCAAGCGCCACGCCGCCGTCGTACTCGACGGAGCCGTCGACGCCGAAGGCGGTGAAGTCCTGGGTCCGGCCCCAGCCGTAGCCGATGCTGGGCGTCAGGTAGAGCCCGTCCCTGGCCGTGGCGGGCGCGGCCATGGCGGGCGCGGAGAGCAGCCCGGCGGCGATGGCGGCCACGGCGACGGCGGTGGCGGACAGGCCCGGAATGAAGCGACGCATGATGCTTTGGTTCCCTGAATGACGAAAGCCGCCGCGGGTGGGCGGCGGCTCCTGTCTATCCGGGGGTCCCGGCGGAGGCTGGGCGGGATTGGGGCGAATTCGTGGAATTCCACCCCTTTCCCGCGGAAACTTCCGCGTGGAAACGGGCCTCAGGCGCTGGTGTTGACCTTGCCGTCGCCGCCGCCCTTGGCGACGCCGACGATGGCCTCGCGCAGCAGGCGGCCGTGGATGGTGTAGCCGGCCTGGAGCACCTGGACGACGCTGCCGGCAGGCTTGCCGGTGCCTTCCATCTCCATCATGACCTGGTGGAAGTTGGGGTCGAAGGGCTCGCCCATCGGCTCCATCTTCTTGATGCCGGCGCGCTCGAAGGCGGCCAGCAGCTGGCGCTCGGTCGCCTCCACGCCGGTCAGCAGGCCGGTGACCTGGTCGTTGCCCTGGCGCGCCTCCTCCGGCACCGACTCCAGCGCGCGGCGCAGGTTGTCGGCCACCGCCAGCAGGTCCTTGGCGAAGCCGGAGACGGCGTACTTGGCAGTGTCCTCGCGCTCCTTCTGGGCGCGGCGGCGGGCGTTCTCGGCGTCGGCCAGCGTGCGCAGCAGCTGGTCCTTCAGGCTGGCGACCTCGGCCTCCAGCAGCGTCGCGCGCAGGCCGGCGTCGGTGGCGTCACCGGCGGGCTGCTGCGGCGCCTGGTCGGCCGCGTCGGCGGCGGTCGTGGTCTCGGGCGTCGTCTCGGCGGCGTTCTGGTTGGTGTCGCTCATGTCAAACTGCTCCAGCTCAAATGCTCTCGTCCGGGCGGCATACCGGCAGCGGAGAGGTTCTAGGCCCTCTCGCGGCCCGGGTCTAGATGGGGATGACTGGGACGCGGCGCGAGGGGGCCTCAGCCGAGAAGCCGCCCGATCACCTTGGCCGTGTAGTCGACCATCGGGATGATGCGCGCGTAGTTGATGCGGGTCGGGCCGATGACGCCGATGGCGCCGACGATCTGCTCCTTGGTGTTCATGTAGGGCGCCACGATCATGGAGCAGCCGGCGTGGGCGAACAGGTCGTTCTCCGCGCCGATGTAGATCTGCACCCCGTCGGCCCGGCCGGTCGCGTCCAGCAGGCGCATCATGTGCTCGCGCGTCTCCAGCGCCTCGAACAGGGCGCGGATGCGCTCCAGGTCGGAGAGCGCGGTGACGTCCTCCAGCAGCTTCGCCTGGCCGCGCACGATCAGCACGCCGGAGCCGCGGGCGCCGGCCCAGGTCGCGAGGCCGGTCTCCACCACCCTGCTGGTCAGCTCGTCCAGCTGGGTCTTCTGCGCCTCCATCTCCTGTTGGATGGCGCCGCGCGCCTCCTCCAGCGTGCGGCCGAGGACGCGGGAGTTGAGATAGTTGCTGGCCATGGTGAGGGAGGAGATCGGCATGCCGACCGGCACCTCCACCACCCGGTTCTCCACCAGCCCCTCCTCCGTCACCATGACGACGAGGGCGCGGCCGGGGGCCAGGTTCACGAACTCGATGTGCTTCAGCGGCCGGTCGGTCTTCGGCGCCATCACGAGGCCGGCGCAGGAGGACAGGCCGGACAGCATGGAGGTCGCCTCCTCCAGCACCTCCGGCAGGGAGCGGCCGGAGGCGGCGCACTGGCTGTCGATGCCGGCCCGCTCGTCCTCGCTCAGCGCCCCCACCTCCAGCAGCCCGTGCACGAACAGCCGCAGCCCGGCCTCGGTCGGGACCCGGCCGGCGGAGGTGTGCGGCGCCATCAGCAGCCCCGCCTCCTCCAGGTCGGCCATGACGTTGCGGATGGTGGCGGGGGACAGCGTCAGCCCGAGCTTGCGCGAGACGGTGCGCGAGCCCACGGGCTCCCCCGTCTCGACATAGGCATCGACGATGTGGCGGAAGATGTCGCGCGATCTCTGATTCAGCTCGGTGATCATGCCTGTCGCGAAGCCGTCACGGCCAAACCCGGGTTCAGGGACTTCTCTATGAACGAATCTAGTCGCGCCCGGGTCCTTAATCAATGCAGCCCGGTGGCCGGCGGGGTGGACTATGCCCCTGCGGAGGGCTAGGTATGGGGCC
>DASPKT010000213.1:0-10387 GCA_035627915.1 Azospirillaceae bacterium
GGCCGGCCCGACGGTCCAGGTCTCCGCGTCGGCGGGGGCCAGCAGGTCGGTCACCCGTTCCGGTTCGCCGCCCTCCACCGGGCGGCGCCACAGGCCGGGCTCCGTCGCGTGGGCGAGGTAGAGCCAGCGCCCGTCCGGGCTTTCCATCGCGGCGCGCCAGCCGGGCGGGGTCACCGGCCGGGCTTCCGCCGTGGCGGGGTCGGCCGCCCAGATCCGCCAGGCGCCGTCGCGGTTGGAGGCAAAGTAGAGCCGGTTCCCGTCGCGCGACCAGGCGGGCGCCCGGTCCTCCCCGGATGGTCGGTCAGGCGCCGGGGGCGGCCGCCGGCCCGGTCCACGACCAGGATTTCCAGGTTGCCGTCCAGCCCGGCGGCGAAGGCGACGCGGCTCCCGTCCGGCGACCAGCGCGGCGTCTCCGCGAAGGGGCCGCGCAGGCCGGTGAGCTGGCGGGGCGGGGCGCCCGGCGCCGCCGCCCACACCTCGAACGACCCGGACCGGTCGGAGACGAAGGCGACGGTCCCGTCCGCCGCCACGTCGGGGCTCCAGTCGTAGCGGTTGGAGGGAGGCACCGCCGGTTCCGGCGCACCGCCGGGCGCCGCGGCGAACAGGTTGGCGCGCGGGCTGCGCAGCTCCGCCGCCACCCGGCCGGGTGCCGCCGCGACGCGCCCCAGGTTCGACAGGCCGGGCGCGAGGCGCCGCGGCTCGCCCGCACCGGCCGCGTCCACCTCCCACAGGCCGAAGTCGCCGGTGCGGCTGGAGGCGACGAACAGGCTGCGCCCGTCCGCGGACCAGGCGAGCCCGTGCAGCTTGCGCCCGTCGCGGGTGACCTGCCGCGGCGCGCCGGTGGCGATCTCCTGCACGAACACGTCGGCGACGCCGGGGGCCTGGACGCGGAGGAAGGCGACGGCGGTGCCGTCCGGCGACGCCTCGGCGTCCAGGTCGCCCAGGATGCCGGCCGGCGGGTCGGTCAGCGGTACCGGAGCGGTACCCGCGGGCCCGTCCACGTCCAGCGCCAGGACGCGGACCGGCCCGCCGGCGGCGGGGGCGTCGGAATAGGCCAGGCGCCCGGGTCCCAGCCAGGAAAGCCGCGTGATCCTCTCCGCCGCGCAGCGTCCCACCTCCCGCTCCGGCCCGGCGGGGACGGGCTTCACCAGGATGCGGCAGGGCGCCTCCTCGTCCGTGCGCACGAAGGCGAGGCGGGAGCCGTCGGGCGACCAGGCCGGGGCGGCATCGTGCAGGGGATCGTCGGTGACCCGCACCGGCGTGCCGCCGTCGAGCGCCCGCACCCAGATGTCCAGCCCCTCGGCGGCCGAGGGCCGGGCGGCATAGGCGAGCTGCCCGCCGGAGCGGCTGAGGGCGGGGTAGAGCTCCCGCCCCGGCTCGACCGTTACCGGCACCACCCGCTCCCCGGACGACGCTTCCACGGCGTCCCGCCCGCCGGGCGGCAGCGCCAGCATGGCGGCGCCCGCCAGCAGCGCGGCCCCCGCCAGCGCCGCGGGCAGCGGGAACGGACGCCGCGCCGACACCGGCGGTTCCGGTGCCGCGGAGATGCCTGGGCCGCCCGGGGGCAGGACCAGCCGGTAGCCGATCTTGGGCAGCGTCTCGATGGGCACCTCGTCGCCCAGCACGGCGCGCAGCCGCGCCACGCAGCGGCCGACGGCGTCGTCGCTGACGGTCAGGCCCCAGGCCTGGCGCATCAGCTCGGCGCGGGACACGGTGGCGCCGGCGGCGCGCACCAGCACGACCAGGGTCTGCAGCACCCGGGGCTCCAGCCGCTCGGTCCGGCCCGGCCGCTCGGCCAAGCCGCGCGACGGGCGCACCAGCCAGGGGCCGAGGCGGAAGTCCGCCTCGCGGGCGAGGTCGACGGTGGCCGGTCCGGGCGAGGGGTCGTGGGCGCTGTACATGCCGGGGATGATCCACGCCGCCCGCCCCGGTGTCCAGCGGCGGGGGGGAGGGGCGGGCCGTTCCCGAACGGTTCCGTAGCACGATGTTGTTTGCAGCGATGCATGCTTGGGGGCACGTTCCCCGAACGGACCGCGAACGCCCGCCCGTCCGTCGCAAGGCCGGCCCGCCGTCCGGGGCACTTCCGCGCGGTGCCCGCGGCGGCTATGGTCACGGCCCCGGGGGCTGCCCGCCCGCGGGACCGCCCAATCCCGCCGGATGCCCCATGCTGAACCTCGACGACGTACTGGAGCAGGTCGCCCGCGAGGTGCGCCCCGTCCTGGGCAAGGGCAGGCCGGCCGACTACATCCCCGCCCTGTCCCGCGTGCCGGCGGACCGGTTCGGGATGAGCGTGGTGACCGTGTCGGGAGAGGAGTTCTCCGTCGGCGACGCGCACGTGCCCTTCTCCATCCAGAGCATCTCCAAGCTGTTCACGCTGATGATGGCGATGCGGCTGGTCGGCGACGACCTCTGGACCCGGTGCGGGAAGGAGCCCTCGGGCTCCCGCTTCAACTCTCTGGTGCAGCTGGAGTACGAGCAGGGGGTGCCGCGCAACCCCTTCATCAACGCGGGCGCCCTGGTCGTGACGGACTGCGTCCTGTCCCACGTCCGCGACGCCAAGGCGGCGATCCGGGACTACGCCCGCGTCCTCTCCCAGAACTTCGCCGTCGACTTCGACGCCGAGGTGGCGGCGTCGGAGCTGTCCACCGCCCACGTCAACTTCGCCCTGGCCCACTTGCTGGCGAGCCATGGCCGCATCGCCGCACCCGTGGACCTGCTGCTGGACGCCTACGTCCACCAGTGCAGCCTGGCGATGAGCTGCGCCGACCTCGCCCGCGCCTTCGTGCCGCTGGCCAGCCGCGGCGCCTCGGCGCTGCTGCAGGAGACGGTGCTGACCGAGCGGCAGACGAAGCGCATCAACGCCCTGATGATGACCTGCGGCATGTACGATTCGGTCGGCAACTTCGCCTACCGGGTCGGCATGCCGGCAAAGAGCGGCGTCGGCGGCGGCATCGTCGCCGTCATGCCGGGGCGCTTCTGCGCCGCCGTCTGGTCGCCCGGCCTCGACCGCTCCGGCAACTCGCTGGCCGGCGTGGCGGCGCTGGAGGCGCTGTCGCAGATCACCCAGCTTTCCATCTTCTAGGGGGGCCGGCCTGCGTTTCCGCGCGCCTCCGCGGCGCCGCCGTCCCGGTCCGTCGCACGTAAAAAATTCCCCTCCGGGATGTCGGGGGACGCCGGGCCGGCTCGTCTTAGGATGAGAGGCGGACCGGCGCGGTGCCGGTATGCCTGGACCCGGGGGAGGCCGCCGTCCCATGTGCTCGATCCTGCTGGCCGCCGCCGCGGCCCTGCCCGCGCCGGTGCGCGCCGGCAGCACCCCGGCCGCGGCGGCCGAACCCCCAAAGCGAGGAGACCCATGCTCTACGCCCTGCTCTGCTTCAACTCGGAGTCCGTCGTCGGTTCCTGGACGGCGGAGGAGGACGCCGCCGTGATGGCGCGGCTGGACGTCGTGCACCGCGAACTGGCGGCGGAGGGGAAGCTGGGCCCCGCCGCCCGGCTGCGACCGACCGCGGAGGCGCGGACGCTGTGGAAGGGCGGCGAACCGCCGCTCGTCACCGACGGGCCCTATGCGGAGACGAAGGAGCAGATGCTGGGCTTCTACCTGGTGGACTGCGCCGGATTCGAGGAGGCGGTGGCGGTCGCAAGGCGGCTGGAGCAGGCGAACCCCGGCGTCGGCGCCTATGAGATCCGGCCGGTCTCCCTCTACCTGCCCGGCAGCCGCCCGGCCGACGCACCGCCCGCGGACTGAGCGGCGGTCGCGCGCCCCCGGGGCGGGCAGCACCACTAATATTCATGGTTCAGCAAAGGATTGCGGCCAGACCTTCCGGACCCGGAAAGGCGGCGGCGCGCAGTCCCGTCGCAACGCAGCGCCAATGTTCGGGCCGGCGGCCAAGGTCGCGCCCGGCGCTGCGCGCATGCCCGCATACCACCTCGGCGGTACCCTATCCCTCAGGATGGGCACTCCCTTAAGGAATATTGCCATAGGATGCGACGGTTTTCCGGCACCGGATGATCTCGACCAATGAAACACCGTCGTTCGCGCGAAAAAGACAGCAAGAAGACCCCTATTACTATGCCGTCGCGCGCGATGGTGCTTGAGCCCCGCTTCATGTTCGACGCGGCGGGTGCCGTGACTGTCGCCGAGGTCGTCGCCGACAGCGGGATCGCCCATGGGGACGGGCCCGCGGCCCCCGACGACGTGCTGATGGACGCCCTGGCGCAGTCCCCGGCGGCGCAGGAGTCCGCCCCGGCGGCCCCCGAACCTTCCGTCCCGGCAGCACCCCCCGCGCCGGTGGAGATCGCCTTCGTCGACACCTCCGTCCCCGGCAGCGCCGGGCTGATCCAGGGGCTGCGCCCCGGGGTGGAGGTCGTGTCGCTGGACCCGTCGCGCGACGGGCTGGAGCAGATCGGGGAGGCGCTGCGCGGGCGCGACAGCGTGTCCGCCATCCACATCCTCAGCCACAGCGACCAGGGCCGCCTGGTCCTGGGCGCCGCCTCGCTCGACGCGGCGGCGCTGGAGGCCCGTGCCGACGCGCTGGCGGAGATCGGCCGGTCCCTGGCGGAGGGCGGCGACATCCTGATCCATGGTTGCGACCTCGCCCGCGGGGCGGAGGGACAGATCTTCGTCGGCCGGCTGGCCGAGCTGACCGGCGCCGACGTGGCCGCCTCCGACGACGCCACCGGTGCGGCGACCATGGGCGGCGACTGGGACCTGGAGGTGCGGCGCGGCACCGTCGAGACCGCCACCGCCCTGACCGCGGAGGGGCAGGCGGCCTTCACCGGTCTGCTGAACAGCCCGCTGGACGGCGCCACCGGCTGGACGCCCGTCCTGCTGGCGGAACCCACCAACGACACCCAGGCGAAGGCCGCCGACACCGACCTCATCGGCAGCGCCACCCGCGCCGTGCTCTACACCAGCTACAGCGACAACGGCACGGCCAACAACGCGGCCGACGACCTGCTGTCCTTCCGCATCCGCATCGACAACCCGACCAGCAGCACCTATTTCGGCGGCGTCGCGGTGGTCGGCATCGACGCCAACAACGACGGCAAGGTCGACGTCTTCCTGGGCGTCGACGGGCGCAACAACGGCCAGGTGATCCGCATCCTGGACCCCGGCACCGGCCTCAACATCTCGCCCAGCACGACCAGCACCTCGGCCCTGCCGGTGGGCTGGCTGGCCAACAACGGCGTCTACGGCTTCACCGCGTCGAACTACAAGGCGACGGCGGTGTCCTCCACCTCCGACCCGCAGTGGGACGGCGACGCCGACCTCGGCAACGACGGCGACGCCGACCTGTTCGTCAGCTTCCGCGTGCCCATGGCGGACCTCGCCACGGTTCTGTCCAAGGCGTCGCCGGTGAACCGGACCGGCGTGGTCGGCCCGCGCGGGACGACCGGCATCGCCGGCTTCAACAAGGACACGACCGTCCGCTACGTGGTGCTGACCCAGACCCAGCCAGGCCCGCTCAACGGCGACCTGGGCGGCGTCGGCTCCGGCTACAACGCCAGCCAGACCTATGCGCAGCTGGGCGCCACGACAGGGGCGATGACCCCGGGCGGCCCGATCGCCGCCGGCAAGGGCGTGGCGGTCACCACGGTCAGCGGCGACGGCAACCTGTCGGCCACCGAGGACGACAGCGTCACCATCTCGGGCACCGCCACGGCCGAGGTCGCGGCCGGCGACTGGGTCAAGGTCACCGTCCTGGACGGGTCGAGCGGCACCGTGGAGAGCTTCGTCCAGGTGGGCGGCGGCAAGACCTGGAGCGCCTCCGGCCTGGACCTCTCCTCCCTGGCCGACGGCAGCCTGACGGTCAAGGCGGAGCTGTGGACGAACGGCACCTCGGGCGGCAGCCGCGTCACCGGGTCCAGCACCGGCAGCTCCAGCCTGCTGCACGACAAGACGCCGCCGGTGCTGACCGTCGACACGCTCGCGACGACGGCGGGCACGCCCACCCTGACCGGCACCGCCGACCTGCCGGTCGGCACGCTGGTGACGATCACGGTCGAGCCCGACAACGACAGCGGCACGTCCGACACGCTGACCTACCAGACCGCCGTGCGCAGCGGCGGCACCTGGAGCGTCGACACCGCCACCGCCCGCCCGGCCACGGGCAGCTTCCCCACCGGCGGCCTGACCGGCACGGCGCGGGTCACCGCGTCGGGCAGCGACACCGCCGGCAACCAGGGCAGCGGCACCGGGCTGAACCGGCCGACCGTGACCCCGGTCACCACGACCAGCGCGCGCCCGACCATCTCGGGCACCTGGACGAAGGTGACGGGCGACGTGCTGACCGTGACGGTCGGCGGCACCACCTACGCCGAGGGGACCGGCCTGACCGTCGGGACCAACAGCTGGTCCCTGGTGCCGGGCGCCGACCTGTCCGTCGGCACGCACGAGGTGGTGGCGAAGGTCGCCCGCGGCGGGACGGAGGTCACCGACACGACCGCCAACGAGGTCACCTACGCCACCGGCCCCAGCATCACCATCTCGGGCGGCGACGCGGTCGGCAGCACCGTGCTGCGCCCGACCATCACCGGCACCTCCTCGGTGACCAGCGGGACGGTCGTGGTGCGCCTGGACCCCGGCAACGACGGGATGCTGGGCGACGCGGTCACCTACTCGGTCGCCACCAACGGTTCCGGCGCCTGGACGCTCGACACCTCCAGCCTGTCCCCGATCTCCGGCAGCGTGCCCACCAACGGGTTCAACGGCGCCGTCGGCGTGCTGGCGACCGCCACCACGGGCAGCGGGACCGCCACCGACACGCAGGTCCTGACCGTGACCCAGCCGACGGTCGCCGTCTCCTCCATCGTGACCACGGCGTCGGCCGGCACCAGCGCCGCCGTGCTGCAGACCGGCGACAGCGTCCTGAACGCGGCCGAGGACCTCAGCGTCAAGGTCACCGGCACCTCCACGGCGGACCTCAACGCCACCGTCAACGTCGTCGTCAGCGACGCCAGCGGCAACCGCGTCACCGGCACCGCCACGGTGGGGGCGGACGGCAAGTGGGAGGCGACGGGCCTCAACCTCTCCACCCTCGACAACGGGACGCTGACGGCGACGGCGACGCTGGCGGGCACCGCCATCAGCGGCAGCGGCACGGTGACCCACGACAAGTCGCCGCCGCGCATCTTCATCACCAGCAACAGCGTCATCAACCGCAACAATGGGGTCATCAGCGGCACCAGCGAGCTGACCTCCGGCAGCGTGACGATCACGATCACCAAGGCGGGGACCGACGTCGACGATGCATCCGGTACCGCGACCATCTCCGGCGCCGGCGCCTGGAGCTACACGACCAACCTGAACAACAGCGTCAAGGACAACGACGCGCTCGTCGTGACCGTGTCCTCCACCGCCACCGATTCCAGCGGCAACTACGCGCTCGCCGCCAAGGACGACTTCGTCGCCCAGAACGGCAACAAGGGCGGCAGCGGCGCCGTGACGATCAACACGATCGCCGGCAACGACCAGATCGTCACCGACGAGATGAAGGGCGGGCTCACCATCTCGGGCACGGTCACCAGCGGCCTGACCAGCGTCGTGCTGGAGATCACCGACAGCCGCGGTTCCTCCAGCACCTACCAGACCGGCGCCATAACGGTGACCGGCACGACCTGGACCACCACCATCCCCGAAGCGACGGTGCGGGGCTTCATCAACGGCGACCTGACCGTCGTCGCCACGGCGACCAATGCCAGCAACGAGGTCAAGAACGTCGCCAAGCCGCAGCTGGCGCTGGCGCCGCCGGCGCTGACCATCTCCGACACGGTCACGGGTGCCGCCGACGGGCCGGTCACCTTCACCTTCGACTTCACCGAGGAGGTGAGCGGCTTCACCGCCGCCGACGTGACGGTCACCGGCGGCACCGCGGGCAGCCTCAGCGGCAGCGGCAAGACCTACACCATGACGGTGACGCCGACCGCCAGCAGCGCCGGCACGATCACGGTGGACGTCGCCGCCGCCGCGGGCGCCGGCACCGTCTCCGGCCGCAACAGCCTCGCCGCCGCCACGACCCAGGTCTACGACACCGTCGCCGGCAACGTGGCCGCCCCCAGCGTGACCGTGGACGCCGACGGGCTCGCCACCTCGGCGCGGCCGACCATCACCGGCACGACCAGCCTGCCGGCGGGCGCCAGCATCGTCGTCGTCATCGACCCCGACAACGACGCCGGCACCAGCA
The DNA here is from genome assembly GCA_035627915.1 of Azospirillaceae bacterium. Lineage (GTDB taxonomy): Bacteria > Pseudomonadota > Alphaproteobacteria > Azospirillales > Azospirillaceae > DASPKT01. Next base: position 8,184 of record DASPKT010000213.1, read on the forward strand.
ACTCGGTCACCTATTCCGCCACGGTCGGCAGCGGCGGGGCGTGGAGCGTGAACACGGCGACGGCCGTTCCCACCTCCGGCAGCGTGCCGTCGTCGGGCTTCGCGGCCTACGCGCTTGTCACCGCCACCGGCACCAACGCCTACGGCGCCAGCACCACCGCCACGGCGCTGAACAAGCCGACGGTAACCCCGCTCCTCACCACCGACGACACGCCGCTGGTGACCGGCACCTGGACCAGCCACGGCAGCGACACGCTGTCGGTCGTCATCAACGGGGTGACCTACACCAGCGGCAGCGGCCTGACGGTGGGCACCAACAGCTGGTCGGTGCAGGCGCCGCAGCTGGCCGACGGCACCTATTCGGTGACCGCCACCGCCACCCGCGGCCTGGACAGCAAGGTCGACGCCACCAGCAACGAGCTGGTGGTGGACGACACCGCGCCGGCCATCGCCATCACCTCGCCCACGCTGCGCAGCACGGCGAAGCCGACCATCACCGGCACCACCGACCTGCCGGCGGGTGCCGTGCTGACCATCACGCTGGACCCGGACAACGACGCGGGCACCGCCAACGACATCACCTACGTGACGCTGGTGGGCACCGGCGGCGCCTGGAGCCTGGACACCGCCACGGCGCTGCCGTCCAGCGGCACGCTGCCCGACGCCGGCCTGTCCGGCCCGGTGGGGGTGAAGGCGCAGGGCACGGACGCCGCCGGCAACAGCGCCACGGCGACGCAGACGCTGACCGTGGACGTGACGCCGCCCGTCATCGGCTTCACCACCAACCGGACGACGCGCGAGGTACGCCCCTTCATCACCGGCACCACCGACCTGCCGTCCGGCACGGTGCTGGCGATCAAGGTGGGGGGCCAGAACCTGACCGCGACGGTGCAGGCGGACGGCACCTGGTCGGTGCAGAGCGGCGCCGACCTCTCCGGCACCGTGGCGCTGGAGGCGACCGGGACGGACACCGCCGGCAACAGCGTGACGACCACCACCACCATCACCATCGACGCCTCCAGCCCGGCGCTGGCGATCACCGAGAGCTTCGGCGACGCCGACGCCAACGGCAAGATCACCGGGACCGAGAACGGCGCCGTCACCATCGGCGGCACGGTCCAGGACATCGCCAACGCCAGCGTCATCTCCACCTCGATCACCGACGGCACGACGACGATCCTGGACAACGCCACGGTCACGGGCGGCGCCTGGTCGATCGACCCGCTGAACATCAAGGGGCTGAAGAACGGCACCATCACCGTCAGCGCCACCTACGTCACCGACGGCGGCGACATGGTGCGCGACACCGCCACCTTCGTGCACGAGCAGACCTCGCCGCCCGCCGACGTGACCTCGCCCGTCATCGACCTGGCGCCGAGCGACGACAACACCGCGAGCCGTACCTACAGCGCCTCCACCGCCGGCCTCAGCGGCACCGCCATCAGCCTGGACGACAACTCCGCCGCCGCCACGGTGACCGACGCGTCGGACGCGCTGACGCAGGTCCGCCTGACCGTGGGGGGCCTGGTCGACGGCGCCTCGGAGAAGCTGCTGTTCGGCACCAGCGCCGTCAGCGCCGACGGCACCGGCTTCGCCACGCTCACCAACATCGCCGTCGGCGGCGTGCAGGTGACGGTCACCCGCGCCGGCTCCACCTTCACCATCGTGCGGGCGGACGCCCAGAACCTGACCGTGGCGGAGGCGCAGGCGGTCATCCGCGCCATCGAGTACCGCAACGACGCGGCGACGGTCGGCGGCGGCAGCCGCACCTTCACCTTCGCCACCACCGACGCGACCGGCAACAACTCGATCAACGCCACGGCGACGCTGGCGCTGACCGCCCCGACGCTGAACGTGGCGCCGTCGCTGACCGCCACAGCCGCCAACCCGACCCATACGGAGGGCGGTGCCGCCGCCGCCCCCTTCACCGGCACCGCGATCGGCAACATCGAGGCCGGGCAGTCCGTCTCCAGCCTGACCTTCACCGTCTCCGGAGTCCTGTCGGGCGACCGGCTGGGCTTGGACGGCTCCAGCCTCGCCATCGCCGCCGACGCCACCGGCACCACCTCCGGCGGGCGCAGCTACGCCATTGCCGTCGCCTCCGGCACCGCCACCGTCACCGTGACCGGCACCCTGACCGCGGCCCAGGCGCAGAGCCTGGTCAACGGCATCACCCTGTCCTCCACCGGCACCGCCCCCAGCGGC
>DASPKT010000214.1:0-8609 GCA_035627915.1 Azospirillaceae bacterium
TTCGTGGTCGGGCCGGGCGACGGCGCCACCTTCGACCTGATCTCGCCGGTGGAGGGCGCCAACGCGCTGGTCACCCACTCCATGCGCGGTGCGCTGACCGGCGCCGTAGCGGTCCTGATGTTCAGCAAGGACGCCAGCCCCGACGCCGGCAAGGGCGCCAACATCTTGGTGCGCTGACATCCGGGCGCGCCGACCCACCCCGGGCCGGCACCGGACGGCACGCCGCGGGCCCCCTCCCGCGGCGTGCTGCCGCCCGCGGCCGCCGCCCGGCAGATCCCGGAGCCATGCCATGACGACCATCCTCGGCCTCGCCGCGATGCTGCTCGCGGCCCTCCTCTCCCCCGCCGGCCCCGTCGACCTCGGCGCGCTGGAGCAGGACCTGGCGCAGGCACCCGCGCCGCACCCCGGACAGGGAGGCGGCGATGCGGATCGCGGCTGACCACGCCCCCGCCGGGTACCCCGCCTCCGTGCGCACCGGCCTGACCCTCCTCGCCGCCGGCTGGGCCGGCGCCATGCTCGGCGTGTCGTTCCTGGCGGCGCCGGCGAAGTTCACGGTGGCGGCGCTGACGCTGCCCGTCGCGCTGGAGGTGGGCCGCGCCACCTTCCACCTGTTCCACGGGGTGGAGCTGGGCCTGCTCGCCGCGATGGCGCTCCTGGCCGCCCTGCCCGGCGGGCGCGCCGCCATCCTTCCCGTGCTGGGCCTCTGCCTGCTGGTCCTGGCGCAGCAGCTGGGCCTCACCCCGGCGATGGACGCCCGGATCGCCGCCATCGCCGCGGGGGAAGCTGTCCCCCCGTCCCGCCATCACCTGGCCTACGTCGCGCTGGAGCTGGGCAAGCTGGCCCTCGCCCTGTGGACGGCGCTGTCGATGCAGCGCGATTTGCAGCGCGATTGCCGGCACCTTTCCGGAGGCCGCGGGGACGGCGGGACCCGGTGAAGCCCGGACCTTCAGCATGGAGAGCGGGATGCCGCTGCCTTGCCGGCAGCGCACCGATAGGAGCGGCCGCTTCCTCAGGACGGATGGGGGATGGTGCCTGGCGGCAAGCCGACGCGCGGCAGGCTGGTACCGGCGGCATGGTCGAGGATGTAGAGCCACGTGCCGTCCGGCTGGCGCCGCGCGACCTCGGTGGAACTGCCGGATGCGATGGCGGCCCCGTCGTCGCCGACGAGCTCCCAGTCGGCCCGGAGCAGGGCGATGTCACCGTGCACGACGCAGAAATTCACGCGCGATGTCATCGTACCGGGGAGCTGCAGCATGCCTCGCAGCACCTCCGCGATGGCGGCGCGCCCGGCGAGGCGCGTCCCGCTCCCGTCCACGAGCAGGACCGCGTCGGGCTCGTAGAAGGCGAGCAGCTCGTCCAGGCTGCGGCGGTTGAAGGCGCTGGCGAACAGCCCGATTATCCGGGACGGTTCCGTGGCAGGCATGTCGGTTTCCTCAGATCATCCATGGATCGTCCCGGAAGGCGGGGTCGGCTCAGGCGGGCGATCGGGCGCCTTCGAGCGTCGGATAGTCGATGTATCCCTCGGGCCCGCCGCCGTAGAACAGGTGCTTCCTTGGCTCGTTGAGCGGCGCCCCTGCCCTGATGCGGTCGACGAAATCGGGATTGGCGAGGACCATCTCCCCATAGGATTCGATGTCCGCGAGGCCGGCGCCGACGTCCTGCCCGATGCGCTCCCTGCCCGCACCCGCCCGGTTGAGCATGAGCACGCCGCTCCAGATCCTCCTGAGGTCCGCCAGCAGCGCCTCGTCGCCCGTGTGCACCAGGTGCAGGTAGGCGAGCCCGAGCCTGTCGAGTTCCGTCACGAGCACGCGGTAGAGGTCGGGCCCGTCGGGGCCGTCGTCGACCCCTCCGAACGTCACCCCGGGCGAGAGGCGGATCGCCGTCCGGTCCGGACCGATCGCCTCGGCCACCGCCCGGGTGACCTCGAGGGCGAAGCGGATGCGGTTCCCGATGCCGCCGCCATACTCGTCCGTGCGGACGTTGGCGTTCGGCGCGATGAACTGATGGACCAGGTAGCCGTTCGCCCCGTGGATCTCGACGCCGTCGGCGCCGGCCGCGACGGCGAGCCGCGCGGCGTCGACGAACTCCCCGACCACCGCGGCGATGCCGTCGCGCGTGAGGGCGCGCGGGACCGGTATCGGCAGAAGACCCTTCGCGGTGAACATGTCGACGCCGGGGGCGACCGCCGACGGGGCGACCGCCTGGCGGTGGTGCGGCGTGTTGTCGGGGTGGGACATCCGCCCGGCATGCATGAGCTGGATGAAGAGATGCCCGCCCGCCCCATGGACCGCGTCGCTTACCCTGCGCCAGCCCTCGGCGTGCCCGTCCGAGTGGATGCCGGGCGTGTTCAGGTATCCCTGCCCGTCCTCGGAGGGCTGCGTGGCTTCGGTCACCAGCAGGCCGAGGGATGCCCGCTGCGCGTAATACTCCGCCGCGAACTCGCCGGGGGTTCCGTCCGCCATGGCCCGGCTGCGGGTCATCGGCGCCATCGCCATGCGGTTCGGCAGGTGCATCCGGCCGACCCGGATAGGCGCCCATATGCTGGTCATGTCATGTCTCCCGTTCGTCGTCCCGCACAAGAACTGGTGGCCCGGCAGGTGGAGAGACGCGGCGCTTTGCGGAAAAGTGGTTTCCGGATTTGGAAGGCGGCGGCCCCTTGCGGAGCGGGAGGCCGCAACGATGCGCGGCCTGGCCGCGCTTCGGGAGCCGTCGCGGAGGCGAGGCGAAGTCAGCGGCGCCCGCAGGCACAGGTTGCCGTGCCCGCTGACCGGTCCCCGGCGCTTTCAGTACATGACCGGAGGCCGGGGCGGCTGGGGATCGCAGGTCCGCGCAGGGATTTCCGGCCGCGGGAGCATCCGGAGTTCCCGCCCCCGGTCCGTGGCGTTCGGGTCGCGGCTTGCCAAGCCGGAACGCGCACCCGGGCGTCAGGCGCAGAGATGTTCCGCGGCGGCGCGGGCCAGGCCCCTGCCCGTGAAGGGCTTGCTGATCCGGGGGGCTCTGGACAGCACCGGATCAAGGAGCGCTTCCTGCACATAGCCGGTGACCAGGATGTAGGGGATGCCGAGCTCCTCGAGCCGGCGGGCGACGGGCGTGCTGATCTGGCCGTTCAGGTTGCAGTCCAGCGTCACGCCGTCCGGCTTTTCCCGCTCGACCACGCCCAGCGCCTCGGCCAGGGATGAGGCGGTGCCCACGACGACGCTCCCGTGATCCTCGAGCACGCTCTCGATCATCATGGCGATCATCGTCTCGTCCTCGACGATCAGGATGCGGCGGCCGGCCAGGCACCGCAGCTCCACGTCCTCCGCCATTACCGACCCCTCAGCAATCTACACCTATAAATTATATTTTGAATGAAATGTTCCACCTGAGGCAATTTCCGTCGACGGTCGGCGCTGCCGTCCCGCCCAGCTCGTTGGCGGCGGACCGCCGGATCAGCCGTGTCCCGAAGCCTTCTGGCTCCAGGGCCGGCGCCGCCGGCAGGCCGGTTTCCGTCCAGGCCAGCCGCAGGTGCCGCTGCGCCTCCGCCCCGTCCAGGCGCCATCCGACGTGGAGCCGTCCCTCCGGGACCGACAGGGCACCGTACTTGGCGGCGTTGGTGGCGAGTTCGTGCAGGATGAGGGCGAGCGCCACACCCTGGCGGGGCCCGAGCCCGACCTCCGGCCCGTCCAGGCGGATGGCGCCGCCGCTCTCGTACGGGGCGAGTTCCGTCCGCAGAAGATCCGTGAGGGGGACGCTCGACCAGCGCGACCGCAGCAGCAGGCCGTGCGCCTCGGACAGCGCCTGCAGGCGCCCCTGGAAGGCGCCGGAGAACTCCGCCAGGGAGCCGCTGCGGCGCAGGGTCTGGTGCGCGATCGACTGCACCACCGCCAGCGCGTTCTTGACCCGGTGGCTCAGCTCGGCTGTGAGCAGGCGCTGGCGCTCCTCCGCCTGCTTGAGGTCGTGGATGTCGGTGCAGGTGCCCATCCAGCGGAGTATCCCGCCGTCCGGGCCGCGCACCGGCAGGGCGCGCCCCAGCACCCAGCGGTATTCGCCGCTCCGGTGCCGCAGGCGGTACTCGATCTCGTAGGGCTCGCCGGTGGAGAGGCTGTGCCGCCACTGTTCCCACGCGAGCGACCGGTCGTCGGGATGGAAGATGGCGCTCCACCCCTCGCCGTCGGTGGAGCCTTGGGGCACGCCGGTGAACTCGTACCAGCGCGGATTGTAGTAGTCGTGATGGCCGTCCGGCCGGGCCGACCAGACGATCTGCGGCATGGACTCGGTTATGGCGCGGAACCGGGCCTCGCTGTCGCGCAGCTCGCCGGCGGTCCGCTCGAGGTCCTGGTTGCGGCAGGCCACCTCCAGGGCGAGCGCCTCCAGGTCGTCGTTCCGGCTCCGGACCTCCCGGCGCAGCACGTCGCGGGCGCGCTTGATGGAGACGAGATTGCCGACGCGCGCCCGCAGCTCGGCGGCCGAGAAGGGCTTCAGCAGATAGTCCTGGGCGCCCTCGGACAGCAGGCGCACCCGCAGCGCGTCGTCGGCCTTCGCCGACAGGACCAGGACCGGCATGTCCAGGCCGCTCCCGTTGCGGCGCAGTTCGGCGATCATCTGGTCGCCGCTCATCACGGGCATCATCAGGTCGGTCACGACCAGGTCGGGCCGCAGGGCCTCGGCCTTCTCCAGCCCGGCCCTCCCGTCCGCGGCCGTCTCCACCCGGTAGCCGTCCGCGAGCACGTCCTGGACGAACCGCCGCAGCTCGGCGTTGTCCTCCACGACCAGGACACAGGGGCGCCCCTCCCGGCCGGGCCCGGCCGGCTCGGCGGCGGGTGCCTCCGGGGCGAGTTCCTCGAGCGTGCCGGCCAGGACGGGCCCCGTGTCGGCCTGCCGGCGGTCCCCCCGGCGGCGCACGAAGGCGCCGGCCGGCGCCTTCAGCGGCAAATCCACCAGGAACAGGGCGCCGCCGCCGGGGGCGTCGGTGACGGTGACGAACCCGCCGTGCAGGTCCACGAAGTCCCGCACGATCGCCAGGCCCAGGCCGGTTCCGCCGAACTGCCGGGTGGACCCGCCGTCGCCCTGGCGGAAGCGCTGGAATATCGCCTCGCGCAGCTCCGGCTGCACGCCGGGCCCGCTGTCCTGGACGGAGAGGAGTGCCCGGCCGCCGGCGCCCTCCGACAGGGCGCAGCGCACCCGGCCGCCGTCCGGCGTGAACTTGAAGGCGTTGGAGAGGAGGTTGAGCAGGACCCGCTCGACCTTGTCGGCATCGACCTCGGCCATCAGCGACCCGGGCGCGTCGATGACGAAGGCGATGCCCCGCTGCGGCGCCAGCGCCTCGAAGTGGCCGGCCAGGGTGCGGACCAGGGCCGCAAGGTCCGTCTCGCCGTAGACGGCGGCCATCTTCCCGGCGTCGAGCTTGGTGATGTCGAGCAGGTCGTTGACGTGCTTCAGCAGCATGGAGGCGTTGCGGCGGACCACCTCGACGTCGCGGCGCTGCGCGCCGGTGAGATTGCCCCCCTCCGCCAGCAGGCGCTCCGTCGGCCCGAGGATGAGGGCCAGCGGCGTGCGCAGCTCGTGGCTGACGTTGGCGAAGAACCGGCTCTTCAGCTCGTCCAGCTCCCGCACCCGGTCGAGCAGGAGCTGCAGCTCCTGGTTCTTGCGGGCGATCTCGGCCTCCGCCCGCTTCTTCTCCGTGATGTTGCGGCCCTCGGGCAGCAGGAACACGACCTCGCCCCGATGGTCCTTCACCGGGATCAGCGAGTAGTCGATGATGATCGTCTCCTCGCCCGAGGCCTGGCCGTAGACCTCGACGTCGTAGCGCACGAACTCGCCCGCGGCGGCGCGGCGGCAGGCCTCGCGCTGGGTGGCGACCGTCTCGGGCGACACGCTCCACCAGCGGGCCTCCCAGAAGGGCTTGCCCTGGATCTCCTCCAGCCGGATGCCGGCGCCCTCCAGCGCGGCGCGGTTCACCTCGAGCAGCGTCCCGTCGGTGCTGAGCAGCGCCACGAACTGGTACATCTCGTCGAGGACGACCCGGGCCAGCTTCTCCCGCAGCCGCTGATGGTCGTCCTCGGCCCGCAACTCGACGTCCCGCACCCCGATGCGGTCCGAGTCCCCGAATATCTGCGAGAGCACGGTATAGGGCATGTCCAGCGGGGGCTTCTTGTGGCGGGCCGGGATTTCAAGAGATGGGCCGGGCACCGGCCTCAACAAGGTCGCAACCACTATGGCATGAGGAAGCCGCCACTGCATGAGGAAGCCGCGCTTTCCCGCACGGCACGCCCCGCCGCCGCGCCCGCCAGGCGCCGGGCAGGGCGAGGACGCGGGCGCTAGGCCGGGGTCCGCCCCTCCATAGCCGCCTGCTATCGACCCGGTAGCCCGACGGCATTTCAGCCGGCGGCGGGAGACCCCTACGCTGCTGCGATGAAACCCGGCGCCGGGGACCGGCGCGCCAGATGCCCAGGAGGACCCATGCCCAAGCTGCCCGTCGCCCCCGCCCTGTCCGCCACCCTTCTCGCCGCCGCCCTCGCCATGGCCCTGCCCGCGACGGCGGAGCCGTACCTGCCGACCGCCTTCCAGTCGGCCATCCTGAAGACGCTGTCCGACAACCATTCCATCATGAGCACGAGCGTGCGCGCCGAGGTCCTGAAGCTGCTGGCCGACGCCGAGGCGGCGGCCAAGTCGGGCAAGCAGCAGGAAGCCGACGGGCTGGTCGGCAAGGCGATGATGATCGTCGGCGAGGAGCTGTACCGCCAGGCGCCGCGCGCCGGCGGCTGAGCGCCCGCCTCCCCTCACCTCCCGCGGCGGTCCCCACCCGCGTCCGCCGCCCCTCGGGGCCGTCCACCCGCCCCCCGCGTGGACGGCCCCATTTTTTTCCGCGGCACCGCGGTGAAAGGACCCACAATGCTGATGCGTACCCGCCCCGCCGGCGGGCCCGCCGTGCGACTGGCGCGCGGCGCCGCCATGGCCCTCGACGCCGGGATCGAGGGCGCCGGGCACGTCCTGGCGCCCCTGCTCGACCTCCTCATCCGGCTCTGGATCGCGCAGGCCTTCTGGGTCTCCGGCATCGTCAAGCTGAACGACTGGGACGCGGCCCTCTACCTCGCCGCCAACGAGTACCCGGTGACCTGGATGCACCCGCACACCGCCGCCTACATCGGCGTGGCGGTGGAGCTGCTGGGCCCGGTCCTGCTGGTGCTCGGCCTCGGCACGCGGCTGGCGGCGCTGGCGTTGGGAATGCTGTCGCTGGTGATCCAGTACAGCTACCTGGAGCTCAACATCCACCTCTACTGGGCGGCGCTCTGCGGCTGGCTGGTCGTGATGGGGGCGGGGCCGCTGTCGCTGGACCGCCGCCTGGACCTCGCCGGCACCGCCCTGCCGCTGGCCCGCCAGGCCAGCCGGGCGCTGGCGCTGCTGACGCGCTGGGCCGGGCCGCTCTACAAGCTGTTCCTGCGCTGGTGGGTGGGCGCCATCTTCCTGTCGTCGGGCATGGCGAAGCTGGCGGACTGGGACAGCACCCTGTTCCTGTTCGCCGAGGAGTACAAGGTGCCCCTGCTGCCCCCGGTCCTGGCCGCCTGGTCTGGGACGGCGGTGGAGATCGCCGCCCCCCTGCTGATGCTGGCCGGCCTCGGCACGCGGCTGGCCGCGGTGCCGCTGATGGCCCTGACGCTGGTCATCCAGTTCACCTACCTGCAGCACATCCAGCACCTCTACTGGCTGATGCTGCTGGGCCTGGTGGCGCTCCACGGCCCGGGCGTGCTGTCGCTGGACGCGCTGGTGCGGCGCTGGGCGGAGCGGCGCTTCCCCGAGCTGGCCGGCCCCACGGGCGCGGACGGCCAGGACACGCTGGCCGGGCTGCCGCACGTCGTCATCGTCGGCGGCGGCTTCGGCGGCATCGCCGCGGCGCGGGCGCTGGCCCGCACCCCCTGCCGGGTGACCCTGGTCGACCGCCGCAACCACCACCTGTTCCAGCCGCTGCTCTACCAGGTGGCGACCGCCGGCCTGTCGCCGGCCGACATCGCCACGCCGATCCGCGCCCTGTTCCGCGACCAGCCCAACGTGCGCGTGCTGCTGGGCGAGGTCACCGGGGTGGACGCCGACGCGCGCGAGGTGGTGCTGGACCGCGGCCGCCTGCCCTACGACCAGCTGGTCCTGGCGACCGGCGCCCAGCACGGCTATTTCGGCCATGACGAGTGGGCGCCCTTCGCCCCGGGCCTCAAGCAGGTGGAGGATGCCACCCTCATCCGCCGCCGGCTGCTGTCCGCCTTCGAGCTGGCGGAGGGCGCCGCGACGGAGGCGCTGCGGCGGGAATACCTGACCTTCGTGGTGGTCGGCGGCGGCCCCACCGGGGTGGAGCTGGCCGGCGCCATCGCCGAGCTGGCCCGCCACGGGCTGGCGCGCGAGTTCCGCACTGTCGACCCGGCGCAGGCCCGCATCATCCTGGTCCAGGCCATGCCGCGCATCCTGCCCGCTTTGGCGGAACCGCTGTCCCGCCACGCCAAGGAGGCGCTGGAGGGGCTGGGCGTGGAGGTCTGGCTCGACAGCGCCGTGCAGTCGGTGGACGAGGCGGGGGTCGTCGTCGGGGCCGAGCGCATCCCCGCGCGCACGGTGCTGTGGGCGGCCGGCGTCATGGCGTCGCC
>DASPKT010000215.1:0-14844 GCA_035627915.1 Azospirillaceae bacterium
CCAGCCGCGCCTGGGCGATGCGGGCGACCTGCGGCGTCATGTCGGAGCGCACGCCCATCATGCGCTGGGACACCGGGTCCATCAGGCGGAAGGTCTGGTTCGCCAGGGCGGCGCCGGAACCGGCCAGCAGCCCCTCCTCGAACTCGATCAGCGGGGGCTTCACCCGGTCGTAGCCGTGGCGCACGAACTCGCCCACCAGCCGCTCCACCACCGACGCCTCGTGCTGCGCGTCCTGGGGCAGCAGGTCGCGCAGACCCGCGGGCAGCAGGGCCTTGGCGGCAAGCGCCTTGTCCACGGTGTCGGTCATGGTCTGCTGGTCCCGGGGCGGCTGGGGCGACAGTGCCCGGTGAGGGTCTTTAGACCGCCCGGCGGCCATGCGCAAACGGAAATGCCCCGCGCCCGCGCGGGGGCGGGCATGTGCGCGCTGGCGCCCGGCCCGGGGCGATGGTAAGCGGTGGAACAACCGTGCCGGTCGCGCAACCCGGGGAGGGGAGCTTGGCGTCCAGGTGGCTGTTCCCCGCGATGGCCCTGCTCGGCGTCCTGCTGGCCGCCGGCTGCACCGCCACGCCCCCGCGGGCACCGGCGCCCCGGCTGGAGCGGCCGCTGGTGGTACCGGTCGCGTGGGAGAAGGACGGGCTGGTCGTCCACGCCTCCGTCAACGGCTCGGCGCCGCTGCCCTTCATCTTCGACAGCGGCCTCAGCGAAATCCACGTGCTGAGCCGCGAGACCGCCCGCCGCCTCGGCGTCGAGGGGCGGGGCTGGAGCATGGCGGGAAGCTGGTCCGGCTACGCCAGCACCTCCTTCGCCGAGGTGGACGAGCTGGAGCTGGGCGGGCTGCGCTTCGGCCGCACGCCCGTGGCGATCATGGACCTGCCGGAGAGCGTGACGGCGCGGAAGGAGGGGCCGCCGCTGGCGGGCTTCCTCGGCCAGCCGCTGTTCCGGCCCTATGCGGTCACCGTGGACGTGGCGGCTGGCACGCTGACCCTCAGCCAGGACCACGAGCCGCCGGCGGGCGCCGTCGTCTTGCCCATCCGCATGCGCGGCGGCCTGCCCCGGGTGCCCGCGCGCTTCGGCGAGGCGTCTCTGCAGCTCGACGTCGACACCGGCGATTTCGGCGAGGTGACCCTGTACGAGAACGCCGCCCGGCGCCTGCGGGTGCTGCGCCGCTACGGGCCGGGGGAGGTCCGTGGGGCGGTGGCCGCGGGCGGGCCCTTCAACTACATCGCGGTGCGGGCGGACGGGTTCCGGCTGGGCGTGCTCTCCTTCGACGACCTGGAGCTGCACGTGGCGCCGTTCGGCGTGGCCGCGGCGATGAAGGAGGACGGCACCGTCGGCATGGGCCTGCTGGGCCGCTTCCGCTTCACCCTCGACCAGCCCGCCGGCCGCCTGGTGCTGGAGCCGCGCTGTGCTGCGGGCGGGGGCGGGGCGGGGGAACTCCGCTGCGACCCGTCCGTGGAACCGGGCGGGGGGCGGTAGGGGCGGGGAGGCAGCGGGGGCGTGGTGCGGCCTTCTGACAGAGCTCAGGCTGAGGGGCGTGTTGATGCTCCCCAGGGGGGTTGCTGCTCCGGATTACGCCGGGCCTGGCATCCACCCTTCCTCATGCCGAGCTCGGTCAGAAGCACGCACCCCCTCCCAGCCGCACCCGGCCACCCCCCAAACGAAACGGGCGGGAGTCGCCTCCCGCCCGTCGCGCTCGTCTCCGCCCGGCCGTCAGGCCACGCGGATGTTCTTGAACTGCCAGGGGCAGCCGGGGTCGATGTCCTCGGGGAACAGCTTGTTGCGGCCCTCCAGCGGGGTCCAGTCGGTGTACTTGCCGACGACGGGCCCGAGATAGGGCATGCAGACCTCCAGGCAGCGCTCGAAGTCCATCTCGTCCGGCTCCACGACGCCGCGGTCCGGGTTCTCGATGGCCCAGACGAGGCCGGCCAGCACGGCGACGCACACCTGCAGGCTGGTGGCGTTGTTGTGCGGGCAGAGCTCGCGCGCCTCCTGCACCGACAGCTGCGAGCCGTACCAGTAGGCGCCCTTCCTGTGCCCGGCCAGCAGCACGCCCAGCTCGTCGATGCCGTCGACGATCTCCTTCATCAGGAGGCGCTGTTCCTTCTGCTGGACGTAGTTCTTGCCGGCGAACTCGTGGATCGATTTCACCGCGTCGTCGCACGGATGGTAGGCGTAGTGGGCCGTCGGCCGGTACAGCACCTCGAAGTCGTTGCGGACCGTGTAGTAGTCCGAGATCGAGATCGACTCGCCGTGGGTGATGAGGAAGCCGTGGAACGGCCCCTCCTGCGGGGTCCAGGTGCGGACCCGCACCGTCACGCCCGGCCGGTTCAGGAAGATCGCCGCCCCGCAGCCGGCCTCGTGGCGCGAGCCGTCCTTGGGGAAGTGCTTCTCGTGGCTGCCCCAGCCGAGTTCGGCCGGCTGGCAGCCCTCGCTGACGAAGCCGTCGATCGACCAGGTGTTCACGAACTCGCCGCGCCGCTTGGGCTTGGACGACACCTGGGTGTCGCGCTCGGCGATGTGGACGACCTTGACCTCCAGCGTGCGGGCCAGCTCCGCCCACTCCTGGCGGGTGCGCGGCGTCTCCACCGCCATGCCGAGGTCGGCGGCGATGTTCAGCAGCGCCTTCTTCACGAAGTGGGAGACGAGGCCGGGGTTGGCGCCGTGCGTCAGCACCGCGGTCGGGCCCTTGCCGTCGTTCCTCCGGCGGAACTCCAGCGCCTTCTCGCGCAGCCCGTAGTTGGACCGCTCCGAGGGCGTGGCGTTCGGGTCGGTGTAGCCGCCCGGCCAGGGCTCGATGCAGGTGTCGAGGTAGAGCGCGCCGACCTCGTGGCACAGCTCGACGAGGGACAGCGAGGAGACGTCCACCGAGAGGTTCAGCAGGAAGTCGCCCTTGCCCAGGAGAGGCTTGATGACACGGACATAATTGTCCCTGGTCAGCGGCTCCTTGATGAAGCGGACCCCGTACTCGTCCGCTTCGGCGTGGCCCCGGTCGTCGGCGGTCACGATGGTGATCCGCTCGGCCTCGATCTCGACGTGGCGCAGGATCAGGGGCAGGACGCCCTGGCCGATGCTGCCGAACCCGACGATGACCAGACGGCCGGGAAGGGAGACGTACTTCTTGCTGTGGCTCATGATTGGTTTCAACTCCGGCTTGGCACCTCTCCGGCGCCGTTTCCTCGATTGGGTGGTCCCTCGAATGGGGTTGACGGGATTGTCAGGACTGGTACGCGCACGCACTGAAGCCGCATCGGCTGTCCCGAGGAGGAGAGCCGACGCACTAAACCGCCATCGGCCGCCCCGATGGGGCGGCCGACGACGGACACACTATGTCACAGGGTGGCCTAAGCGGAGGCGTCTGGCAACCGTGCCGCGATGCCATACCCCGCCGTTTCCAGCAGGGGTGCATCCGCGACCTCGACCATCTGCGCCCGGTCGAAGCCGTTGAAGGCGGTGCGCAGCGTGGCGCCGTAGGCCCCCAGCTGCCCCACTTCGATCCAGTCGCCCTCGCGCACGTCGGCGGGCAGCCAGAACGGGCCGGCCATGCGGTCGGCGCTGTCGCAGGTCGGGCCCCAGAAGCTGAAGGCCTGCAGCGGCGCCGACGACGCGCCTTCCGGCCGGACCAGCCGGCAGGGGAACTTGAAGGCCGGCACGCCGGCGTCCGACAGGCTGCCGTAGACGCCGTCGTTGACGTACAGCTCGCCGCCGCGGCGCTTCTCCACCTGCACCACGATGGAGCCGCCGGCCGCCACCAGGGCGCGGCCCGGCTCGCACCAGACCTGGGTGCGGGCGGGCAGGTTCAGCGCCTGGACGCCGCGCCGGATGGCGGCCATGTAGTCGGCCAGCGGGGGCGGGTTCATGTCGGGGTAGGCGACGGGGAAGCCGCCGCCGATGTCCAGCACGTCCAGCTCCACCCCGGCCTCGGCGGCGACGCGGCCGGCCAGCAGGATGGCGTCCTCGTAGGCCTGCGGGTTCAGGCACTGAGAGCCCACGTGGAAGCACAGGCCGACCCGGGCGCCGGCTGCGCGGGCGCGACGCAGCAGCTCCGCCGCCACCTCAGGCTCCGCGCCGAACTTGGCGGACAGGTCGTAGGCGGCCTGGCCCTTCGGCATGGCGAGCCGGACCATGAGGCCGAGGTCGCCGGCCCCCTGCGCGCCCGCCGAGCCGGTCTCCTCCAGGATCTTGGTCAGCTCGTCCGCCGAATCCAGGGAGAAGTCGCGCACCCCGTACTCGCCGTAGGCCTGGCGGATGGCGGCGCGGTTCTTCACCGGGTGCATGTAGTGGATCGGCGCGTTCGGGAACATCTGCCGCACCAGCCGGATCTCCGCCGGGGAGGCGCAGTCGAAATGGCGCACGCCGCCCTTCACCAGGTGCCGCAGCACGGCCGGGTCCGGGTTGCACTTCACGGCATAGAGCACGTGCCCGCCCACCGCCGCGGCGAAGGCGTCGACGAAGCGGCGCGCGGTGGCGCGCAGCACCTGCGGGCGCAGGCAGTGCAGCGGCTCGGCCGGCCGCAGCTCGGCCACGAGGCCGTCGACGCCGGGCAGGGCGGCCGGCGCCGGCGCGAAGTTCTTGCGCAGCGGGGCGACGGCGGAGCGGAAGCGGTACTGACCCATGGCAGCGGAAACCCCTGGCGCGCCGGTCGCGCGGTGGCGCCGGCAGCGGAAAAGGTTGGGCGGTGCGCCGGCGCCCGCTCATGCGGGCGGACGGGCCGGCGGATCGGAGTCTGTCGGGGGTGTCTGGTCGGGAGCCGCGATTGCCGGGCCTGGCCGGGTGCCTCGTCGGACGAGGGGACCGGGGTGCCTCAAAGCGTCAGCTGACGCCGGGATGACCAGAAGAAGCCTAGGGCCTCGATGGCCTGTGGCGGGTACGAAGCATGACGACCTCCCTCTCGGGACCGGCCCACTGTCGACCGGTTCTGCCAAAAAGGACGCCTAACGTCGTTGCTTAACCACCGGGGGCCAGGGGCACGTGCGGGTGCGTCTGAGACGTTTAATTATGCATTTTCGCGCTGCACGCAAGTGACAATCATACCCCTTGGGAAAAAACTTTTCCCCATCGGCGTCAACGTCCTAGCGAGGTCGCCATCCAGGCCAGCAGCCCCGCCACCAGCAGCGGCGCCGCGAGCGCCCAGAGCGGCTGCGAAAGGGCCGCCAGCGCCAGCGCCGCCAAGCCCGCGTTGCCGGCCAGCACGGCCATCACGACCTGGTCGTGGCGGCCGATGTGGCGGACGGCCTGCTGGTAGAAATGCTGCCGGTGCGCCTCCCACACCCGCTCGCCCCGGGCCAGCCGGCGCAGCAGCGTGAGGGTGGCGTCGGCGAGGTAGTAGAGCGGCAGCACCAGCGCCGGCAGCCACAGCCCGTCGGCGGCGGCGCGCAGCAGCAGCCAGCCCGACAGGAAGCCCAGCGGCACGCTGCCGACGTCGCCCAGGAAGACCCGCGCCGGGTACCAGTTCCACGCCAGGAACCCCAGCGCCGCCCCGGCCAGCGCCAGGGCGTAGGCGGTGTCGGCCGACTCCGAGCCGGCCATCCAGCCGGCCGCCGCCAGCCCCAGCCCCAGGCACAGCGTCTCGGTCCCGGTGATGCCGTCGATCCCGTCCATGAAGTTGTAGAGGTTCACGAACCAGAGCAGCAGCAGCCCCGCCAGCGCCCGGTCGGCCGCCAGCGGCAGCCAGCCCTGGAACACGCGGGTGTCGACCGGCAGGGCGATCATCGCCACCGTCACCGCCAGCGCCTGCGCGACCAGCCGCCAGCCCGGCGGCACCGGGGACAGGTCGTCGGCCCAGGAGATCAGCGCCAGCGGCACCGCGGCGGCCACCACGGGCCAGACGCCGCTCCAGTCGTCGGAGGCCCAGGCGACCGCGGCCCAGGCCAGCAGCAGGGGCGGCAGCAGCCCCCAGCCGCCGCCGCGCGGCGTCGGCACCAGGTGGCTGGAGCGCTCGTTCGGCCGGTCCAGCACCTGGCGCCGGCGCAGAAGGCCGGTGACCAGGCCGGTCAGGGCGAGGGAGGCGGCGAAGACGGCCGCGAAGGCGGCGGGGACGATCCAGGCGGGCATCCCGCCTCTCTAGCGCAGACCGGCGCCTTGTGCCAGCGCCGGCCCGTCACCACGCGATGCCCCGTCACGATGCAGGGCCCGTCACCATGCGCGCCGGTGCGGGGCGGCGGCGCCGGGCGGGATGATCTCCGGCCCGGCGTGGCGGGCGGCCTCCTCCAGGTGGCGGTGCAGCAGGGCCATGTTCTTGCGGTTGGCCTTGAAGCCCAGGTCGAACAGGTCGCCCACCAGCGGCACCGTGCCGACCGCCCAGTCCACCCCGATGTTGACCAGCATGCGGGCGAGGGTGCGCTTCGGCACGCCCATCTCGCGCGCCTGCCAGACGATGTAGGCGGAGACGGCGCTGGTCAGCGTGTCGCCGACCCCGGGGACCAGGCCGGCCACGCTGTCCAGGCCGAAGCGGATGCCGGTGCCGGGGACCTCCCACCGGCTGTCCATCCAGTGCGACAGCGCGCGCAGCCGCTCCACCGCGGCGGGGTCGACGGGCTTGCGGGGGATGCGCGCCATGGCTGGGCCTACTTGAATTTCACGATGACGTAGAGGGCGTGGATGATGCCCGGGATGTAGCCCAGGATCGTCAGCAGGATGTTGATCCAGAAGTGCATCCCCAGCCCGACCTGGAGGAACACCCCCAGCGGCGGCAGCAGGATGGCGAGCAGGATGCGGAGGATGTCCATGTCCGTCTCCGGTGGGCATGCGCTTTCGGAGAGGATAACCCCCGGCGCGGCATGCCGTTCCCGCCCTTGACGGCGATGGGGCCAGAACAGAACATAAAGGGAACATTCCGTCCCAGGGGCCCGCCATGACCGATCCCGCCGATTTCGCCGATCCCGACCCCGCCGACTCCGGCCCCGCCGTTTCCAGCCCCGCCGACAAGTCGCGCCTGCTGGCGGAGCTCAGGGACCGCGTCCGCCGGCTGGAGGGGATCGGCGGCGGCGACGGGACGGCGGTGGCGCCGCTGGGCGTGCCCGACCTCGACCGCCACCTGCCGGGCGGCGGGCTGCCGCTGGGGGCGGTGCACGAGGTGGTGGGGCCGGACCCCAGGCTGGACGCCGGCGCCGCCACCGGCTTCGCCGCCGTGCTGCTGGGCCGGCTCTCCGCCGGGCGGGGGCCGGTGCTGTGGGTGGCGCGCGGGCGCGACCTCTACGCCCCGGGGCTGGCGGCGCTGGGGCTGGACACGGACCGGCTGATCCTGGTGCGCGCCGACGGCGACGCCGACGCCCTCTGGGCCATGGAGGAGGCGCTGCGCTGCGCCGCCGTCGGCGCCGTGCTGGGGGAGGCGGGGGAGCCCGACCTCGCCGCCAGCCGCCGCCTGCAGCTGGCGGCGGAGGCCGGCGGGGTGCCGGGGCTACTGCTGCGGCTGGGGCCCCGCCGGGTCGGCACCAGCGCCTGCGTCACCCGCTGGCGCGTGGAAGCCGTACCGTCGGGTGCCGCCGGCGTTGCGGTCGGTCTCGGGCAGGACGATGGGGCGGGTGTCGGCCTCCCGGGCCTGGGTCCCGCGGCCTGGCGCGCCGAGCTTCTGCGGTGCCGGGGCGGGCGTCCCGGCGCCTGGCTTCTCGCCTGGCTTGGAACCCGGCTTGAGGGTCGCCCCGCCGCGGCCGAGCCGGCCGGGGGGATAGCCGCTGCCGGGCAGGGGCTCGGGACGCAGCGTGTCGCGCAGCTGCGCGTCGCTGGGCGCCCGCGGTAGCGCCTCCGCCGGGCCGGTCAGGACCCGCTGCAGCCGGTGCTGCTCCGCTTCCAGCTCCATCAGCCGGCGCTGCTCGTACGGGTCGAGCCGGCCCAGCGCGTCCCGGTGCTCCAGGTCGCGCCGCTCCACCGACAGGTCCTGCAGCCGCAGCCCGTCGCCCGGCAGCGGCCCCGCCGGCACGGTGGGCCCGGAGGGGACCAGCAGGGGGTTCGTCTCGGCCGCCTGGGCCGCGGCGGGCAGCATCAGCGCCAGCAGGACGGCCGGGATCGTCGTCTTCATTCCCTACAGATCGGCATTCCGGGGCCCCTGGGCAATGGGGCGGGTACCGTGCATGGGGCTGTCTTCCCTCTCCCAGGGGGAGAGAGTGGCCCGGAGGGCCGGGTGAGGGGGTAAGAGGGTGCAGGAAAGGGCGCCTGTCCCCCGCCTCGGAGAAGGTCTTGAGGCGTCTTACCCCCTCACCCTGTCCCTCTCCCCCTGGGGGAGGGGACGGCAGTTCGGGCCGCGGTTCGGATCAACGTCCTGCAGCCCAGGGGGCAGGCGGTGTCGAGCCCGCGCGCCGCTACCGCTGCCCGAGGCCAGCCGCTCCCTCAGCCGCAGCCGCCCCCGTGCCCGCCACCGCCGCCGCAACCGCCGCCGCGGCGGCCGGCCAGGAAGTCCTCGGGGCGGGGTTCCCGCGACAGGCCCTTGGCGGCCAGCTCGGCGAGGTAGCGGTCCCAGCGCTCGGCCTGGGCCTCGCCCAGCTCGTACAGGTACTTCCAGGAATAGATGCCGGTGTCGTGGCCGTCGTCGAAGACCAAGCGCACCGCGTAGTTGCCGACCGGCTCCACCGCCGTCACGGCGACGTGCGCCTTGCCGGGCACGGTCTGGCGCTGGTCGGGCGAATGGCCCTGCACCTCGGCCGACGGGCTCTCCACCCGCAGGTACTCCGCGGGGTAGTGGAAGACGACGCCGTTGTCGAACTCCACCTCCAGCCGCTTCTCGGCCCGGCGGAGCTTGATTTCCACCGGCCAGTGGCGGGTGCCGAAGGCGTCGGTCGCGAAGGTCTCCGCGGTGCTCATCCTCAGGGTGTCTCCCGTCAGGGGGTGCCGCCGTCCAGCGAGCGCGCCTCATCAACCAGCATGATGGGGATGCCGTCACGGATGGGATAGGCCAGCCGCGCCCGGTCGCTGACCAGCTCCTGGCGCTCCGCGTCGTAGCGCAGCGGCCCCTTGGTCAGCGGGCACACCAGGATCTCCAGCAGCTTGGGGTCGACCTTGGCGGTGTCGGTCATGTCTCGTCCGTTCCCGATGCGGCGCCGGCCTCAGTGCCGGGCGCCCTCGCCGCCGCATTCATGCACGGCCATCTCGATGAGCGCCAGCAGCATCTTGGCCCGCGCCGCCAGGTCCGGCGCCTCCAGCAGCGCCTGCTTCTCCGGCGGGTCGAAGGGGCAGATCATGGCCAGCGAGGTGACCAGGCGCTCGTCCGGCGCCTTCTCGATCGACTCCCAGCTGACCTGGATGCCCTGCTGGCGGAAATAGGTCCTCAGCGCCTCGCCCAGCCTTTCCCGGTCCAGCGCCGGGGCGGGGACGGCCTCCTCCTCCAGGTCGGCGCGGAAGGAAGACCAGTCCGGCACCACCCGGCGATAGCCGCGGGTGGTGGGGATCTCGTCGGCCGGCGCGAAGCGGCAGACGCCGGTCAGGGTGATGAGGAGGCGCCCGTCCTCGGTCTCCGCGAAGGAGGTGATGCGCCCGGCGCAGGCGGTGCCGTAGAGCCGCGGCGGCGGCGCGCCCAGTCGCTCCGGCTCCTGCGGCTGCACCATGCCGATCATCCGGTCGGCCGCCAGCGCGTCCTGCACCATGGCTAGGTAGCGCGGCTCGAAGATGTTCAGCGGCAATCTGCCGCGGGGCAGCAGCAGCACCCCCGTCAGCGGGAAGACGGGGATGCTGCCCGGCAGCTGGTCGAAGGTCGGATCGAACGGGTTGCGGCTCATGAAAACAAGATGGAGGAAAGCTTGCGCCTGGCAAGGACCGTCAGCGGATCCTTCGGGCCCAGCGCCTCGAACAGCTTGACCAGCTGCTTGCGGGCGGCCTGGTCGTTCCACTCGCGGTCGCGGCGCACGATCTCCAGCAGGTGGTCCACCGCCTGCTCGTTGCGCCCGCCCGCGTAGAGCGCCATGGCGAGGTCGTAGCGGGACTGGTGGTCGGCGGGGTCGCGGTCCACCGCCCCCTGCAGCTCCGCCACGGGCCCGAGCTTGGCCGCCTGCTTCGCCAGCTCCAGCTGGGTGCGGATGGCGGCCAGCTCCGGCGCCTTGGCGATGGCGGCGGGCGCCTCGTCCAGCATCTGCTGGGCGGCGTCGCCCTGGCCGGCGGCCAGCAGGCAGCGGATCAGCCCGGCATAGGCGCCGGCATGCTCCGGCTCCATGCCCAGCACCTCGTTGTAGATGGCGGCGGCCGTCTGGGCGTCGCCGGCGTCCAGCGCCGCCTTGGCCTCCTCCAGCACCGCCTCGATGTCGGCGGCACCCGGCGGGCCGCCGGCCAGGCCGACCAGCCGGTCGACGAACTGCTTCAGCTGGCTCTCCGGCAGGGCGCCGACGAAGCCGTCGACGGGCCGGCCCTGGAAGAAGGCGTAGACGGCCGGGATCGACTGGATGCGCAGCTGGGACGCCACCATCGGGTTCTTGTCGGTGTCGATCTTGACCAGCTTCACGGCACCCTTGGCGCCGCGCACCACCTTCTCGATCAGCGGGCCCAGCTGCTTGCAGGGGCCGCACCAGGGCGCCCAGAAGTCGACCAGCACGGGGACGGTGCGCGACGCCTCGATGACGTCGGCCATGAAGCTGGCGTCGGTGCCGTCCTTGACGAGGTCGGTCGCCGCGTTCGGCGCGTTGGCGGGTGTGCTGCTCAGCATCGTTCGTCCCTGGGTCTCGGATGACTCTTGCCGGCCCGGGCCGGACGGCCGGGTCGCGGCCCTTATATAGCGGCCCCGGACCCCATCGGCAAACACCCCCAAAATTCTCACAACAAGACGCTTGCAATCGGATCGGCGCTGCGTATTATCCGCGCTCACCGACGGGGCGCACCCAACAGGGACGAACCGGACGGTACGGAGCGCGGGCGTAGCTCAGGGGTAGAGCACAACCTTGCCAAGGTTGGGGTCGAGGGTTCGAATCCCTTCGCCCGCTCCATCTTCCCTCCGGGGGAGAAACACGAAAAGGGCCGGTCGGCGACGACCGGCCCTTTCGCGTTTCCGGGTTCCCGTCAGGCCGCGGCGCGGCCCAGCTCCGGGAACCAGGCGGCGCGGGCGCGGGCGCAATAGGCGGCCAGCGCCGGGCGCGCCCGGGCGACGCGGTGCAGCGGCGTGTCGAAGGCCGGGACCAGCAGGTTGGCGGCGAAGGCGTAGGCCGCGCAGTCGAAGCCCGTGGGGCGGTCGCCGAACAGCCAGGGCTTGTCGCCCAGCAGCGTCGCCAGCGCGTCGATGTCGCGCTCGGCGAGTGCCGTGATCTCGCCGGCGCCGTGACGGCCCATGCCCTGGGCGTGCAGCGTCTGCCGCACCTTCTCGCGCAGCCCCTCCAGCACCGGGGCGGGAACGCCGGGGAAGTAGGCCGGCGCCAGCACCGCCCACTGCTCGTCCGGGATCCAGCGCGACCAAAGCATGGCGAAGTACAGCCGCTCCTCCAGCATCGCGGTCAGCGCCACGCCGACCACCCGGTGCGCCGCCGGCAGGTCGGCGTCGGGATCGACGCCGCGGGTGCGCTTCAGGTGGTCGATGACGAGCGTGCTGTCGGACACGACGGTCCCGTCCCCGTCGGTGATCCAGGGCGCCTTGCCCTTGGGCGACTCGGCCAGCGTGATGACCGGCGCCACCCGGTAGGGGATGCCGGTCAGGCGCAGCCACGCCTCCAGCTTCATGCAGAAGGGGCTGGCGTTGGGCTCGCCGAACAGGGGCTGGAACTGGTGCAGGGTGATCATGGATGGCTCCTCCGTTCCGGTTTCGTTTTTCCGATGCCCCCTGGATAGGCCATCGCTGCTGACAGCATCCTGTCAGCAGCGCGTGTTATGATCCGCCCATGCGCCGCGCCGACCGCCTGTTCCAGATCATCCAGATCCTGCGCCGCCGCCGGGACCGGCCGGTGACCGCCGCGGCGATGGCGGCGGAGCTGGAGGTGTCGCTGCGCACCGTCTACCGGGACATCGCCGACCTGCAGGCGCAGCGCGTGCCGATCACGGGGGAGGCGGGGGTCGGCTACCTGCTGAGGCCCGGCTACGACCTGCCGGCCCTGATGTTCACCGAGGACGAGATCGAGGCGCTGGTGCTGGGGGCCCGCATCGTGCAGAGCTGGGCCGACGCGGCGCTGGGAGCGGCGGCCGGCGACCTGCTGGCGAAGATCGAGGCGGTCGTGCCCGACGGGCTGAAGCCCCGCATCCGCAGCCTGTCGCTGGCCGCCCCGCCCGGCACGCCGGGGCCGGCGCCCACCATCGACGTGCCGCGCCTGCGCCTGTGGATCCGCGAGCAGCGGCGCCTCCGCCTCGCCTATGCCGACGCCGAGGCGCGGCCCAGCGAGCGCGTGGTGTGGCCGCTGGCGCTCGCCTTCTTCCCGCCGGTCTGGCTGCTGGTCGGCTGGTGCGAGCTGCGCGGCGACTTCCGCAGTTTCCGCCTGGACCGGGTGGTCGAGGCCGATTTCCTGGAGGACCGGTTCCCCCAGGTGCCGGGCCGCCGGCTGGTCGACTTCGTCAAGCGCGTGCGGGCGGAGCGCCGGGCCTCCCCGTGACACCGGGGCGCGCGCGGCTGTTGCCCCTGCGGCATGAAGCGACGGAAAGGCCCAACCTATGCCCAGGACCGCTGGCGAGGCGACCGTCCCGGCGGCGCGGCGCGACGCCCCGGAGAAGGAGCCGTTCGACATCGACCGTGTCTTCGCGCTGCTGCGGCGGGCCACGGCGGGCCTGCCCCAGGCCGCCATGTTCGAACTGCGCGACCGCGGCCATGCCAGCCTGTTCGAGCAGCTGGTCTCCGCCCTCATCTCCGCCCGCACCCGGGACGAGACGACGATGCCGGTGTCGCTTCGCCTGTTCGCCGAGGCGCGCACGCCGGAGGCGATGGCGGCATTGCCGGAGGAGCGCATCGCCGAACTCCTGTACGGCGCCACCTTCCCGGAGCCCAAGGCGCGCGACATCCGCACGCTCTCCCGCCGCATCCTGGAGGAGCATGGCGGCCGGGTGCCCGACACGCTGGAGGGGCTGACCGCCTTCCGCGGAGTGGGCCCGAAGATCGCCGGTCTGGCCCTGGGCGTGGCGCTGGGCCAGCCGCACATCGCGGTGGACGTGCACGTCCACCGGGTCACGAACCGCTGGGGCTATGTCGCCACCCGCACGCCGGAGGCGACGCTGAAAGCGCTCGACGCGAAGCTGCCCGCCCGCTACCGGGTGGAGATCAACGAGCGGCTGGTGCCCTTCGGCAAGCACATCTGCACGGGGGAGCGGCCGCGCTGCTCCACCTGCCCGCTGCTGGCGCAGTGCCGGCAGGTGGGCGTGACCTCGCACCGGTAGGGCGATAGGGCAGTAGGGCGGCGGAGGCTTCCCCTGCCGTCGCGGCGCGGAATGGTGCATGATGGCGGGGCCGCCACCTGATCCCCGGGGGAGGGGGAATGGACCAGCCGAGCCTCACCGACCGCCGGCGCGCGACCGCCCGGCGCCGCCTCCTGGCCCTGCCGGCAGCACTCGCGGCCCTGGCCCTGCTGCCGGCGCCCGCCCGCGCCGCCGGCGAGGGCACGCCGGAGGAGATGCGGCGCATCCCGCTGCAGCCCTTCATGCTGCCGGGCAAGGACCGCTTCTCCTACGTGCGGCTGGAGGTGGTGCTGTTCCTGCGCCTGACCGAGGAGATCCAGCGGGACGCGGAGCTGGTGAACCTGATGCGCCCGCGCATCGTCGGCACCATCACCGAGACGCTGACCAACGAGCACTTCACCGAGATCCACCTGAAGTCGCGCGAGGTCGCGGCGCTGAAGGAGCGCATCCGGGAAATCGCCAACGCCGCCCTGGGCGCGCCGCTGGTGGAGGAGGTGCTGATCCTGAGCCTGCTGGTGACCTGACGCAGCTCCCTCCGCGAACCCGGCGAAGACGGCGTACCGCCCCGCCGCGGGGCTGTGCAACCGCGCCGGTCATGCTATAAGGGCGCCGGTGCTGTCTCCGTAGCTCAGCTGGATAGAGCACAGGATTCCTAATCCTGGGGCCGTGGGTTCGAATCCCGCCGGGGACACCACCCTCAATTCCGGCCCCCGTCGCCTGAAGGCGACCCGCCCCGGCCTTCCCCAGATCCCGCTCTCCCCCTCACGGGCCCGGCGACAATGCGCGGCCGTCCCCGTGCTCGGCCCGACCGGCAGGGCAGCCATGGCGGCGGGAGGCATTGCCGAGCCCGCCGTCCCGGGCATACTTCGCCGGTACGGTTTCCCCGCATTCCGGTGGAGGAGCCGGCACCTTCCGGCCTTCTCTTCAGGAAACCGCCGCCATGGATCGAACGACGGACGCGTGGGGCAGCGGCCTCCTGGGCGTCATCATCTTCAGCGGCTCGCTGCCGGCGACGCGGGTGGCCGTCGGCGACTTCACGCCCCTGTTCCTGACGTCGGCCCGCGCGGCCATAGCCGCCCTCCTCGGGGTGGCCTTCCTCGCCGCCCTGCGGCAGGCGCGGCCGGGCCGCGGCGACCTCGGCCCGCTGGCCGTCGTCGCGCTGGGCGTCGTGGTGGGCTTCCCGCTGCTGACGGCGCTGGCGCTGCAGCATATCACCTCGGCGCGTTCCATCGTCTTCATCGGCCTGCTGCCGCTGGCGACGGCCATCTTCGGCGTCCTGCGCGGCGGCGAGCGGCCGAAGCCCGTGTTCTGGCTGTTCTCCGGCCTGGGCGGCGCGACGGTGGCGGGCTTCGCCCTCTTCAACGGCGGCGCCGGGTCGCTGGAAGGGGACCTGCTGATGGTGGCCGCCATCCTGCTGTGCGGCCTCGGCTATGCCGAGGGGGCCTCGCTGTCGCGGCGGCTGGGCGGCTGGCAGGTGATCTCCTGGGCCCTGCTCCTGGCGCTGCCGATGATGGCGGCGGTCGCGCTGGCCACGATGCCGGTTTCGTGGAGCGGCATCGGCGCCCCGGC
>DASPKT010000216.1:0-7069 GCA_035627915.1 Azospirillaceae bacterium
GGCGGCTCCGTTACGGTTTTGTGAAGGCCGCGACCCGCGACAGGAACGCCAGAGACACCGGCGCGGCATTCAGCCCCGCCGCCTCGAACAGCGGGCGGAAGTCCTGGCGGATGTAGCCGGCGTAGTAGGGCTCGTGGAAGGCGGCGGGGAACAGCTCCAGCAGCGGGTCCAGCGCCGGCTTGTCGCCCAGCACCAGGCTGTCCACCACGACCAGCAGCCCGCCGGGCTTCAGCACCCGCGCCATCTCGGCCGCCGCCTGCTCCCGCACCTTCGGCGGCAGCTCGTGCAGCAGGTAGACGCAGGTGACCAGGTCGAAGGCGCCGTCGGGCGCCGGGATCGCCTCCGCCGCCGCCTGGACGCAGTGCGCGTGGCGCCAGGGCGACAGCCGCCGCCGCGCCTCCGCCAGGTAGGGGGCGGAGAGGTCGAGCGCCGTCACCTCCAGCCCCGGCCAGTTGTCCTTCACGAAGGTCAGGAAGCGCCCGGTGCCGGCGGCGACGTCCAGCAGGCGCAGCCCGCGCACCCGCCGGCCCCTCAGATGCTCCGCGACGGGGACCAGGGCTTGGCGCCGCATGGCGTCGGCGCCGCCGCCGAACAGCACCTCCACCTGGTGGTCGTAGAGCCGGGCGGAGCGGTCGGACAGGTAGCCGTCGGTCTGGTAGTGGAAGTTCTGCAGGTAGTAGCGCGGCAGCCCCCCGGCCTGCTCCGGCGCCGGCTGCATCCGCGCAGCCTTCACCCCCTCCCGGCGCCGCCGCGCCACCCGCGGCAGATCCTCGAAGAACAGCCGGGCCTCGCGCAGCAGGCGCACCGGGTCGGGCAGCAGATCGTGCGGCATGCGGTAGAGCCCGGCCTCGATGTTGGCCCAGTCGCGGCGCATCAGCTCGCGCAGCTCCGCCAGCACGTCGGCGGTGTCGGGCATGCGGGTGCCGTCGGGCGGCCGCTTCGCCACCCGCCCGCCGTCGATGCGCGCCGCCAGCGCGTACTGGCCCATGTACCAGCCCACCCGCGCCGCCTGCCCGGCGGCGAAGGCCAGCCGCTCCATCGCCGTCGCCATGCTCACCTCCCGGCCTCGTCCCACCTACATAAGGCTGGCGTGCCGCGGCCCGCGTTCAAGCCCTGCGGAGGGCGGCGTCGCGCCCGCGGTACCGCGCATGGCAGCCCCTGCCGGCCCCGGTTGCGAAGGCCTCCGCCTTGTGCTTCCTTCCCCGCCGGCATAGGCGACAACAAGCCCGTGGGGAAAGCAGCCATGAAGTTCAAGACGCTCGACGACCTCTCCGTCTCCGGCAAGACGGTGCTGGTGCGCGCCGACCTCAACGTGCCCGTCCAGGACGGGCAGGTCAGCGACACCACCCGCATCGACCGGCTGGTGCCGACGCTGAAGGAGATCGCGTCGAAGGGGGCGAAGGTCGTGGTGCTCTCCCACTTCGGCCGGCCCAAGGGCGGGCCCGACACCAAGAACTCGCTGCGCCAGGTGGCGCCGGCGCTGGAGAAGGCGCTGGGCGCCCCGGTCGCCTTCGCCGAGGACTGCGTCGGCCCGGCGGCGGAGCAGGCGGTGAAGGCCCTGCCGGCCGGCGGCGTGCTGCTGCTGGAGAACCTGCGCTTCCACGCGGGCGAGGAGAAGAACGACGCCGACTTCGTGGGCCGGCTGGCGGCGCTGGGCGACGTCTACGTGAACGACGCCTTCTCCGCCGCCCACCGCGCGCACGCCTCGACCGAGGGGCTGGCGCACCGGCTGCCGGCGGCGGCCGGCCGGCTGATGCAGGCGGAGCTGGAGGCGCTGGGCAAGGCGCTGGCGAAGCCCGAGCGTCCCGTCGCGGCCGTCGTCGGCGGCGCCAAGATCTCCACCAAGCTGGACCTGCTGCTGAACATGGTCGCCCGCGTCGACCTGCTGGCGCTGGGCGGCGGCATGGCCAACACCTTCCTCTACGCCCAGGGTGTCGACGTCGGCGCCTCGCTGGCGGAGAAGGACATGGCCGACCAGGCCCGCGCCATCATGGCCCGCGCCAAGGAGAAGGGCTGCGAGATCCTGCTGCCCAAGGACGGCGTGGTGGCCAAGGAGTTCAAGGCCGGCGCCGCCAACCGCGTGGCGGAGATCGGCAGGACCGCGGCGGACGAGATGATCCTGGACGTCGGCCCGGCGACCGTGGAGTTCCTGGGCCTGAAGCTGCAGGGCGCCAGGACGGTGGTGTGGAACGGCCCGCTGGGCGCCTTCGAGATCGAGCCCTTCGACGCCGGCACCAACGCGGTGGCCGGGGTGGTGGCGGCCCTGACCCGCGACGGCCGCGTCCTGTCGGTCGCCGGCGGCGGCGACACGGTCGCGGCGCTGGAGCATGCCGGGGCCGCCGGCTCCTTCAGCTACATCTCCACCGCCGGCGGCGCCTTCCTGGAGTGGCTGGAGGGCAAGGAGCTGCCGGGCGTCAAGGCGCTGGAGCAGGCGGCGGGCTGAGGGGACGTTGGACGAGGGGAGGGCGGGGGTGACCCGCCTTTCCCTTTTTCCCGTCATTCCCGCGTTTGCGAAGCTGGCGCGAAGCGCCTAGGCGGGAATCCAGGCAATGGGCATGCTACGGCGCCGGGCGAAAGGCGCCGGCGTCACCGTTGCCGCCCGTTTGTCGACGTCTCGCGGGCTGAATGCCTGGACCCCCGCCTCCGCGGGGGTGACGGCGGAGGCTAGGGGGAGACGGTGGAGAGTGGGAAGCGTCCCACCCCCAATGTTACGGGATCATGACGCCGCGTCGCGTGTTGCTGCGTCATGATCCTCGAAGCGCCGCCCCACCTGCTCGACACGTCCCTGCGCCTCGGCGTCGCCACGCTGCTGGGGCTGCTGCTGGGCCTCGACCGCGAGGTCCGGGGCAAGCCGGCGGGGCTGCGCACGCATGCGCTGGTCTCCATGTCCTCGGCCGTGACCACGCTGGTGTCGCTGGAGTTCTACCACATGGTCCGGGCCGGGGAGGCGGGCGACGCCGACCCGATCCGCGTCGTCCAGGGCATCGCCCAGGCGATCGGCTTCATCTGCGCCGGCGTCATCATCCAGGGCAGGGGCCCGCACGTCCGCAACCTGACGACGGCGGCCAGCATCTGGATGGCGGGGGCGCTGGGCATCGCCTGCGGCGGCGGCTTCTACCTCATCGCCGGCCTGGCGACGGTGCTGACCCTGGTCGTGCTGGTGGTGATCGGCGCCATCGAGCAGCGCCTGTTCGGCAAGCCGCTCGACGATCAGCCCGACGCCGCCCCGTAGCGGTGCAGCCGCGCCCCGTTGACGCGCAGCCATTCCCGCGGCGCCTCCACCTCGCCGGCCAGGCGGGCGCAGAGCGCCCAGAACCGGTCGGAGTGGTTCATCTCGCGCAGGTGCGCCACCTCGTGCGCCACCACGTAGTCGAACACCGGCCAGGGCGCCAGGATCAGCCGCCAGCAGAAGGACAGGCGCCCGTCGGCGGAGCAGCTGCCCCAGCGCGAGCGGGTGTCGCGCACGGTGACGCCGGCCACGCGCACGCCCAGCAGCGCCGCCTTCTCCTGCGCCAGCGCCGCCAGCCGGCGCTTCGCCTCCTTCTTCAGGTGGTCGGTCACGCGGCGGGCCAGGAACTCCGGCTCGCCGCCGACGCGCAGCACGGGGCCGTCCGGCCCCTCCTCCTGACGGGGGGCGCCGCGGTGGGCGGCGTCGTGCAGCAGCCGGTGCTCCACCCCCAGGATCGGCACCGTCGCCCCGTCCTCGAAGGCGAGGCGGGGCGGCAGGGCGCCCAGGCGCTTCTCCAGCCAGTCGCGGTGGCGGGCGACGAAGCGGGCGACCTCCGCCTCCGGCACGCCCATGGGCACCACCGCCTGCACCAGGTCGCGCGCCGCGTCCACCTTCAGCGACAGGCGCGCGGCGCGGGCGGAGCGGCGCACCTCGATGCGCACGGGCAGGCCGGGCAGCACGATGGGGCGCGGCGGCGGCGGCTTGTGCCGGCCGGACCATTGCCGCAGCAGCTTGGTCAGCGCCATGGACGGGCACCCGCGGGACGGGAGGAAGGGGGCGACGCCAATATATGGGCCTCCGGGCGACGTGGACCCCATCATATACGCCAGGCCAGGCGGTTCAAACCGTCCCGTGTGCCTGCCGCGCCCGGGGCGCATAGGTCGCGGGTGGTCCTGGCCGTCGGGGGCGCCTAGCTTTGCACCCATGACCCCCGACGACCAGGCGCTCATCGCGACGACACCGGAGGCCCGGGCCGCACCGCCCGGCGGCTGGGCCGGCCTGTCCGCCAACGCCCGCGGCATCGCCTGGATGCTGGTGGCGGCGCTGGGCTTCGGGCTGGTCGGCGCGCTGGTGAAGATGCTGGGTCAGGGATGGGGCGGCCAGCCGCCGCTGGACAGCCTGCAGATCGCCTTCTTCCGCGCCCTGGTGGCCCTGGCGGCGGTGCTGCCCTTCATCGCGCGGGCCGGCTGGTCGGTGGCGGTGCCGCTCTACCCCCTGCGCCACCTGGGGCGCGGGGCGACCGGGCTGGCGGCGCTGGTCTGCGGCTTCTACGCCTTCACCCACCTGCCGCTGGCCACCGCCACCTCCATCAGCTTCGCCCAGCCGCTGTTCATGGTGGTGCTGGCGGTGCTGCTGCTGCACGAGCGGGTGCGCTGGCGGCGCTGGACCGCGACGCTGGTGGGGTTCGCCGGCGTGCTGGTCATGCTGCGGCCGGGGGCGGAGGCGGTGCACCCGGCGGCGCTGGCCGCCCTCGCCAACGCGCTCTTCGTGGCGCTGTCGGCCGTGCAGGTGAAGGCGATGCCGGACGCCGAGCGGGACCTGACCCTGCTGTTCAGCTTCGCCGCCATCTCCTCCGCGGGGCTGCTGGTGCCGGCGCTGCTGGTCTGGCAGGCCCCGACGGCGCTGCAACTGGGCCTGCTGGTCGCCATGGGCCTGCTGGCGGCGGCGTCGCAGGCGGCCGTGATCCGCTCCTACCGGGTGGGGGCGGACGCCACGCTGGTGGCGCCCTTCGACTATATCCGGCTGCTGGTGGCGGCCGTGCTGGGCTTCTCCCTGTTCGGCGAGGTGCCGGACGCCTGGACCGGCGTCGGGGCCGCGGTCATCGTGCTCAGCACCCTCTACATCGCCCGGCGCGAGGCGGTGCTGGGCCGGGGCCCCAAAATCCCGACGGTCCGCTGAAAAAGGAAGGGCCCGCCCCCGGGGTGGGGAGCGGGCCCCGGCGTCGCGCGGGCGTCCGGCCGGTCAGTTGGCCGGGCACTTCGGCCGGTAGTTGGCCGGCTGGTCCAGCGTCTTCATGTACTCGATGATGGCCCAGCGGTCCTCGTCGGTGAGGGCGGAGCCGTCGGCCTTGCGGTAGTCGTCATGGCCGAAGTTGCCGTTGCCGGGCAGCTTGGTGTCCAGCGGCTTCTCGTAGGCGGAGCCGTCGGGCACGTAGCCGACCTTGACGGGATCGAAGCGGCGGCTGCCCACGGCGAAGACCGGCTGCCGGTCCTCGGGCTTCAGCAGCTCCCACAGGTTGGCGACCGAGCCGTTATGCAGGTAGGGCGCCGTCGCCCAGACGCCGAACAGCGGCCGCGCCTCGTAGATCGGCTTGGCCGCGGCGGGGTCCACCTGCGGCTTGCCGGCGGCGGCCGGGGCGTCGGGCGGCGCCACCGCGGCGGCGGCGATCTCGGGCCGGGAGGCGAAGCTGGTGCCGACGGAGGCGACCATGGTGGGCGGCTTGCCCTGGGCGACCAGGCTGTAGCTCTCCTGCTCCGTCGGGCCGCCCAGGCTTTTCCGCACGTCGGGCGCCAGCGGGCGGCCGTTCGGGTGGAAGACGCCGTCCACGATGGTGCCGATGACGGCGTTGGCCAGCACCACGTCGGCCGCCTCCACCTTCTTCATCTTGCCGAGCGGGATGCGCCAGCTGCCCTCCAGGATGCCCGTCTCCACCTTGCGCTGGGAGTTCAGCCACATGGTGGGGTCGGTGTCGATCGGCTTGTCCGTCTTCACCTCCCAGACCTTCTTGGCGAGCTTCTCCGGCTGCATGTTGTGGCAGTCGCGGCAGGCCTGGTCGAACAGGTCCTTGCCCTTGGCCGCCACCGGCCGGTTGATCGGCCCGAAGACGTCGGACGGCCAGGGCGGGGCCCACAGGCAGGCGACCTTCTCCTCCAGCTTCCACAGCCCGCCCAGGCTGACCGAGCTGTTGTAGAAGGCGACGTCGCGGGCGATCGTCTTCGCCGCGATGCGGCCCAGCGTGCTGCCGCAGCTCTGCCCGTGCGCGTTCTTGCCCTCGCGGCAGACCTCGAGCTTGCCGAAGACGCCGATGACCTCGCCGGTGTTGCGGGCCAGCGCCTTGATCATGTCGCCGTTGGGCGCCGCCTGGTTCCACTGGATGACGTCCTGCTGGTGGGCGTTCCAGAGGAAGGGATAGCTGACCGGCGCGTCCGCCGCCGTCACGTTGTCCGGCTTGTTCAGGTCCAGCCCGGCCAGCCGGTTGAAGATCATGCCGAACGCGTCGAGGCGGAACGGGCCCCAGTGGTTGGCCGGCAGCGCCTTGCCGAAGAAGTCGGTGAAGTCGCGCTTGGTGACGGTGTTGAACTCGGCCAGGAGCTTGCCCGCCGCCTTGTCGCCGTAGGCGCTGCCCAGCACCCGGCGGGCGAAGCGGTTGAACTTGGCGGGATCGCTCCCCGTCTCCTCCATGGCGCGGGTCAGGTCCGTGAGGAAGGCCTGGAAGTCGGCGCCGCCCGGCGCGCCGTCGACGCGCAGGTGCACGCCCTTGTACTCGATCTGCCCGGTGTGGCAGGCGGCGCAGGTCATGCCGACATAGGTCGTCGTCTTGCCCTGGTCCAGCGCGAAGCCGACCGGCAGGCCCGAGCGGTTGTAGGCCATGTCGTCGTTGGGCAGGTAGCCGTAGCGGGCCAGCTTGTCCGCCAGGAACAGCTCCTGCGAGCCCGCCCGCTCCAGCGCGCGGAACCAGGACCAGGGCATGATCCGCGAACCCTGGCTGGTGGTGTAGAAGGCTTGGCGGTCGGCGTGCGACCAGCCCTGGTCCAGCACCCGCACCGCGGTGGCGTCGGACGCCGCCGCCCCCCCGGCGGACAGCAGCAGCGGCAAGGCGAGCAGATGGCGCCTGATGCG
>DASPKT010000217.1:0-2007 GCA_035627915.1 Azospirillaceae bacterium
CGTCCAGCACGCCGACGTCGGCCTGGCGCCCTACGTCTACCGCGAGGGGGCGGAGACGCTGGCCGACAGCTCGCTGAAGCTGACCCAGTACACCTGGTGCCGGCTGCCCTCGGTGGCGCCCGACTTCGCCACCCGCGCCGATCGGCCGCACGTGCTGGGCTACAATCCCGGCGACCGCGACAGCATCTACGCGGCGCTGCAGGCGGCGCGGAATTTCGACCGCCAGTCCATCTCCCGCGCCGGCATCCGCAGCTGGGCCGAGCTGTCCCGGCTGATCGCCGGCACAGAGGCGGAGGAGCCGGCGCCGCAGCTGCTGGCGGCGGGGGGCCGGGCATGAGCCTGACCCTGGTCGCCCACAACGGCCGCACCCGCGCGGCCGCCCGCACCCTGCCGCCGCTGGTCGTCAACGGCCGCTTCCTGGCGCAGCGCCTGACCGGCGTGCAGCGCTACGCCCGCGAGCTGGTGACCGCGCTGGACGCCAGGCTGGCGGAGCGGGCGGAGGCGGGAGAGCCCTGGCCGGCCGTCATCCACGCGCCGCCCGACGCCGCCGACCTGGCCGGCCTGCGCCACATCGCGCTGCGCCGGGTCGGCAGCCGCACCGGCCACGCCTGGGAGCAGCTGGACCTGAACGCCAGCGCCCGCGGCGCCCTGCTGCTGAACCTGGGCAACACCGGGCCGCTGCTGCACCCGCGCCAGCTGGTCGCCATCCACGACGCCGGCGTCTACGCCTGCCCGGAGAGCTACTCCGCCGCCTTCCGCGCCTGGTACCGGGTGCTCTACGCGGTGCTGGGCCGGCGCGCGCTGAAGGTTCTGACCGTCAGCCGCTTCTCCGCCCTGGAGCTGACCCGCTACGCCGGCATCCGGGCCGAGCGGCTGGCCGTGGTGCCGAACGCCGCCGACCATTTCGCGGCCCAGGCGCCGGCGGCGGACGCGCTGGCGCGGTTCGGGCTGGAGCCGGGCGGCTACGTCTTCGCGCTGGGCAGCGCCAGCCGGGCCAAGAACACCGCCGCCGTCGCCCGCGCCATGGCGATGCTGCCGGAGCCGCGGCCGCTGCTGGTCACCGCCGGCCACCGCGATCCCCGCATCTTCGCCGACACCGGCGAGAGCCTGGGGGCCGGCGTGCGGGAGCTGGGGCCGGTGTCGGACGCCGACCTGAAGGCGCTCTACGGCGGCGCGCTGTGCCTGGTGTTCCCCTCGCTGTACGAGGGGTTCGGGCTGCCGCCGCTGGAGGCGATGATCGCCGGCTGCCCCGTCGTCGCCGCCCGCGCGGCCTCGCTGCCGGAGGTGTGCGGCGACGCCGCCCTCTACGTCGACCCGCACGACCCCGCCGACATCGCGGCGCAGGTCGCCCGCGTCGTCGCCGACGCCGGTCTCCGCCGCGAGCTGGCGGAACGGGGGCGCCGGCGCGCCGCCGACTTCGGCTGGCGCCGCAGCGCCGACCGCCTCCTCACCATCCTCGACGAGGTGACCTCATCATGAAGGTGGCCCTGGTCCACTACTGGCTCGTCACCATGCGCGGCGGCGAGAAGGTGCTGGAGGAGCTGTGCCGGCTCTTCCCCGACGCCGACATCTTCACCCACGTGGTCGACCGCGAGGCCATCTCGCCCGAGATCCGCCGGCACGAGATCAAGACCAGCTTCATCCAGAGCCTGCCGAAGGCCCGGACCCAGTACCAGAAGTACCTGCCGCTGATGCCCATGGCGCTGGAGCACCTGGACCTGCGCGGCTACGACCTGGTCGTCTCCAGCGAGTCCGGGCCGGCCAAGGGCGTGGTCACCGACCCCGACGCGGTGCATGTCTGCTACTGCCACAGCCCCATGCGCTACGTCTGGAACATGTACCACGACTACCGCGGCAGCCTGGGCGGCCTGGCGTCGCGCGCACTGGTGCCGGTGGCGCACTACCTGCGCTGGTGGGACACGGTCACGGCGACCCGGGTGGACAGCTTCGTCGCCAACTCCGGGAACGTCGCCCGCCGCATCCGGCGCTATTACGGCCGCACGTCGG
>DASPKT010000218.1:0-9899 GCA_035627915.1 Azospirillaceae bacterium
CACCGGCAGACCGGCGTTCAGCATCTCCTCGATACAGCGACGCTCGCCCAGGCTGAGGTGAGTGTAGGCGGACCCCATGTGCGACTCCCATGCCAAACCACTGAAAACATTGGTTTGTCGCACTTCGATTTTGAGTCCACCACTGGCTGCAAAAAAACGTGATAATCCATCTTATGGAAATAATAGATAGCTACTCCGCGGCGAGGTCTCCCTCCCAGCCGGGTTCGCCCAGGAAGCGGCTGCCGACCTGCAGCCAGGGCAGCCGGGCCGGGTCCAGGCGGCCTTCGTTGAGCGCGGCGCACAGGCGGTGGGCGGCCGTCTCGCCCGTCGGGACGGCGCACCAGCGGCTGGTCAGTCGGTCCTGGATGCCCCAATGCGGCGACAGGCGCGGCATGCGGGTGACGGCAAAGGCCATGGGCGCGTTCCTCCGTGGTCGTCCGGCGCGGCACCCTCCGGCGCGGCATGGCCGGCGTGCGTCGTCCGGGCGAAGGAACGTGGAACAGCGATTCCTGTTCCACGGGGCGCCTTGGGGGGCGTCCCAGGCGGCCGTCAGGGCTCGCCGCGGAAGATGGCGACGACCGGCGGGCCGCCCTCGACCTGGCGGGCGCGGTACATGCCGGACGTGTTGAAACTCCAGGCGACCTGCCCGTCCGGCGCCACCGCCACCACGCCGCCGTCGCCGCCCAGCGCCGTCAGGCGCTGGCCGATCACCGTGTCGGCGGCCTGCTGCACCGCCATGCCGCGGTACTCCACCAGCGCGCAGATCTCCCGCGCCACGCCCAGGCGGATGAAATACTCGCCCGTCCCCGTGGCGGAGACGGCGCAGGACCCGTCGGACGCGTAGGTGCCGGCGCCGATGACGGGCACGTCGCCGACCCGGCCCCACAGCTTGGCGGTGGTGCCGCCGGTAGAGGTGCCGGCGGCGACATGGCCCCGGCGGTCCAGCGCCACCACCCCGACGGTGCCGTACTTCCTGTCCTCCACGGCCAGCGAGGCGGCGGCCGCCGGTTCCGGCGGGGCGCCGGCCGGGCGCGGCGGCACCGGCAGGCCGCGCTCGGCCAGCGTCTTCTTCAGGGACTGCCAGCGCCGCTCGGTGAAGAACCAGGCGGGGTCCGCCCGCTCCACCCCGGCCGACAGGCCGAACCGTTCCGCCCCCGCACCGATCAGCATGACGTGCGGGGATTTCTCCATGACCGCGCGGGCCAGCGTGATCGGGTTCTTCGTCCCGGTGACGCCGGCGACGGCGCCGGCCTTCAGCGTGGCGCCGTCCATGATGGCGGCGTCCAGCTCGTTGCGGCCGTCGGCGGTGAAGACGGCGCCGCGCCCGGCATTGAACAGCGGGTCGTCCTCCAGCCCGCGGACGACCGCCTCCACCGCGTCGAGCGCGCTGCCGCCGGCCTCCAGCACGCGGGTGCCGCGCTCCAGCGCCGCCGCCATGGCGGCGCGGTAGGCGGCCTCGGTCTCCGGGCCCATGGTCTCGCGGTCCATGATGCCGGCGCCGCCATGGACGGCCAGCGCCCAGCCGGGCTTCGCCGCCGTCCGCGACGGGCCCCCGGCGGCGCAGCCGGCCAGGGCGAGCGACAGCGCCAGCAGGAAGCCCAGGCGGCGGGCGGCGGGCATGCGGGGGTGCGGGGCCATGGGCGGTCTCTCTGCGGCGGGACCCGCCCGTCTTAGCAACCGTCCCGGCACCCGGCAACCGCTCCGCCGGTGGGCCTGGCCGACTGGAGCTTGATCGGCAGTGGCTTGATCGGCAGTGGCTTGGTCGACGGGGACTGCCCGGCCGGCTTAGCCCGGGCGGCGGCCACCCCTCCCCCGGCGTCCGCCGCCCCCGCCCGGCGGGTTGATCCGGCAGGGGGCGGGCACCACGCGCGGATGAACTCCCAGCGCCCCCCTCGCCAGGGACGCCGATCCCGGGCACGACTCGGGGCCGCGCGGGGGGGCACGACCGGAGGGCATCACATGGGACGGAGTGCGGACGAACTGGCCGACTCGGCGCGGCAGCTGGTCCTGCATGCGGACTTCACCTGCCGCGCGGCGCAGCTGCTGGCCGAGCGCAGCCGCGGGCGGATCGAGCGGGCGCAGGCGCTGATGAGCGACGGGGCGCGCCTGCTGGCCGGCGCCCGCGACCATGCCGGCTTGTGGGGCCGGCCGTCCTCCGGCCGCGGCTGAGGCCGGGCACGCCGTCGCGCCGGGGCCGCCGGAACCCGGCCTCAGCCCCGGCCGTTCCCCGGGGGACGAAACGGAAGCCCCGGGAGGCCGACGGCATGGACATCCTCAAGCGCATCGAGCAGGACCACAAGACCGCCCGCAAGCTGATGGAGCAGCTGAAGAAGGAGGACGACCCGCACGGCCGCTCCGCCCTCTTCGACAAGCTGCAGCGGGAGCTGTGGAGCCATGCCAAGGTGGAGGAGACCGTCCTCTACGCCGCCATGATCCAGGCCGCGGGCGAGAAGCACGAGACGCTGGAGGGCTTCAGCGAGCACCACACCATCAACGGGCTGCTGGACGAGGTGACCGACATGCCGACCGAGGGCCCCGCCTGGGGCGCCAAGTTCGACGTGCTGGCGGAGCTGGTGGAGCATCACCTGGACGAGGAGGAGGAGGAGCTGTTCGCCGAGGCGCGCGAGGCGCTGGGGGAAGAGCGCCTGAAGGAGCTGGGCGGGGCCTTCGACGAGCGCAAGCGCCACGCGCTGTCGGCGCTGGAGCCCCTGCCGGAGCGGGCGAAGAAGAAGAAGGGCGCGGCGTAGGCGTCAGGCTGCGCCGGACGTCCCTGCCCTGAACGCCGCCTCTGCCTCCGCCGCCAGCTCCGCCTCGCGGCCCAGGTAGCGCGGTGAGAAGTGGAAGGGGATCAGCCGCCCCACCCCCGCCGCGGCGGCCAGGCGGCCGGCGCAGGCGGCGGTGAGGTGGCGGCGCCGGGCCGCCTGGTCGGCGTCCTCCTCCAGGAACGGGGTCTCCACGAACAGCCGGTCCACCCCGCGCACGAGGTCCGCCGCGCGGGCGAGGTTGTCTTGCGTGCAGGCGGCGTCGGTGACGTAGCCGACGCCCTCCCCCGGCGCCAGCCGCAGGGCGTGCTCGCGCAGCAGGCCCAGCGGCACCGTGCGCTCCCCGCCCGCGGCAATGGCCGTGTCGTCGGGCAGGCCCCGGCGCGCGGCGTGCTTGGCATCCTCCAGCCAGGCGCCGACCGGCAGGCCCAGCCGGTCCAGCCCGGCGCGCCAGACATTGACCCGCACCGTCTCGCGCAGCGCGAAGGCCAGCGACGGGATGCCGTGGTCGAGCTCGGCCGCCTCCACCGTCACCTGGTCGCCAGCCATGACGGTGCCGGGGCGCAAACGTGGCGGGTCCATGTCGCGGCGGCGGAAGGCATCGCGCGCGGCAAACAGGGCGCCCGCCGCCAGCCTGCCGTCCGCGAACTCCAGCACCTCCACGGCGAAGTCGACGCTGTGCGCGCCCAGCAGGTTCCAGTCGTAGGAGGCCAGCCGGTGCCCGACGCGGTCGGCCATGCAGGCGGGCCCCACCACCCGCAGCCGCCCCGCCCGGTGCAGCCGCAGCCGCAGCAGCCGGTCGAAGCCGGCGAAATGGTCCATGTGGGCGTGCGAGACGAAGAGGTGCCCGACCCGCCCCAGCTCCCGCGGGGACAGGGCCGAGAGGTCGCCGGCGTCCACCAGCAGGGCACCGGCGCCGAAGCGGAAGTCGACGAACAGCGCCGGGTCGCCGGCGGGCCCGTTCACCAGCCGCGGCTGGAAGAAGCGGCCCATCGGCTCAGCAGTCCCCCTCGCCGGCGCTCAGCCTCTCCTCCAGCTCGCGGGCGATGCTGTCGACGGCGGTGACGTGGGCCAGCTCCTCCGCCTCCGGGTCGGTGGCGGCCTCGCGGATGTCGAGGCGTTCGCAGACCGCCTGCAGCAGCGTGATGATCTTGGTCACCTCGCGCTCGGTCAGCAGGTTGACCTGCAGGGCCAGGTGGGCCCGCTGGTCGGCCCGCTGGCCCATGCGGTTCTGCTTGATGAGGACGAAGGTGGACATCAGCACCCCCTCCATCGAGACGATCAGGCAGAGGAAGACGAAGGGGAACGGGTCGAAGGGCGG
Source organism: Azospirillaceae bacterium (assembly GCA_035627915.1). Classification (GTDB taxonomy): domain Bacteria; phylum Pseudomonadota; class Alphaproteobacteria; order Azospirillales; family Azospirillaceae; genus DASPKT01. Next base: position 4,084 of record DASPKT010000218.1, read on the forward strand.
GATGAAGGGGATCAGGCCCGTGTTGACGGCCGTCCAGCCGGCGAACAGCAGCACGTGGCAGAGCACGAAGGCGACGGTGCCGACAAAGCCGGCGATGGCGTCGGCGATCCGGTCGCTGAGGCTGCGCCGCTCCGCGAACTCGCGTTCCAGCTCCAGCACGGCGCGGATGTTCTCCAGCGCCGGCCGCGGCACCACCGGTTCCCTGACCGCATCACCGTCTGCCATCGCCGCGCCCGTCCGGAGTTCCTGGAACCCGCCCCAACAGGCGGGCGGGCGCAACGGTCCGACGGTCCGTTCAGGCGCCTTCCGCGGCCATGGCGGCGACCAGCAGGGTGGCCGTCCGCTCGTTGCAGGCCAGCGGCACGTCGTAGAGGGCGGCAAGGCGGAGAAGCGCTTTCACGTCAACGTCGTGCGGCATCGGGCTCAAGGGATCGATGAAGAATACCAGCAGGTCCAGCCGCTCCTCCGCGATGAGGGCACCGATCTGCTGGTCGCCGCCCAGCGGGCCGCTGCGCAGGCGCGTCACGTCCAGTTCCGGGCACGCCTCCGCCACCCGTCCCCCGGTCGTGCCCGTGGCGACGATCCGGGTGCGGGCCAGGAAGCCGCGGTGCGCCCTGGCCCAGTCGACCAGCGCCGCCTTCTTGTCGTCGTGGGCGACCAGCCCGACCGTCATCCGCTCCGCCACCTGCGCGCCCTCCGGCATCTTGTGTCCAAGGCCTTAAAATATGCCGCAGAGGGCGTGCATCCCCTAGGGGATACGACCAAGGGCACTGCGCGCCTGAATTGACAAGCATTCGCTGTACAAGCATGTTCCACAACCAGGGGCGGAGTGCTTCCCCGTGTCGGGGCGCACGATCAACACCGCGAAAGGACTAGAGGCGAAATGCCAGGCCAGATCTATGTCGTCGATGGGGACGAGGCGCGGCTGCGCCATGCCGACGGCACCTACACGTCGCTGCACTACGTGGATCAGAGCATCGTCAAGCGTGTCGTCACCGGCACCGTGACGGAGGACGGCATCGCCGACGCCGTCTACCAGTACGACCGCGGCAGCTTCGTGCTGGTCGACTACCATGTCGACGGCACCTTCGACATGGTCGGCATCGAGCCGGCGATCCCGACGCCGCGGATCGGCCTGCCGATGGAGATCAACGTCCGCGGCACCGCGGACCTGTCCGGCGGCGAGGGCCAGGAGATCATCTTCTCCCTCGACATCCAGTACGAGTGGTCGGACCGCCTGCCCCAGCACTGGAGCAACGTGCAGTCCACCTACTTCGCCTACGACCTCAGCGACGGCTCCACCCGGCGCCTGTTCGCCGACAGCGACCGTTTCCGGTTCGAAACGTTCGGCGACATGAACGCTGACGGCCGCGACGACGTGCTCTACACCGACGAATGGGGCGGGCTCTACGTCCAGCTGACGGGCGGCGAGCAGTACCACCTGACCGACATCGCCACCAACCCGGACGTGATCCTGGCCGGCGTGGGCGAGTTCGCCGAGGGCTTCCCCGGCCTGGACGAGATGCTGTTCTACAACTCCGACACGCGGGAGTTCACCACCTGGGTCCGCGGCCCGGTGGCGCGCAACGGCGGCATCGTCAACGTCGATTATTTCCAGGAGCTGTTCACCCTGCCGGAGGGCTGGTCCTTCTCCGGCGTGGACGACTATGACGGCGACGGGTTCGACGATGTGCTGATCGCCCAGACCGGCGACGTCTGGATCCAGATGGTCGGGCTGAAGATGCCGCTGGCCTACTGGAGCACGAAGGAAGGCAAGCTCGTCGACATCGGCAGCCACGACCTGCGCACCATCAAGGGCGGCGAGTGGTTCATGGCCGAGATCCTGGCGACCCTGCCCGCCGAGGGCGAGCGCCTGGCCGACGGCGCCACCATCGACCTGACCGGCGTGGACCTCAGCGTCGTCTGACGCTCCGTCCCTCGCCGCTTCCGGAACGCCGGCCCCTCCCGCGGGGGCCGGCGTTTTCGTTTGGCGTTTTCGTTTCGGGCATTCTTTCGCCGGATGGGGCGGTTGATCCGTACCGGTAACCGGTGTCATAACGTTGGCGAACCAACCCGGCGGCCGGGCCCCTGGCGAGAGCGCACGGGGGCGTCCTATGCTGCCGGCGCAACGCAACCCCGGCCCGGGAGGGGGAACCATGATCCAGCTGACCGTCAACGGCGAGGCGCGCAGCCTCGACGCCGATCCCGACATGCCGCTGCTGTGGGCGCTGCGCGACCTGCTGGGCCTGACCGGCACCAAGTACGGCTGCGGCGTCGCCCAGTGCGGCGCCTGCACGGTGCACCTGGACGGGCAGCCGGTGCGCGCCTGCGTCACCCCGGTCTCGGCCGCCGCCGGGGCCAAGGTGACGACGGTGGAGGGGCTGGGCGGCGAGCATCCCGTGCAGAAGGCCTGGGTGGAGGCGCAGGTGCCGCAGTGCGGCTACTGCCAGTCCGGCCAGATCATGGCCGCGGCGGCGCTGCTGGCGCAGAACCCGCGCCCCGGCGACGCCGACATCGACGCCGCCATGGAGGGCAACCTCTGCCGCTGCGGCACCTATCCCCGCATCCGGACGGCGATCAAGCGCGCCGCCGGCGTCGCCTGAGGGAGGGCCCCATGACCGCCAAGACCGCGACCATCCTCCACCGCCGCTCCGTCCTGAAGGCCATGGGCGGCCTCGCCGTCGCCGTGGCGCTGCCCCTGCCGGAGGCGTCCGCGCAGCAGGCGGCCCCCGCCCCGGTGCCGGTGCTGGCCGGTGCCGCCGGCCCCAACCGGCAGGCCGGCATGCTGACCGCCTACGTCGTGGTGAAGCCCGACGGCAAGGTGGTGGTGCTGTCGCCCACGACCGAGATGGGCCAGGGCACCCACACCGCCCACGCCGCCGTGGTGGCGGACGAGCTGGGCGTCGACATCGCCGACGTGTCGGTGGAGACGGCGCAGCCGGCCGACCCCTACCGCTTCGGCCCGGCCGCCAACCGCACCATGGGCTCCGGCGGCAGCTGGGGCGTGCGGCGCTGGACCCCGCACCTGCGCACCGGCGCCGCCCAGGCGCGCGAGATGCTGGTCATGGCCGCCGCCGCCCGCCTGTCGGTCCCGGCGGCGGAGCTGGCGGCCGAGGGCGGGCGCATCGTGCACAAGGCGTCCGGCCGTTCCGTCGGCCTCGGCGAGGTGGCGGAGGAGGCGTCGGGGCTGGCGCCCCCCTCCTCCCCCGCGCTGCGCGACCCGGCGCAGTACCGCTACGTCGGCAAGGGCACGCCGCGGCTGGACATCCCGGCCAAGACGACGGGCGCGCAGGTCTACAGCTTCGATTTCCGCCTGCCCGGCATGCTGTACGCCTGCGCCCGCTTCAACCCGGTCTTCCACGCCGACCTCGCCGGCTTCGACCCGGCGCCGGCGAAGGCGGTCAAGGGCGTGCGCGAGGTGGTGAAGATCCCCGGCGGCGTCGCCGTGGTGGCCGACACCGCCTGGGCCGCCATGAAGGGGGCCGACGCGGTCGCGATCACCCCGGCGCCCAGCCCGCAGGACGCCATGGACAGCACGGCGATCTCCGCCGCCATGCGCGAGGGGCTGGGGGCGGAGAAGTCCGCCGTCGCCAAGGAGGAGGGCGACCTCGCCGCCGCCTTCGCCAAGGCCGCCAAGGTGGTGGAGGCCGACTACGAGGTGCCCTTCATCAGCCATGCCCCGATGGAGCCCTGGAGCTGCACCGCCCTGTGGAAGGACGGCACGCTGGAGCTGTGGGCGCCGACCCAGGTGCAGGACCGCTCGCTGAAGACGGCGGCCAAGACGGCCGGGGTGGCGGAGGACAGGGTCCGCGTCCACACCGTCTCCATCGGCGGCGGTTTCGGGCGGCGGCTGGCGGACGACGGCATCCCGCCGGCGGTCCTGGTGGCCCAGGCCCTGCCCGGCACGCCGGTCAAGTTCTTCTGGCGCCGCCAGGACGAGATGGAGCGCGGCTGGTTCCGCCCGGCCCAGGCGGCGCGGCTGCGCGCGGCGCTGGCCGCCGACGGCAGCCTGCTGGGCCTCTCCTTCCGCGCCAGCGGTCCCTCCATGCGCACCGAGTTCGTGCCGGGCTCGATGAAGGAGGGCGACCTCGATCCCGCCTCGGTCCAGGACCTGCCGAACCTGCGCTACGCCAAGGGCGCCTACCGCGTCGACTACGCCATGCGGCACTTCAAGGTGACGGCGGCGCCCTGGCGGGCCGTCGGCGCCACCCAGAACGCCTTCTTCCTGGAGTGCTTCGTGGACGAGCTGGCGGCGGCCGCCGGCCAGGACCCGGTCGCCTACCGCCGCCGGCTGCTGGCCCACGACCTGCGCGCCCTGAAGGTGGTCGACACCGCGGCGGAGAAGGGCGGCTGGGGCCGCAGGCTGCCCGATGGCCGGGCCCAGGGCTTCGCCTTCTTCGAGTGCTACGGCAGCCTCTGCGCCCAGGTGGCGGAGGTGTCGATGCGCGACAGCATGCCGGTCGTTCACAAGGTGACCGTCGCGCTCGACTGCGGCGACCTGGTGCTGCCCGACGGGGCCCGCAGCCAGGTGGAGGGCGGCGTGGTCCAGGGCCTCTCCACCGCCCTGTTCGAGGCCGCCACCATCGCCGGCGGCCAGACCGCGGAGAAGAACTTCGACGCCTACCGGCTGCTGAAGCTGCCGGAGGCGCCGGTCGTGGAGGTCCACTTCATCCGCTCCGGCGAACCCATGGGCGGCGTCGGCGAGCCCGGCCTGCCCCCGGCCACCCCGGCGCTGGTGAACGCGGTCTCCAAACTGACCGGCCGGCGGGTGCGCTCGCTGCCGCTGGCCAAGTCGCTGAAGGCGTGAGCGGGCGGTTTCCGGCGGAGGTGACTTGAGCGCCTCCCCCGGAACTGCCGTCCCCTCTCCCATGGGGAGAGGGACAGGGAGAGGGGGTACGGGCCTGCGGAGCGGTGCTCCGACGTGGAGGAAAGGTGCCCTTTCCTGTGGCGTCTTACCCCCTCTCCCGGCCCTCCGGGCCACCCTCTCCCCTTGGGAGAGGGGAAGGCTGGCGCGCGCCATCGGAAACCGGTGCCATTGACCCGCCTAAGGTAGTCACCTTACAACTGGCGGGAACGAACTTGAGGCCCCGGGAAATCCGGGGCGCGCACGCAGGAGGGTCGCGATGGCGAGTTGGCAGGCACACCTGGTCAGTTCGCTGCTGCGCTGGACCCTGAAGCGCCAGCTGGCCCGCGCCACGGTCGTGGAGGACGTCCGGGCCCTGTTCAACCGCGGCGGCGGCGGCCGGCCGCCGGGGGTGGCGGTCTCCGAGGCGACGGTGGGCGGCATCCGGTGCGAGTGGGTGGAACCGGCCGGCGGCGGGGCGCATGGCACGCTGCTCTACCTGCATGGCGGCGGCTATGTTGCCTGCTCGCCGCGCACGCACCGGCCGATCACCGGCTTCTTCGCCCTGCGGGGGTTCCGGGTCTGCGTGCCCGACTACCGGCTGGCGCCGGAGAACCCCTTCCCGGCCGGGCTGGAGGATGCGCTGGCGGTCTACCGCGAGCTGGCAGCCCAGGGCCCGGTCGTACTGGCGGGCGACAGCGCCGGCGGCGGGCTGTCGCTGTCGCTCATGCTGTCCCTGAAGGAGCGCGGCCTGCCCCAGCCGGCGGCGGCTGCCCTCTTCTCCCCCCTGACCGACTTGGCGGCGCGGGGGAACTCGCTGATCCGAAACGAAGCGCGCTGCGCCATGTTCATGGCCCGCGGCATCGCCTCCGTCGCCCCCGCCTACATCCCCGGCCTGCCCGCGGACACGCCGCTGGCCTCCCCCGTCTATGCCGAGCTGGCGGGCCTGCCGCCCCTGCTGGTCCATGTCGGC
>DASPKT010000219.1:0-5693 GCA_035627915.1 Azospirillaceae bacterium
CGGAGCGGGGGATGCCGGGCCCGGTGTAGCCGGGAGCAGCAACCAACCTTGGGAGCATCTCAACGTCCCTCAGGCTGAGCCTGTCGAAGCCCGCACCACGCCCCCGCTGCCCGGCCGGCCCCCTACCGCAGCCGCCCGCGCGCGCCCATGACCTTGAAGAAGGCGGCGACCACGGCGGGGTCGAACTGGGTGCCGGACCCGGCCTCGATCTCGGCCAGCGCGCCGGCCAGGGGGACGGCGTCGCGGAAGGTGCGCTTGTGGGTCAGGCTGTCGAACACGTCGGCCACGGCCACGATGCGGGCGGCCAGCGGGATGTCGGTGCCCTTCAGGCCCGCCGGATAGCCGCTGCCGTCCCAGCGCTCGTGGTGGGCGCGGGAGATGGCGGCGCCGAAGGACAGGTAGTTGCTGCCCTCCACCATGCGGCTGGCCTTGTCCAGGATGGCCGCCCCGCGCTCGCAGTGCTGGCGCATCAGCGCCGTCTCCGCCTCGTCCAGCGGGCCGGGCTTCAGGGTGATGCGGTCGGGCACGCCCACCATGCCGATGTCGTACAGCATGCTGCCCATGGTGATGAGGTCGAGGAACTCGTCCGTCACCTGCTCGGCGTAGGCGGCCTCGGCGCGCAGCGCGAAGGCCATCTCGGTCACCAGGCGCGACAGGCGCAGCACGTGGTCGCCGCCGCCGTCCTGGTCCTTGTACTCCGCCAGGCCGGCGAGCGCGATGACCGAGGCCTTGTGGGCCTTCTTCAGCCTCTCGTAGAGGTTCAGGTTGTCGAAGCCGACGGAGATCTTGCCGGCCAGCACCTCGCCCAGGCGCCGCTCCAGCTCGTCCAGCGTGCGCCCGGGGTGCAGGCAGACTGCGGCGTCGCGGCCGTCGGCCGTGCGCAGCGACAGGATCGCCGCGTCGTCGTCGTAGTCGTGCCGGCGCTCGCGCAGCACCGCCATGGTGCGCGCCGCCAGGGCCGGGGGCACGCTGCTGTTGACCGGCATGCCGCCCAGGCCGGCGTGGCGGCCGGCGGCGGCCAGGATCTGGGCGTCGGCGCGCTGGCTGCCGCGCGGCACGCAGACGAAGCCGTCCTGCGGCACGTCCAGCACCCGGGCCATCTCGCGCAGCACCGCCTCGGCGAAGCGGTCGACCGCGGACAGGTTGAACAGCTGGGAGGACGCCTCGATGATGCGCTCCATCCCCCGCCGCGACCGGTCCAGCGCCACGATGTGCTCGTAAGAGCGCAGGGCCGCGACGGTGGCGGTGCCCAGCTTCTGGGCGGTCAGCTCCGTCTTCGCCTTGTAGTCGTTGATGTCGTAGCCGTGGATGACGTGGTCCTCCGGCGCCTGGCCGGGCTGGCCGGTGCGCAGGATGATGCGGACCGCGTCGTTGTCCAGCTCCTCGCGGATGCGGGGGACCAGGCGCAGGCCGGCGTCGTCCGTCTCCATCACCACGTCCAGCAGGATCATGGCGATGCCGGGGTCCTGGCGCAGGATCTCCATCGCCTCCTCCGCGGAGTAGGCGGAGAGGAACTTCACCGGGCGGCCGCGGTAGGTGAACTTCTTCAGGACCAGCCGGGTCATGGCGTGGACTTCCTGGTCGTCGTCCACGATCAGGATAAGCCACGGCTTCACCGCGGGATCGGGACCCGTCGCTGCCGCCGGCGCCTCCTCCTGGAACAGGAAGTCGTCGTTCATGGTCATGCTGGTCAGGCCCGCCGTCGCACTCGTCCCCGCCGGAGCCGCGGGACACCCTGAACAGGTTATATCCCGACGGCGCGCGGCCTTGAGCGTCCTATCACGTCATAGCTCGTAAGGGTAGGCAAGTACCATTCGTGGGATGCGCGGGGCCGATGCGGCGGTTGCGTGCCGGTCGGGGCTCCGCCATTGTGCGCGCCTCGAGACGCGCCCCACCGGAGAACACCCATGGCCCGCCTGCCTTCCGTCCCCGTCCTGGCCCTGTCCGCCGCGGCGCTGCTCGCCGGGACGACCGGCCCCGCCCGGGCGGCCGAGCCCGCCCTGGACCGCGCGGCGGTGGAAAAGATCGTGCGCGAGTACATCCTGGCCCACCCGGAGATCATCACCGAGGCCGTGACCATCCTGCAGCAGCGCGAGGAGGAGGCGGCGACCAAGGCGGTGACCGAGGCCATCGCCAAGAACCGCACCCAGCTGACGGCGTCGAAGACCTCCCCGGTCGGCGGCAACCCCAAGGGCGACGTCACCCTGGTGGAGTTCTTCGACTACAACTGCGGCTACTGCAAGCGCACCCAGCCCGAGCTGGAGGCCGCGGTGGCCGAGGACGGCAAGGTCCGCCTCGTCTACAAGGAGTTCCCGATCCTGGGCCCCTCCTCCGTCGTCGCCGCCAAGGTGGCGCTGGCGGCGCAGAAGCAGGGCAAGTACCAGGCGGTGCACGACGCGCTGATGGGCCACAAGGGCCCGCTGGACGAGGACACGGTCCTGGCGCTGGCCAAGTCCGCCGGCGCCGACATGGCCCGGCTGCAGAAGGACATGGACGACGCCGCCGTTCAGGCGGAGATCGACGCCAACCTGAAGCTGGCGCAGGAGCTGGGCGTGCGCGGCACCCCCGCCTTCATCGTCGGCGACACCATGATCCCCGGTGCCGTCGACCGCGCCAGCCTGGTCGAGGTGGTGAAGAGCGTGCGGGCGGCGAAGAAGGGCTGAGGGCGCATCCCCGGCCCCGATCCGGGCCCATCCCCTGCCCCATTGCCCCCGGTGCTGTCCGTGCTATAACCCCCGTCTTCCGGCGACCATCCGAAAGGCGCAGCCCCTTGGCCATCGAGCCGTCCGTCCTGATCCTGAACGGGCCGAACCTGAACCTGCTCGGCACGCGGGAACCTCAGATCTACGGCAGCGAGACGCTGGACGACGTGGAGGCGCTGTGCCAGGAGGCGGCCGCCGAGCTGGGGCTGGCGATCGACTTCCGCCAGTCCAACCACGAGGGGGAGCTGGTCGGCTGGATCCAGGAGGCGAGGGGCGAGCACGACGCCATCCTGATCAACGCCGGCGCCTACACGCATACTTCCATCGCCATCCTCGACGCGCTGCAGGCGGTAGCCCTGCCCGTCGTGGAGGTGCATCTGAGCAACATCTTCCGCCGAGAGCCGTTTCGCCATCACTCCTATGTGTCGACGGTCGCTCGAGGCGTCATATGCGGCTTGGGTTCGCATGGCTACACACTGGCGCTTCAGGCCATCGCCCGCCTGATCGAGGCGCCCAACGAACGGTCCTGACCACGTCGCGACCGGATGACAGGGTAAAGAGAATGGCGACTTTCGACATCGACAGCGATTTCGTCCGCAAGATGGCCGAGCTCCTGGAGGAGACCGGCCTCACGGAGATCGAGTACGCCGAGGGCGAGCGGCGCATCCGCCTCACCCGCGGGATGCCGCAGGCGGCGCATGCCGTGTTCGCGGCCCCCGCCGCCATGCCGGCCGCGGCCCCGGCGGCGGCCCCGGCCGCGGCCGCCCCCGCGGCGCTCAGCCCGGCGCAGCACCCCGGCGCGCTGAAGTCGCCCATGGTCGGCACCGCCTACGCGGCGCCCGAGCCCGGCGCCGCCCCCTTCGTGAAGGCGGGCGACAGCGTGAAGGCCGGCCAGACCGTGCTGATCATCGAGGCGATGAAGGTGATGAACCCGATCAAGGCGCCCAAGGGCGGCACGATCACCCAGATCCTCTTCAGCGACGCCCAGCCGGTCGAGTACGGCGAAGTCCTGCTGATCATCGAGTGAGGGGGCCGGTCATGGCGGACGGCGGCCTGTTCGAGAAGGTCCTCATCGCGAACCGCGGCGAGATCGCGCTTCGCATCCACCGCGCCTGCCGCGAGATGGGCATCCACACGGTCGCGGTGCACTCCACCGCCGACGCCGACGCCATGCATGTGCGCCTGGCGGACGAGAGCGTGTGCATCGGCCCGCCTTCGGCCAAGGAGAGCTACCTCAACATCCCGGCGATCCTGTCGGCGGCCTCCATCACGGGGGCCGACGCCATCCATCCCGGCATCGGCTTCATGTCGGAGAACGCCCAGTTCGCCCAGATGGTGGAGGAGCACGGCTTCGCCTGGATCGGGCCGACGCCGGAGCACATCCGCATCATGGGCGACAAGGTCACCGCCAAGAAGACGGTGATGGACCTGGGCCTGCCCGTGGTCCCCGGTTCCGACGGGCCCGTGGAGACGGTGGACGAGGCGCTGTCGATCGGCGGGCGCACCGGCTACCCGGTGCTGATCAAGGCGGCGGCCGGCGGCGGCGGCAAGGGCATGAAGGTGGCCTGGAGCGCCGGCGAGCTGCGCGAGGCCTATCAGCTGGCCCGCGGCGAGGCGCGCGCCGCCTTCGGCAACGACCAGGTCTACATGGAGAAGTACCTGGCGGCGCCGCGGCACATCGAGGTGCAGCTGCTGGGCGACCACCACGGCAACGTCGTGCATTTCGGCGAGCGCGACTGCTCCATCCAGCGCCGCCACCAGAAGGTGGTGGAGGAGGCCCCGTCCCCGGCGCTGAACGCGGCGGAGCGGGAGAAGGTCGGCGCGCTGGCCGCCCGCACCGCCAAGCTGCTGGGCTACCGCGGCGTCGGCACGATGGAATTCCTCTATGAGAACGGCCAGTTCTACTTCATCGAGATGAACACCCGCCTCCAGATCGAGCACACGATCTCGGAGATGATCACCGGCATCGACCTGGTGCGCGAGCAGATCCGGGTGGCGACCGGCGCGCCGCTGGGCTACGGCCAGGCGGACATCAAGTTCCAGGGCCACTCCATCGAGTGCCGCGTCAACGCGGAGAACCCCGAGACCTTCACCCCGTCCCCGGGGAAGATCCAGGGCTACCACGCGCCGGGCGGCCTCGGCGTGCGGGTGGACAGCGCGCTCTACGACGGCTACCGGGTGCCGCCGCACTACGACAGCATGATCGCCAAGCTGATCGTCCACGGCACCACCCGCAACGAGTGCCTGATGCGCCTTCGCCGGGCCATCGAGGAGTTCGTCATCGGCGGCATCGACACCACCCTGCCGCTGCACAGGAAGATCATCGCCGAGCCCGACTTCATCAACGGCGACTACGACATCCGCTGGCTCGAGAAGTGGATGGCCAACAAGTAGGGGACGGGCGCCGGAGACGGCGCCCTTTCTCTTTGGGGGGGTGCCGTGTTTCCTTCCCGGTCCACCCAGTGGGACAGGGTGTGGCGCCCTCATGCCCTCTTCGTCACCCCCGCGGAGGCGGGGGTCCAGGCATTCAGCCTGCTATCGGGCCTGGACGGAGGCGCCAGCGGTACCGTGGGCGTCCTTCCCCCGGGCTGTGTAGCACGCTGAATACCTGGATGCCCGCCTCCGCGGGCATGACGGCCAGAAAAATGGGACGGGTGCGCTTCAAGGCAGCGGAGGCGGGTTGCGTCCTTCGACAGGCTCAGGATGAGGCTTCGACAGGCTCAGGATGAGGCTTCGACAGGCTCAGGATGAGGCTTCGACAGGCTCAGGATGAGGCTTCGACAGGTTCAGGCTGAGGAGCGTGGTGATGCTCCTCCGGCAGGCGGTTGCCGCTCCCTGCCTTCAGGCCTGGCATCCCCCGCCCCTCAGGCTGAGCCTGTCGAAGCCCGCACCACCCCACAGCCGCACCCTGCTGCCCCCCGGACCCGCCCGGCCCCGCGCGGCGTTGATCCCCGGTCGAACCGCCCGTAGGCTTCCCGCCCCATGGACACG
>DASPKT010000220.1:0-5366 GCA_035627915.1 Azospirillaceae bacterium
GGTCAAGCGTGGCACACGATAAGTACCGGTTACTAAACGAGTTTCTTGCTATGACGGGGACGCGAGGAAACACCCGGAAGCATCATAGGAAATGCCTCCCAGACGTGAAGCCTCTCTGTTCAACTCGCCGGAAGCACCCGCTTCCGGCGTTTTTTTGGCCTCGCGCGCTCCCGAATGTAAGCCCTATGTAACAAGAGCCTCTGGCGGCGATGCGCGGCTTCTTCTAGTCTGTATCGAAAGAACGCGAGGATCAGGGAGACGCATCCATGCGTATTCGGGCATACATCGTGGCGGCGCTGCTGGCGACCGCGGCCGCGCCGGCGTGGGCGATCACCTGGCAGGAGGCGAACAAGCAGTCCGTCGACCTGATGGAGGCGGGCCGCCTCATCGAGGCGAAGGACCTGGCCGCCCAGGCCGCCGACCTCTACGAGAAGACGGCCGCCAACTACAAGGCGGAGAGCCACGCCGACCTGCTGCTGAACATGGTCGACCTCACCTACCGCAGCGAGGGCATCCGGGCCGCCGTCGGCGCCAGCCGGACCGCCATCGCGGCGCTGGAGCGCAAGGGCGCCGAGCCGGCCCTCACCGTCCCCTTCTGGAAGGAGATGGCGGTCGGGCTGGAGAACCTGGGCGAGCTGGAGGAGGCCGGCAGCACCTACATGCGGGTCAACAACATGACCCGCGACGCCTTCGGGGCGCAGTCGGCGGAGCATGTGGTCAGCCTGCTGGAGACCGCCTTCTTCGCGCGCAAGAACAAGAGCGAGGTTCAGGGCCGCCGCTACGTGGAGCGCGCGCAGGAGGCCGTCGCCGGCCTGCCGGGCGACCATGTGCTGCGCCTGGTGGTCGACCGCGGCACCGCCAAGATGGACATGGAGCAGCGCAACTTCGCCGCGGCGGAGAAGACCTACCTGGGCCTGGTGGACAAGCTGAAGGGCTCCGCCGACAAGGACCGGCAGGAGCTGCTGAAGGTGGTCTACCAGGAGTTGGCGGAGCTGTACGGCAAGCAGGGCAACGCCGCGAAGGCCGACGCCATGGTCGTGGCCGCCAAGGCCGTGCGCTGACCTGACGCGTCCCTCCCCCGCCTCCGGGCGGGGGAGGCAGGGCGATCAGCGCAATGCCGCAAAAGAGAAAGGCGCCGGGCGGGAGACCGCACCGGCGCCTTTTCGTTTCCGCGTGGGCGGGAAGCGGGATCAGCCGCCCCGGTCCATGTAGCCCTGCTTCTGGCTCTGGCCGGTCGCCTGGCGCGCGTTGTCGGTCATCTGCTCCCACTCGGCGCGGGTGCGGCAGACCTTCTGCTTGCCCAGGCGCGACCCGGTGGCGGTCACGGCCTTGCAGATTGTCTCGTTCTTGTAGTCCGCCTGCTCCTGGCTGGCGGGCGCGTTGCCCTGGGCCGCGGCGGCGGGCGCGTCTGCCGGCTTCTCCGGCTGGGCGGCGGCGATGCCCGGCGCCAGCAGCAGGCCGCAGACGGCAAGTAGACGGATGCTCTTCATGATCCCCTTCCCGACTAGACGAAGCGAGCAGTAAACATGTACTTCGCCCTTTGGGCAAGTCACCCGAGCGGGATATGAAGATGATTCAGGTACCAATCCGCGGCAGCGGCGGCAGGACCTGATCCGGGTCGAGGGGCGCCGGGGGCGGCAGGCGTACCTCCTCCAGCGAGCGCAGCGGGGGCGGCACGTCGTCCTTGGGCTGCACGAACACCACGGGATCGCCCTCCGGCGGCCGCACCGGGCGGTAGTCCGACGGCCGGTCGCCGCCGAACACCATCAGGAGCACGGGCAGCAGCGACGCCGGGATCAGCACGATCCTGAACCAGATGCCGAGACCCCACCGACGCTTCGTCATGACCCGTTCCCGTCCAGACCGACCGGTCCCCATATGGGGCGGCGCGGGCGATATTGGCAGGACTGGCGCGTTCCGCCAACCCGCGGCGTCGCCCGGGGGCCGATCCGCGCGCCCCCCGGCACCCCCGCCGGGTGACCCGGAATAGCCGCCCCGTCTCCGCCTGCACCCGCCCCCCGCCGCGCCCGTTCGGCTAAGCGTGGGGCTGGTAGCGACCGAAAGGGGAGGAAGAGGGATGCGGCGGCAGGCCGGAACCATCGACGGCGCGGCGGCGGAGGCGGGCGGCAGGCGGATGCTGGCGGCAGCCCTGGTCGGCGTCGCCCTGCTGGTGGGGCTGCTGGTGCGCCTCGCCTATATCGGGCGGGAGCCGCTGTGGCTGGACGAGGCCTACACGGTCTGGTTCGCCACCATACCTCTCGCGGACCTCTGGGGCCGCACCCCCGCCTTCGAGCCGCACCCGCCGCTCTACTACACGCTGCTGCATTTCTGGACCGGCCTGTTCGGCACCGGCGAGGCGGGCGTGCGGTCGCTGTCCGCGGTGCTGAATACCGCCGCCATCCCCTTCGTCTACCTGGCCGGACGGCGAATCGGCGGCGCCTGGACCGGGGCGGCGGCGGCGCTGGTCTTCTCCCTGATGCCGTTCCAGCTGGAATGGAGCCAGAACGCCCGCGCCTACGGCCTGGGCGCCCTGCCGGTGGCGGCGCTGTGCTGGGCGCTGCTGCGCATCGCGGCGGAGCCGGAGCAGGCCGCCCGGCCCCTGTGGCGCCTCTCCCCCGGCAGCGACCCCGGCGCCCGCAGCCTGATGGCGGCCTGGGCGACGGTGGCGCTGGCGACCGGCTTCTTCCTGTGGCTGCACAACACCTACCCGCTGGTGGTCTTCGTCGTGCAGCTGCTGGCCTTCGCCTGGTGGCTGGGCCCGGGCGGGCGGCGCGCCGGCTTCGTGGTGAACTGGGTGGCGGCGAACGCAGCCGCCTTCCTGATCTGGGCCTGGTGGGTCCCGCACCTGCTGGGCATGGCGGCCAAGCTGTCCGATGGTTTCGTGATCCCGCCGCCGACCCTGCGCAACCTGGTCTCCCACCTGTCGCTCTACTTCACCATCAACGACTTCTGGAAGTTCCGCTCGCTCTGGGCGGTGCCGGACCTGCTCTATTTCGGCGCGGGGGCGGCGGGCGCCCTGGGGCTGCTGCTGGCCCGGCGCTGGACCGCGGCGGGGCTGGTGATCGGGCTGTGCGCCCTGCCGCTGGCGCTCTATGTCGGCTTCAGCATCGCCTTCGTGCCGGCCTACCAGCCCAAGCTGATGGCCTGGATCGGCGTGCCCTACGCCCTGATGGTGGCGTGCGGCCTGGCGCTGATCCCGCGGCCCTGGCTGCGCGCCGGCGCGCTGGCGGTGGTCGCGGCGGGCCTGTTCGCCGGGGTGCGCGTGGACTACGAGGCGCCCCCGCGGGAGGGCTGGGACGGGGCGGCGGCCGTGGTGGCGGCGGAGTGGCGGCCGGGCGAGCCCGTGCTGACCGTGTCGATGAGTTCCGCCCTGGCGGTCGGCTACTACCTGGAGCGGCTGGGCGCCGACATCCCGCTCACCGGCACGCCGGCGGACTGGCCCGACGGCTGGAACGGCTACCGGCCGGTGACGGAGGCCGACCGGGCGGCGCTGGCGGCGAGGCTGGAGGGGGCGGAGCGGGCCTGGCTGGTCGTGCGCACCAACAGCTGGACCGCCGATCCCCAGCGAATCGTGGAGCAGGAACTGCGCCGCTTCGGCGAGCCGGCGGGCAGCTGGAACACCGGCGGGGTCGAGGTCTACCGGTACGCGCGGCGCCCGCCGGGCTGAGAGGCGCGCCCCCGGCCCGGCGGCGCCCCCGAGCCTCAGGGGGCGCTGCGGCGGGCCGGCTGCAGCCTGGTGACCTGCACCTCCTGCCGGTGCTCGAACCCCCAGGTCTCCCGTACCAGGTAGAGCGGGCGCTGCTTCACCTCGACGAAGACGCGGCCCAGATACTCGCCCACGATGCCGAGGCCGATCATGTTGATGCCGCTGAACAGCAGCAGCGCCGCCATCAGCGAGGCGTAGCCGGGCACGTCCACCCCGTGGACCATGGTGTAGACGACAAGGAACATCATGTAGGCGAGCGCCGCCGTCGCCACGAGCGCCCCGCAGTAGGTCCAGATCTTCAGCGGCAGGGTGCTGAAGGAGACGATCCCTTCCAGGGCGAAATTCCAGAGCTTCCAGTACTTCCACTTGGTCTGGCCGGCGGCGCGGGGGGCGCGGGCATAGGTCACCACCGCCTGGCGGAAGCCCAGCCAGGCGAACAGGCCCTTCATGAAGCGGGTGCGCTCCGGCAGGCGGGCCAGCGCGTCCACCACCTTGCGGTCCATCAGGCGGAAGTCGCCCACGTCCTGCGGGATCGGCACCTCGCCCACCCGGCTCATCACCCAGTAGAAGCCCTTGGCGGTGAGCCGCTTCAGGGGGCTGTCGCTGCTGCGGTCGGCGCGGGCGGCCAGCACCACCTCGTACCCCTCGCGCCACTTGGCGATCATGGCGGGGATGACGTGCGGCGGGTCCTGCAGGTCGGCATCGATGGGGATGACGGCGGCGCCGGCGGCGTGGTCGATGCCGGCGGTCAGCGCCAGCTCCTTGCCGAAGTTGCGCGAGAGGTCCACCACCCGGATGCGGCTGTCCCGCGCGGCCAGGTCCTGAAGCTTCGCCAGGGTGCCGTCGCGGCTGCCGTCGTTGACGCAGACGATCTCGAAGCTGGGCGCGACGGCTTCCAGGACCTGCGTGATCTCGCGGTAGAAGAGGTCGATGCCCTCCTCCTCGTTGTACATGGGCACGACCAGGCTGATCTCGACGGTGTCGGCGGGCGGCCGGTTCGGATACATCGCTCGAATCCCTCGGGCAGGTGGATCTCCGGCCGGCAGGGCGCCGGCCCGGCCGCGCACACAAGGGGGCGCTCCAGCGCCCGCCTGTGCGTTCAGCCGAACCATGAACAGGCGCGCCCCCGTTTCGGCTAGGTATTACGCCCTATGCTATCCGGACGCGGTTCCCCCTACCGTCGGCCGGGCCCCCCACCACTTCCGCGCGCGCGCCGGTCAGGAGCCGCTCCGGGGGCCGTCGACGGCATCGGCCTACCCCTTCCGGCCGAGGTGGGCGCCGGACACCGCATATGCGCGGCTTTCGCGATAAATCCAAAGCATCCGCCCTCGCGCCGTAAGGCCGGGTTCCCGCTTGCGCTGCACGGGATAGGATGCGATCGACCCTCATGGGATGGGAGGACCGCCCGTGGACCGAGCCCTGCCGGAGGCCCCGGAGCCCCGGGCCGCATCGCTGCGGCGGGCCGAGGTGGCCGACCCGCGGCTGCAGGCGCTGCTGGCGCGCTGGCGCGCCGCCGGCGCCGCCGGGCGCCTGCCCCCGCGGGCCGCCCTCGACCCGGTCGACCTCGCCGACATGGCCGGCGACCTGCTGCTGGTGGAGCTGGAACCGCCGCTCGGCCGCTTCCGCGCCGCCCGGGTCGGCACCAGCTACGTGCTCTGGT
>DASPKT010000221.1:0-11493 GCA_035627915.1 Azospirillaceae bacterium
AGCCGGCGGCCGACCCGGCCCGCTGGCCGGAGGAGAGCCTGGCCGCCGGGCTGGACTTCGGCCGGGGCGACTATCCCGCCATCAGCGGCTTCCACGATCTGGAGCCCGGCCTGCGCTGGTCGCCGGGACGCTCCACCGTGGTGCTGCGCCGGGACGCGCAGCGCTACCTGACCCTTTCCGTCACGGTCCCGACGGTCGCCCGCTTCAAGGAGCAGGGCCTGGGCCCGCAGGCGGGCGTGGCGCTGACCGTCGCCGCCGGGCCCTGCCCGCCCGCGGTCCTGCCGGTCGAGCGCGACGGCCATCTCGGCGCCACCCTGGAGCTGTGCCCCGCCGCCGCCGACGCGCCGCCCGGCCGACTGCCCGTGGTGCTGTCGTTGAACAGCGCCATGCGCCGCATCGACACCCTGCCGGACGGCCGCCGCCTCGCCTTCGCGCTGCACGCCCTGGCCCTGGCCGACGCCCCGGCCGACGGCACGGCGGTCATCCGGGCAGCGGCAGCTCCGTCGTCTCCTTGACGGCGGAGACGGCGATCATGCTGTTGATCTCGCGCACGCCGGGCAGCTTCGACAGCCGCTCGAAGAAGAGGTTCTCGTAGGCCTCGATGTCGGCGGTGACGATGCGCAGCAGGAAGTCGACCTGACCCATCAGGACGAAGCATTCCTGCACCTCCGGGATGCGGCGGATGGCGTCGCGGAACTCCTCCAGCCGGTCGCCGCTGTGCGCCTCCAGCTTCACGTGCGAGAAGATCAGCACGTTCAGCCCGACCCGCTTGCGGTCCAGCAGCGCCACCCGCTGCTTGATGACGCCCATCTCTTCCAGCCGCTGGATCCGGCGCCAGCAGGGGCTCTGCGAGAGCCCCACCTTCTCCCCCACCTCCGCCGCCGTGGCGGCGCCGTCGCGCTGCAGCTGGGCGAGGATGCGCCAATCCAGGGCGTCCAGCGGCTTCTGCATGATCGATCCCCTATATGCCGTTCGTCGGCATGGATCATGCGCAGATCGTGCCGGGCGCGCCAAGTACGCAAACATTTTGCAGCGCAACAGCCCTATCCTCGGCCTCACCGAAACCGGATGACGCCTTCAGGAGACCGACGATGCGCCCGACCCGCCCGATGCCCGCCAGCCTGACGGTCTACACCGACCCGGCGAGCGGCATCCGCATCGCGCTCGCCGCCCGCCGGGCGGGGCCGGTGGCCTGGCGCCGGCTGCCGGGGCAGGACCTCGCGGCGGCGATCGAGGGGGCGCTGGCGGCCGTGCGCGGCCGGACCGCCTTCGCCTGCGTGCTGGACGGGCGCGACCGCCGGGCCGACCCGGCGCAGGCGCTGGCCCGCTGCCTGGCGAGGGTCGGGCTGGAGGGGTTCGGCGCCGGTGCCGAGGAGCCCGGCGGCTTCCACGCCGTGGCGGCGGAGTGACGGCCATGGGCATGCCCACCCTCGCCCCGCCGGCCGCGGAAACCCGCCCGGTCGACCCCGACAGCCGCTTCTGCTTCGCCGTCCTGGCCGATCCCGACCCCGGCGCGCTGCCGCGGCTGATGGAGCTGTTCGCCAAGCGCTGGCTGGTCCCGACCTCGGTCCAGTCGCGGCTGGTGGAGGGGGAGCTGGCAGTGGACCTGCAGGTCCCCGGCCTGGCCCGCGCGGAGGGCGACCACATCGCCCGGCAGATGCGCACCATCCCCTTCGTCCGCCAGGTTCTGATGTCCGAACGGCACCGCCCGGAGGAACCGGCGGCGCTGGTCGCCTGAGGGGCTCAGCCCTTGGCCGCCTCCCCGTCGCCGCACCGGTCAGACCGGCCGCAGCGGTAGACCCGCCAGAAGTACCAGAGCACGGCACCGACGACGACGACCTTCGCCACCGGGTCGATGACGTCGGCGACCTGCTCGTACTGGCTTTTCAGCAGGTAGCCGGCGGCGGTCAGGGCGGCCGACCACACCGCCGAGCCGGCGGCGGAGTAGAGCAGGTAGCGGCCCAGCGGCACCTCCGCCAGCCCGGCAGGGATGGAGATGAGCGAGCGCACCGCCGGCACCAGCCGGCCGAAGAACAGCGCGCTGCGCCCGTGCCGCTTCAGGAAATCCGCGGCCTTGTCGAGGTCGCCGGTGGCGACGGCGAACCAGCGCCCGTGCCGGCGGATCAGGTCGCGCAGCCGCTCCCGCCCCAGGCGCCGGGCGCCGTAGTACCAGGGCAGCGTGCCGGCGACCGAGCCGACCGTGCCCGCCACCACCACCAGGACCGGGTTCAGGTCGCCCCGCGCCGCGGCGAAGCCCGCCAGCGGCATGATCAGTTCCGACGGGATGGGCGGGAAGACGTTCTCCAGCGCCATCAGCAGCGCCACGCCGAGATAGCCGGCGGCGGCCACGGTATCGACGATCCACTCGACCATGCGACCCTTCCTTACCCCCTGGGGGAGGCCGCGGCGGAGGCGCGGCGTCGCCAGTGCAACGCGGCAGGCCGCCGCTTGTGCCGGGCGGGAACGCTTCGCCGGCCGAATTAACCTGTCGTTTACGCCGGGGGCCGACACTCGAAAGTGGTAGGGAAACGCAACGGTCCGGCATGTTCGACATCCTCGAGGTCATCGCGCGCGGCGACGCGCTGCCCGACGTGCTGGCCGCCATCTGCCGGGCCTGCGGGGAGCGGGGCGGGGTGCCCGGGCTGCGCACCGCCATCCTGCTGTACGACCCGGCCGACGGCACGCTGTACCCCGGCGCCGCGCCCGGCCTGCCGCCCGCCTTCGTGGCGGCCTTCGCCGTCATCACCGCCGGCCGGCGCGAAACCATCGTCGCGGAGGACATCCGCACGGACCCGCTCTGGGCCGTCTGGCGCGACGCGACGCGGCGGCACGGCATCCGGGGCTGCTGGTCGCAGCCGGTCCTGTCCGCCGCGGGCGAGCTGCTGGCCACCGTCGCCGTCTGCCGCGACCGGCCGGGCCGCCCATCGGAGGAGGAGCTGAGGCTGGTCCAGCGCGCCTCCCACCTGGTCGCCATCGCCATGGAGCGGCACCGGGCGGAAGCCCGGCTGCGCGCCAGCGAGCAGCGCCTGGCCTTCGCGCTGGAGGGCGCCAACGACGGGCTGTGGGACTGGGACATCCGCACCGGCGAGACCTATTTCAGCCCGCGCTGGGAGACCATGCTGGGCTACCGCCCCGGCGAGGTCCCGCGGCACGGCAATGCCTGGGAG
The DNA here is from genome assembly GCA_035627915.1 of Azospirillaceae bacterium. Lineage (GTDB taxonomy): Bacteria > Pseudomonadota > Alphaproteobacteria > Azospirillales > Azospirillaceae > DASPKT01. The sequence continues at coordinate 3,168 of DASPKT010000221.1, forward strand.
CACCTGGTCCACCCGGACGACCTGCCCAGGGTGAGGCGGGCTCTTGCCGAGCATTTCGCCGGGCGGACGCCGCTCTACGAGTGCGAGATGCGGGTGCGCGCCCGGGACGGGAGTTGGGTCTGGCTGCTGAGCCGCGGCAAGGTGGTGGAGCGCGACGCGGCCGGCCGCCCCGCCCGCGCGGTCGGCATCAGCACCGACTTCTCCGCCCGCAAGCAGGCCGAGGAGGAGAGGCGGCGCATGGCCGCGCTGCTGGCGACCGTCGTCGACAGCGCCGCCGACCCGGTCTTCGCCAAGGACACCGAGGGGCGCTACATCCTGGTCAACGCCGCCACGCTGGCGGCGGTGGGGCTGACGCGCGGGGAGATGCTGGGCCGCACCGACGTCGAGCTGTTCGGCGAGGTGCGGGGCGCCGCCTTCGCCGTCCCCGACCGCATCGCCATGGAACGGGGGGAGCCGGTGGCGATGGTCGACGTGGTGCAGCAGCCCGACGGCAGCCAGCGCATCTTCCATTCGGTGAAGACCCCGCTGATGGTCCCGGACGGGCGCTGCGCCGGCGTGGTCGGCGTCGCCCGCGACATCACCGCGCTGAAGCGCCAGCAGGCCGAGCTGGACGAGGCCAAGCGCGAGGCGGAGCGGGCCAACCGGGCCAAGTCCACCTTCCTCGCCTCGGTCAGCCACGAGCTGCGCACGCCGCTGAACGCGGTGCTGGGCTTCTCCGAGGCCCTGGAGCTGGGCATCGCCGGGCCGCTGAACGCCCGGCAGCGCGACTATGTCCGCGACATCAGGACGTCGGGGCAGCTGCTGCTGGACCTCGTCTCCGACATCCTGGACCTCGCCCGCATCGAGGCGGGGCGGATGGAGCTGCACCCGGGCCCGACCGACCTGCGCGGCGTGGTCGCCTCCTGCTCCGGCCTGTTGCGGGGACGGGCGCAGAAGGGGCAGGTGCGGCTGCGGGCGGAGGTGCCGCGCGGCCTGCCCAGCCTGACCGCCGACCGGCTGCGCCTGAAGCAGGTGCTGATCAACCTGATGACCAACGCCGTCAAGTTCACCCCGGCCGGCGGCGCCGTCACCGTCCGCGCCGAGGCCGGGCCGGACGAGATGGAGATCGTGGTCGAGGACACCGGCATCGGCATGACCGCGGAGGAGATCGAGCTGGCCCAGAAGCCCTTCCGCCAGGCGGCGCCGCACCGGCTGGACGGCCGCGCGGAGGGGGCCGGCCTCGGCCTGCCCATCGCCAAGTCGCTGGTGGAGCTGCATGGCGGCCGCCTGGAGCTGCGCAGCGAGAAGGGGCGCGGCACCCGGGTCAGCATCCGGCTGCCCCTCGCGCCCGGCCTTCCCTCCGCCGCCGGCCCCGTCCTCGCAATCCCGGCATGAGCCGCATCCGCCATCCGGCATAGGACTAAGGTCGAGGTTCTGTCCCGCGAACCCAACGCTAACTTCTCGCGCAGCCGGTGGAACGGGGGCACCCATGACGCAGAAGACCGTGATGGTCGTCGAGGACGACGAGGGTGCGCGCTACCTGCTGGCGAAGCTCCTGCGCAAGGCCGGCTGGGAGCCGGTCTGCGTCCCCGACGGGCTGGGCTGCGCCCGCGCGCTGGAGGATGTCGCCCCCGCCGCCCTGCTGCTGGACCAGCGCCTGCCCGACACCAGCGGCCTCGACATCGCCCGGTCCATCCGCGCCCGCGACGGCGACCGGCTGCCGATCATCTTCGTGACCGCCTTCGCCTCGGCGGAGTTCGTGGGCGCGGTGCGCACCATCCCCAACACCTCCATCCTGGCCAAGCCGTTCCTGCCCGAGACCTTCCTGGAGCGGTTCGAGCGCTGCCTGAAGGCCGCCTGAGCGCCGCCTGCGCACCCGGGCACGTCCTTAAGGCGGGGCCGGCCCGCCGAAGCTCCTAGGCGTCTTGCCCGACTCCCCCGGCCCGCGCCGCTGGACTAGAACGGGACCAGCGGAACCCGGACCCGAGAGATGACCACCCTGCCCCAGGACGAAGCGCCCCGCCCGGCCGACGGCCCGTGGGAGCGCGACCCGGCCGGCGCCCTGCGCGACAGCGAGGACCGGCTGCGCATCGCGCTGGAGGCGACCGGGCTCGGCACCTGGGATGTGGACCCCCGCTCGCGCCGCCATGTCTGGGACGCCCGCTGCCGGGAGATCCTGGGCATCGGCCCGGACGAGCCGATCACGGCCGAGGGCTTCCTCGCCCGCGTCCATCCCGACGACCGGCCCGCCGTGCAGGAGGCGACCCGCCGCGCGCTGGACCCCGCCGGCGGCGGCGACTATTCGGTGGAGTACCGCCTAGCCCACCCCGCGGGGGAGGAGCGCTGGGTGGCGGCGCGCGGCCGCGCCTTCTTCGAGGAGGGCCGCCCGATTCGCTACATCGGCACGGTGCTCGACATCACCGAGCGCAAGCGGGCCGAGCAGCGCCAGCGCCTGCTGATGGCGGAGGTCGACCACCGCGCCAAGAACATGCTGGCGGTCGTGCAGGCGGTGCTGCGCCTGACCCGCGCCGGCGACGTGCCGTCCTTCGTCGACATCGCGCAGGGCCGCATCGGCGCGCTGGCCCGCGCCCACACGCTGCTGGCGCGCAGCCGGTGGGAGGGGACCCCGCTGCGCGAGCTGGCGCGCGAGGAGGTCGAGGCGACCGCCCGCGGCCTGCCCGTCGCCGTCGAGGGGCCGGAGGTGGCGCTGGCCGCCGACGCCAGCCAGGCCGTCGCCACCATCCTGCACGAACTCCTCACCAACGCGGTGCGCCACGGCGCCCTGTCCGCCCCGGGCGGGCGCGTGGCGCTGCGGTGGACGGCCGGGCCGGAGGGGCTGGCGCTGTCCTGGCGGGAGGAGGGCGGGCCGGAACCGGTGCCGCCGGCGCGCCCGGGCTTCGGCCTGGTGCTGGTGGAGCAGAGCGTGCGCCACCAGCTGGCCGGGCGGGTGGCGCTGGACTGGCGGCCGCAGGGCCTGGCGGCGGAGATCGCCCTGCCCGCCCCGGTCCTGGCGCGGCCGGCCGCCCCCTCGCCCGCCTCGCCGCTGGCCGGGCGGCGCGTCGCCGTCGCCGCCGGCACCGCGCTCGCCGGGCTGGAGCGCGCCGCGGCGCTGGCCGCCCTGGGCGCCGCGGTCGAGGGCCCCTTCACCGCCGCGGCCGAGCTGGCCGCCGCCCTGTCGGGCGCGCCGCCCGATGCCGGGTTGCCGGACGCCGCCCTGCTGGACTGGTCGTTGCGCGACGGGACGGTGCTGGAGGCGGCGCGGCGCCTGTCCGCCGCCGGGGTGCCGGTGGTGCTGGTCGGCGGCGGCGACGCGGCGGCGGACCTGCCCGGCGTGCGCCTGGCCGACCTGCCGGTGCCGCGCGACCTGTCCGCCCTGGTGGCCCAGGCCGTCGTCGGGCGTCGAACGGACGTTTAACCTCAAGTTGCTTAACATCCAGTTAAGCACAATTTATTAAGTGCCGCTTAAGCTCTATCAGCAAAGGCTGTTCCTGCACGGCGAAAAGCCGAACAGGGAGAAAAGCCTTTCATGAAAAAGCTGACGCTGAAGCTCAAGTTCCGCGCCGTCTTCGTCCTCTTCGTCCTGCTGTTCGCGGGCTTCGGCTGGTTCGCCACGAACCGGCTGGCGCTCGTGAACGACAGGTCCGTCGAGATGAACGGGGTGTGGCTCCCGCGGGCCCGGCTGCTGGCGGACGTGCAGTACACGGCGGCACGCTACCGCATCGTCGAGGCCCGCCACATCCTCTCCACGACGGAGGCGCTGATCGCCGAGGCCGACAAGGACGTGGAAGCGTACCGGTCGGCGATCGGCAGGCAGCTGGGCGACTACGGCGCCTACAGCCTGGTGGATGAGACCCGCCGGCGCCTGGACGCCTTCCAGGCGCAGTGGAAGTCCTACCTGAAGACCAGCGACGAGCTCCTGGCCCTGTCCCGGTCGAACAGGAACGAGGAGGCGCTGGCCCTTTTCCGCCGGAGCCTCAAGGACTTCAACGAGCTGATGACGGCCCTCACGGCCCTGGTGGAGCAGGACGCCAGCCGCGCCAATGAGGCCAGCGCGGAAGGCGCCGCGGTCTACGCCGCCGCCAGCACGACCGCCCTCGCCGCCGTCGTGGTCCTGGTGATGCTGGCCGTGGCCCTGGCGCTATACTTCGAGACGAGCGTGTCGAAGGTGCTGGTCCGCCTGTCGGGCCTGATGTCCAGGCTGGCCGGCGGCGACCTGGCGGTCGAGGTCGAGGGCCGCGAGCGCGGCGACGAGGTCGGCGAGATGGCCCGCGCGGTCCAGGTCTTCAAGGAGAACGGGCTGGAGATGCGCCGCCTGGAGGCCGAGTCGGCCCGCCAGAAGGAGGCGGCCGAGGCCGAGCGCAAGCGGGCCCTGCGCGAACTGGCCGACCGGTTCGAGGCCAGCGTCAAGGGCGTGGTCGATGCCGTCGCCACCGCCGCTACCGAGATGGAGAGCGCCGCCCAGGCCATGGGCGCCACCGCGGAGGAGGCCACCCGCCAGTCCACCACCGTCGCCGCCGCGGCCGAGCAGGCCAGCGCCAACGTCAACACGGTGGCCGGCGCCACCGAGGAGCTGTCCGCCTCCATCCAGGAGATCGCCCGCCAGGTCGCGGCCTCGGCCGGCATCTCCTCCCAGGCGGTCGGCGAGGCGAGGCAGACCGGCGGCATCATGGGCGACCTCAGCACCTCCGCCCAGAAGATCGGGGAGGTGGTCGGCCTCATCAGCTCCATCGCCAGCCAGACCAACCTGCTGGCCTTGAACGCCACCATCGAGGCGGCTCGGGCCGGCGAGGCCGGCAAGGGCTTCGCCGTGGTCGCCTCGGAGGTGAAGGCGCTGGCCCAGCAGACCGCCAAGGCGACCGAGGAGATCGGGATGAAGGCGCAGGAGATCGCCCAAGCCACCGGCATGGCGGTGCGCTCCATCGAGGGGATCTCCAACACCATCACGCGGATGAACGAGATCGCCGCCACCATCGCGGCGGCGGTGGAGCAGCAGCAGGCCGCCACCCGCGACATCGCCGGCAACGTGGCGCAGGCGGCGCAGGGCACGGCCGAGGTGACCGGCAACATCGTCGGCGTCACCCAGGCCGCCGGCGAGACGGGCGCCGCCGCCACCCAGGTGATGGGGGCCGCCGGCACCCTGTCGCGCGAGGCGGAGACGCTGCGCGGCGAGGTCGGCCGCTTCCTGCACACGGTCCGCGCCGCCTGACCCTTCCCCCACCCCGCGCCGTCGTCAGGCAGGCGGCGCGGGACCTCCCCCGGCCCCGGAGGCTCCTCCCTCGGCTTTCCCCCGAGGGCTCCGCGGCCGGGGTTTTCTTTTGGAACCTGCGCGGACCGTCAGGCCGGCACGATGTCGGTGCGGCCGAAATCGTCGCCCTTGAACAGGAGCGGGGCGCCCAGCGTCTTCGCCAGGGCGTACGGGAAGCAGTCGCCGAAGGTCAGCGCCGCCGGATGCCCCGTCCCCTTGCCGAAGCGGGCATGAGCCGCCCGCGCCGCGGCGGCCTGCGCCTCCGTCACCGGCTCCACCGCGATGCCGCCGACGCGCAGGAACTCGTCCAGCCACTGCTCCGCCACCCCGGGCGGCACCTTCTTCAGGGCACGCAGCACGATCGACGTCTCCACCACGCTCGCGGCCGACATCAGGGGAGCGTCGTCGTCGCCGATCGCCCGGGCCAGCCTTGCCGCGTCGGGCTCGCCCAGGAAGATCGCCAGGACGGCCGAACTGTCGACGACGATCACCGGGGCAGGCCGTCTTCGTCGTAGCCGAGGATTTCCTCCGGCATGCGGGGGCCGGCGCCAGGAGTGCCGGCGTCCGGAAGGGCGGCATAGCGCGCCCCGATCTCCAGCAGCCTGGCCGCGACGCCGCCGCGGCGCCGCCGCTCCCGCTCCAGCCGCTCGCGCAGCGCGGAGGTCACCGCGGCCGTCAGGCTTTCGCCCGTCAGGCTCGCCAGTTCGGAGGCCAGCCGGTGCGCCTCGTCGTTCTTGATGTTGAGATGCATGGCCGCCCGGTAGAATGCCGCCTGTATTTCTACCAGAAGGGCCGGAGGGGCGGCAAGGTTCCGCCCCCGCCATCCGTTGACGCCCCCCGTCAACCCGGCCTACGCTTGGCCCCATGATGGACGGACCCAGCCTGCGCGCGTTCCGGGAGGAGCGGCTCCAGATGAGCCAGCCGGACTTCGCGGCATGGCTGAACGCGCGGCTGTCGCGCCACTACGACAAGGCCCGGGTCAGCCGCTGGGAATCGGGCCGCGAGCCGATCCCGGAGCCGGTGCGCCGGCTGCTGGCGGAGCGGCGGACCGGCACGGTCATCGCCATCGCCAACCAGAAGGGCGGCGTCGGCAAGACCACCACCGCCGTCAACCTGGCCGCCGCCCTGGCCGAGCGCGGGCGGCGCGTGCTCGTCGTGGACGCCGACCCGCAGGCCAGCGCCACCGCCGCCGTCGGGCTGGACGCCTACCGGTTCGAGCGGGCGGGCACCACCCTGCACCACGTGCTGTTCCACGACCGCCCCATCCGCGACTGCATCGTGCCGGTCGGGAACTTCTTCCTGCTGCCCTCCGGCATCACCCTGGCGGAGGGCGAGATGCGCATCCGCAACGAGGCCGGCGGCGACCTCGTGCTGAAGGAGGCGATCGGGGCGGTGGCGCAGGAGTACGACTTCATCCTGGTGGACACGCCGCCCAACCTGGGGCCGCTGACCGCCAACGGGCTGGCGGCGGCCAGCCGGGTGCTGATCCCGGTCAAGACCGCCTTCCTGGACATGCTGGGCATCCCGCTGCTGCTGGACACGGTGGCGAAGCTGCAGCGGCGCCTGAACCCCGACCTGCGCGTCTGCGGGGTGCTGCCGACGATGCACGACCCCAAGCTGAAGGTGAACCGCCAGGTGCTGGAGGAGCTGCAGGAGACGCTGGGCGGCCGCACCCGGCTGTTCCCGCCGGTGCAGCGCGCCACCGGCTTCGACCAGGCCTCCTACAACGGCGAGGTGGCGCTGGACGTGCTGCCGCCGGACCACCCCGTCGCGGTCTACCGCACCGTCGCCCGCGAGCTGTCCAATGAAGCTTAAGCGCCGCCCGACCTACGGGGCCGCCCTCGACCGGGTCGCCCGCGACACGCTGTTCGGCACCTCGGGCGACTTCCCCCGGCTGGTGGAGCTGGACCTCGACGCCCTGCGCCCCCGCCCCGACCAGCCGCGCCGCACCTTCGACGAGGCGGCCCTGCGCGAACTGGCGGACAGCATGGCGCGGGTCGGGCTGCTGCACCCGCTGCTGGTGCGCGATGCCGGCGACGGCGCCTACGACATCGTCGCGGGGGAGCGGCGCTGGCGGGCCGCCCGGCTGCTGGGCCGCAGGACGCTGTACGCCATCGTCACCGACGGCGATCCGGACGAGATCGCGCTGGTGGAGAATTTGCAGCGCCAGGACCTGGACCCGCTGGAGGAGGCGGACGCGCTGGCCCGCCTGATGGACCGCCACGCCTACACCCAGGCGGAGCTGGGCGCCGCCGTCGGCAAGAGCCAGGGCCAGGTCAGCGCCACGCTGCGCCTGCTGACCCTGCCCGCCCGCATCCGGGAGGAGTATCCGACGTCGGATAAGCGGGTGCCGCGCTCGGTCCTGATGGAGCTCGCCACCATCGAGGACCCCGCCCGCCAGCTGGCGTTGTGGGAGCAGGCGCGGGCCGGCGCCCTCACCGTCCGCGCCGTGCGGGAGGAGAAGGCCGCCGCCAAGGCCCCCCGCGTGCCCGCCGCCGACCCGGTGCCGGCGGTGCTGCGCGCGGTCGACCGCATCTCCCGCTCGCTGGAGGTGCTCCAGGCCAGCCGCGCCGACCTCAACAGCGACCAGCGCTCCCGCCTGGCCGCGCTGCGCCGGCGCATCGACGCGCTGCTGGGGTGACCGGCGGGGTGGCTCCTGACCGAGGTCAACCTGAGAGGCGTTGATCTGCCCCGTGTCAGGGCAACAGGAGCGGTGTGCGGCCTTCGACAGGCTCAGGCGGAGGAGCGCGTTTTGCTGCTCCCTGGGGAAAGGGCTGTGGCGTTGGATTATGGCCTCCCGACCCCCCTTTGCCGTCACCCCCGCGGAGGCGGGGGTCCAGGCATTCAGCCTGCTATCCGGATTGGGATAGGGGCGCCGACGGTACCGTGGGCGCCCTTCCGCCCGGCGCATGGCCCGCTGAATACCTGGATGCCCGCCTAGGCGCTTCGCGCCAGCTTCGCAAACGCGGGGGTGACGGGAAAGGGTGGTCGGAAGCCCGCATTCCGCCCCGCCGCCGGTCACCCCAGCAGCGCGTCGATGCGCCGGCGCAGGGCCGCCAGGCGGGAGCGCTGGTCGCTGTTGAGGTCGGCGCGGCTGGCCTG